>CAUJFU010000176.1 GCA_963169055.1 Myxococcota bacterium
GTTGCGAGCCAGTTCGTTCCATGCGGGATCTTTGGTCTTCATATTCCAGCGGATCACGACGCCAACAGAGGGTTTTCCGACTTTGACGTCGGGGGTTTCATCTTTGATCACGCCGTAATCTTTGAGGAATTTGACGACTTCGTTGCGGTTAACATGCAGACGAACGCGAACGATGGCACGGCCCTCGTCATCCAGACGCATTTCTTTGCCAGGGCGAACATCGTTGAGGAAAGAGTTATAGCGGCTATAAAAAGAACGCTCGACTGAGCCGAAGCGTTCGCGATCTTGGGGGCTTTTGAGGACACGTGAAGCCACATAAAAAGAGGCGGCTTTTTTGGCATCGATCACAGCGGTGGTGTGATCGGAGCCGATGCCTTGACATTGGAGAAGCACACTTTCACCACGTTGTGCGCCTTCATAACTACAGATCTTGGAGATCGGGCCGGTGATGGCGGGTCGGCACATCTGGAAAATCGGGGAGATGGCGATCAACGCCAAAAGGGGGAACCAGCGTTTCATAAGTATCGCTCCTTGGGTGGTTTACTGCCCGCCCTGTTCTTGGCCAATCGAAGAAAGCATCGTACGGGCTTTTTCGAGTTCTCTTTGATCGGCATCTTGTTTTTGTGCGATGGCAGCTTTTTGTCCAGCGAGAGCGCCCAAGCGACGGGCCAAAGCGCGTAAACGATCGCGATCGTTTTCTTTGGTGGCTTCTTGTCTTTCGGATTGGGTGACTTTGCGTTCTTGTTCGATCTCGCGTTGTTCTTGATCTTTTTGCTGCACCTTGGCTTGGAGGAGCTGCACTTTCATCTCGACGGCTTTTTTCTTGGAGACAGCGATGGTTTTGCGCTTTTCTTGCATCTCTTGCAAGAGGGCGCTGGCACGGGCCTCATCGCGTTCTTTGCGGGCGCGTTCGAGTTCGGATTGCAAGAACTTGACTTGTTTTGTGGCAGTTTCCGCTTCAGCGGAGCGATTTTGTTGGCGGGCTTGGAAGAATTGCTCCTTCATACGGAACTTTTCGCGCAGAGCAAGGACAGCTTGTTCGTGAGCGAGTTGCATCTTGCGGAATGTGGCACGACGACGAGAGGCATCACGGGATCGGCGGGCTTGTTCGTAGCTTTTTTGGATGCGTTCTTTGGTTTGTTGTTGTTCGAGCCAGATCTTGTGTTTCAGCAAAAGCAGTTCTTTTGCGCGGTTTGCGCGTTGTTCTTCCATCTGCATCTTGAGGCGCAAAGGAGCCAAGGTGCGCTCGAACTCTTGGCGGCGCATCTGCTCTTTACAACGCCCTGCGCAAAGAGCGCGATACATCTTCTTTTGGGTGACGGTGGGGCATTTGTAGCCGACTTCACCGCACTCACGGATGTAGCACATCTCTACGCACTCTTGATACCCTTGGGTGGGACCGGGGGTGTGGGCCATCGCAGACAACGGCAAGAGCAAAGCTCCGATCCACGCAGGCAACGCAACCCATGAAAAGACCTTTGGCATGGTAAACCTCCAAAAAGAAAAATAAATTCAAGTCCTTGGGGCAAAACCCCTTGGAGGACGGCGGACTGTAGACGAAAGAAGCCTCAAAAGATTCGGATCAACTTTTTGCAGAACAGACGAAGGTCTCCCGTTAGACGTTTGGGCAGAAAAGAGCCTCAAGAACTCCAGAGCAACTTTCCGCGAGACGGACACCGTTGACGAGAACAGACGATTTCAAGGATCGAGCTGGGGTGCATCATCGCTACCAAAGACAGCCCGAACAAAAGGGCGTTGTTTTTTGGTGGCGGGTGGTTGGGCGCGATCTGCGGTGGCCGTCTTTTTGGCCGAAGGTACGGTGTTTTTTGCGACAGAAGCCTTGGCATCCCGATTTGACGGTGGATTGCGTGTGTCGGTGGGCGTTGCGGCGCGGGGTGGAGTGGCCATCCAAGGGATCGGGTTGGTCGGATCGATCGTGGGCACGGGTTGTTTTTTTGGGGCGGGGGTGGGCTTGGGTGGGTCGGCAAGGGCAGGGGGAACAGCGAGCACCATAGCAAGCGCCAAGCCCGTCGTCCATCGGCTCTTTTGCATCTTTCTTGTGTGCATAACGCAACCTTTCTTCGGTGTTCTGTCGGCGAGAGGGTTCGATCGAGCGATCGCAAGGGTGACCTTGGGTTTGTGTGGTGGGGTTTCACCCGACACTTAACGAGGCAACGGGTTGAGCTTTTTTTCTCGGATACGTGGGATATCCATCGAGCAGAAGCGATCAAAAACACTACAAACGCCCTTGCATCCGGCTTGTGCGCGAGCCAATTGCCGTTGAACTTGGGCTTTACTGAGACGAATCCAACGTTTTCGCTTTTTGTCCCATCGTTTTTCTTGGAACGTGGGGGCGTAATCTTTCAAGCAATTCTCTGGGCATTGTTGGAAGGTTTTGCCGTAGCCTTTACAAAACCAAGGAGCGCGGCACTTTTGCAAGCAGTGGATCATATAAAGTTCACCGTACACATAACACGACGAACTGTCATCAACCCGACCGCATCGAGAAAACCGAGCATGGAACGTGTTTTGGCATGCTCTCAAGCAATTCGCTTCCTTGATCAGTTGTGCGCGCTTTCGTTGTTGTTCTTCGTCCCCGTCTGCGTTTTGGGCGAAGGCTCCGAACCCACAAAGCCCCAAAAAGACAACAAAGATCGTTCCTCTTCGCACCGCTCCCTGCCACGAACGCATCCCGCATCCTCCTTTGTTGATGAGTGAGCTTATTTTCTTGTCCTTGCCAAGATCGCAAAGCGATTCTATTTCTGCAAGAGGCTGGGGGAAAGAGTGTCGGCCTGTACGCAAACAACGTTCCATCCATCGCGCAGATCGGAGGCGACTGCAGGAGTGACACGCAACCCCAATCGAGGAACGAGCATCTTTTGTGGGAGTGGAGCGTTCTTGCTCCAAAAGGGAGGACACGCACTCCTGTATCTTTTAGAGGATCTGGAGAAGAGTTGATGAGGTTGGATCGAGAGCGCCATCTATCGCAAGAAGAATGTGATTTGTACCTATCTGCGGGTGTTTTCGTCGATAGCGATCACCCGAAGGTGCGTGCGTTTGTGGAAGACACGATCACACCCGATCAAAGCCCCAAAGATCGGGCGATCGCGTTGTTTCACAAGGTGCGCGATCACTTTCGTTACAATCCGTACGCAGTGCGCCTAGAACCCGAACAGATGAAAGCATCGGTGATCCTTGAGAGCCGCAAGACCTTTTGTGTCCCAAAAGCGATCGTCTTAACGGCTGCGGCGCGGGCGGCTGGAATCCCCGCAAGATTGGGGTTTTCTGATGTGCGCAATCACTTGTCCCCGCCGGGTTTGTTGGAAGTGATGCGGACGGAGGTGTTTGCTTTTCATGGTTATGCAGAGATGTGGCTTGGGGGGCATTGGGTGAAGGGTTCTCCAGCGTTTGATCAAAATCTTTGTTTGGGTCTTGGGTTGGCTCCGCTGGATTTTGATGGAGAACACGATGCTTTGCTGCACGCCTATGATGCGGAAGGATCGCGTTATATGGAGTACCTGCATCACTACGGCAGTTTTGCTGATCTTCCGCATGCGGTGATGATCGCGGCATGGAAACACCATTATCCTCACCTGTTTCCCATCCCCGAAGCAACGGATGACGGGGCATAAAGCATCTCACATAGAACTTACGCAGTCGCCCAAAAAAAGCCGTGTTCGCGAACGCTCAAGCGGCTGTGCTGTGGGTTTGAAACACCATCGATCACCCCGCCAACACGGGGTCAAGGGGCGATAGTCTATGGCGGGGCGTGGTGTGGAACCCCACAAACACCATCGAATCGCGTAAGTCCTATCACAGCAAAAGGTCTCGGCTGTATTCTTTCGAAGGATCAACTTGTTCGGTGTGCGTTCTGGATTGTGACAGACAAATGCGTTAAAAGATCCCTGCACAAGAACAATCCGTGCGATGGTTGCAAAGCCCACAATCAGGATCAGAGGACGCAGTCGATAAAAACCCCCCGTGTTCGCGGCACTTCAAGCGGCAGCATGGTGGGTTTGAAAAACGTAGGGCCGCCCCGCCAACATGGGGGTCAAGGGGCGATAGTCCCTTGTGGGGTATGGGGCATGGCCCCACCCAACCAAGCGGACCCCACTGCGTCAGTCCAAACAGAAGAGATGCAAGGCGAATCATGGCGATCTTTATAGGAATGGATGAAGAGGGCCAACGTGTCGAGTTGGGGGCAGAGGTGTTTTTGCGCCACGCGGTGGTCTTGGGGGCATCGGGGAGTGGAAAAACGGTTGCTTGCAAGGTGCTTTGCGAAGAGTTTGCATTGGCGGGTTTGCCGGTGATCGCGGTGGATCCGCAGGGAGATATCGCAAGTTTGATCTTGCCCGCGACAGCGCAAGATCAACGCCTCCACGATATCCCACAAGAACAACTTCGCCGCTGGCAGCGAGATATCGAGGTAGTGATCTGGACGCCGGGAAGTCGAGCGGGGATGCCGCTAAGTCTTGATCCGCTACGGATCGCCGATCTGCCGTTGCGAAAAGAAGTCCAGATCCGCTTGCTCAGCGCCGTCGCTTCGAATTTTGCAGCCTTGTTGGGTTATCCGCTCGACACCAACGACGGAAGTTATGTTTCTGCCTACCTTGATCTGGCCTTGCAATACCTTGTGGAGACCGATGGAGAAGTGTACGGACTTGCGGATTTTCGGGCTTTTTTGCATGACCTACCCGAAGACTTGCTGGCGCGTGTCTCTCGGATCATCTCCGCCAAAAAGCGCGAAGAAGTGTTGCGCAAGATCGAAGTGCTCAGCATCGGCGCACGTCGCTTGCTTTTCCATATCGGAACTCCCTTGGATATCCCCACACTGCTTGGCCTCGCAACAAATTCGCCGCGATCTGGCAACTCCGACGCTTCCCCATGCACCGAAGAGGCGAACCTATCGAAAGAGGCGAACCTATCGAAAAAAACGGATTCATCGGAGGAGGCGAACCTATCGGAGGAGGCGGATTCATCGGAAGAAGCAACTCCCGTTCCTCGAACACGGATCTCTGTGATCTACCTCAACACGCTGCACACCCAAGAAGAGAAAGAGTTCTTTGTCAGCCAGCTAGCGCAAGCCCTGTACCAATGGATGATCGAGCATCCTTCGCAATCGCCCCAAGCGTTATTCTATATCGACGAGATCGCGCCCTATCTACCGCCTGTTCGCAAACCTGCAAGCAAAGAGATCTTGCGGCTGTTGTTTAAGCAAGCGCGAAAATACGGGATCTGCTGCTTGTTTGCGAGTCAAAACCCGAGCGATATCGATTATACGGCGCTTGCGCAATGCTCGACATGGGTACTCGGACGAATGCTTGTGCAACAAGATATCCGCAAGATCGAAGGGATCATCCGTTCGATGCAGCCCGAAGGGGTCGAGATGATCTTGTCGAGGCTACCGAGCTTAGAGACGGGGTCTTTTCTTTGGTTATGCCCCGATGCCTTTTCGCGTGTGGTGCCGATCCGCCTGCGGTGGCTGTTGACGCAGCACGAAACGCTTGACGAAGATCGCGTCGAAGAGTGCATGGAACCGATACGCCCATCCATCGGCCATGTCGACAACCAACAAATCTCCGCAGAGGAGCGCTCGCTGCTTCGGCCCTCACAAAAGACCAAAGAAGTACAGACAAAAACAGGCGAACGAAGCAGCCCAACGGGCGAACGGATGACGGGGACGGGCGAACGGATGACTGGGACGGACGGCGCGTCAACAAACGAACGACACACCGCAACAAACGAACGACAAGCATCAACAAGTGAGCGAAATCCCGCAACACGCGAGCGAAATCCCGCAACACGCGAGCGAAGTCCAACAAGCGCAACAACGAGCGAGCGAAGTCCAACAAGCGCAGCCACAAGCGAGCGAAGCCACAACGTGCGGTTGCCCCGCTTACTCGCTCAAGATCAGGAGGAGAGTATGCGCCCCAAAAGCCTCGATCTACTCGAATTGTTGCGAGGCCATCGGCTGGAAGAAGACGAAGAGGACGAACCCTCCACCGCAGGCGCGGTCGCTCTCGAAGAAAACGAGTCAAGCGATCAACAAAGTGCCCGCCAAAGCCTAGCGGCTTTTTTTGATCGCTCGCCCGGGGTGTACACGGTGCGCGAGATCACCGAACAAACCCAGATCAACGAGATGGCCCTGCGCAAGCTCCTCAAACAACTTCAAAAACAGGAGCTTGTTGCGTCGATTCGTATGGGGCGAAGCAATTGTTATTGGTTGCGTGCGCATCTGTTTTCGCCTGATATCGGTCTGTTGCGTCCTATTCAGACCGTCCCCTGTATGTTTCCCCAAGAACAAGCGCTGAAAACGGCCAAAAGAGCGAGAGAATCGAGCCTTTTTGGTCTGATGTCCAAAGAGACGGTTGAGTCTTTTGGCTTGCAGTACCTGCTGACGTGGCGGATCAAGCTGCGTTATACTCGGCACATCGGGCTGCTCAAAGAACGCCAACAGATGTGCGAAACGCATTTATACTATCACGCACAAACGGCAGCGATGTTGTCGATCCACCACGGGCGTTTGCGATTTGTCGCCGACAGCGAACAAACCGAGGCAGAACTGGGGGATATCCAAGATCAAACCGCGCTCCAACCCCGTGCGCCCTCGGATCTCAAGCTCTCACCACAGACGATCAAAAGCTGCAAACCTGCGGCAGGGATCGTCGCTCTGTGCGAACAGCGCTTTGGGGGAGAGATCTTGCATATCGAGATGGCCGCCTTCCCATATTGGGCGTTTGCCTTGCGCAGAGGTGAAGAAAACGCCCGTAGCTTCTTGGTAGATGCTTTTTTTGGGCATCCTTTTTCGTTGGGAGCTTACCATGCACATCGAATTGATCATGACGGGCGAAGAACTCCTTGATGGTCGCGTCGTCAACAGCAACGAAAGCGAGATCGCTGGACGCTTGTTGCGACGGGGGTTTCGGGTCTTACGCTCTACGACTGTAGGCGACGATCCCCAACGCCTCAAACAAGTGTTTGCCGAAGTCCAAGCGCGTGCCGATATCGCCATCGTCACGGGTGGACTCGGCCCCACAGATGACGATCGAACCGTCGCGATCTTGGCGGATTTAGCGCAAGTTCCGATCCGCCGAGAGCCTGCGCTGGTGGAAACGCTGCGGGCCTATTTTGCAGCGCTTCAGCGCCCACTCGGAGAGAGCAACCTCAAACAAGCGGATCTCCCTGAGGGAGCGCGTTCGCTGCTCAACCCCAACGGAACAGCCCCCGGTGTCGACATCACGATCGGCCATTGTCGCTTCTTTGCGATGCCGGGTGTCCCAAGCGAGACGAAGGCGATGCTTGAGGACAGCGTGATCCCTTGTCTGATCGAACAGGCAGGCCCCGCCCACGCCAAGCCTTTCGTCCGCGAGATCAAGTGTTTTGGCCTTGGGGAATCCAAAGCAGCCGACCTGTTGGCTGATCTCTATCCGCTCCCCGAGGGCTTGGAGATCGGCTATCGTGCGGCGCTACCCGAGATCCATATCCGCCTCCAAACCAACATCAACGATGCCCAATCTGCCGAACAGATCGGCTCTACCTACACACAACACGTCCAAGATCGCCTTGCACCGTACATCTTTGGCTACGACGAAGACAACTTTGTGGAACTGCTCGCCCAACTCTTTCGACAACAAAACAAAACGCTCGCTCTTGCCGAGTCTTGTACAGGAGGCTTGATCGCCCGACAGATCACGGCTTTGGCGGGTTCGTCTGATTATTTCCTCTGTTCCGCAGTCACCTACAGCAATGCCTCAAAGAGCCGCATTCTTGGGGTTCCAGAAGCGCTGCTACAAGAACACGGAGCCGTCAGCGAAGCTGTTGCGCGTGCGATGGCCGAAGGCGCGTTGCGGATCAGCGGGGCTGATATCGCAGTGGCAGTGACGGGGATCGCAGGCCCTGAAGGAGGAACTCCCGAAAAGCCCGTAGGGACCGTTGATATCGCGGCTGCGACGGTGGAGAAAACATGGCACAGACGCTTTTTCTTTCCCGGGCAACGCCACCGCGTTCAAATGATCACGGCCTATACTGCGCTCAATATGGCCCGTCGTATCCTCTTGGGCCTATCTCCCGTGCAATTCGAGACGCAAGAAAAAAAACGTGCTTAACCCGTCTTTGTGTCGTTTGTGTGGCGAACCAAAAAAGAATCCTTGACGCACTCTCCCAAGGCGGCTACGTTGAAAAACAAATCCCTTTTGTGAGGTGCTGATGGTCCTCTGCTTTTCCTCCCTTTGCATCCTCTGTTTTTTTCGATTCCCCATCGAACAAGCCTTGTGCATTTCTCTCCTCTCTTTGTTTTCCCTCTTTGTTGTGTCCCTCTGTTTTTCTCCGATACTTCGCGGCAAATCAACACGATGCCCACAAGGCGCCCCCGCTGCGCCGATCTTCTGTTCCCTTCATCACCAAGGAGGCTCGAATGCGTATCATCTCTGTCGCCGAACTCCAACAATCCCCCCATCTCTACGATGAGATCGCAGACACCCTGCGCAAAAATGGCACCGTCTGTTTTCCAACCCACAGCACCTACCGCCTCGCCACACCGTTTCTCTCCGAAGAAGCCGTGATCAACGTTCTACAAATCAAACGACGCACCAACAAAGCCCCGTCGCTTGTGATGATCCCCAACGCACAAAAACTCAAGCAGATCACACGGCAAGTTTCACCCGAAGCCCGCTGCCTGATCGAACGTTTTTGGCCCGGCCCCCTGACTTTGCTGTTTGAGATGGGCGATCACATCCCAAAGAAGATCGTCAAAAACCTCCAAAACAACGGTGTAATCGGTGTCCGTGTCCCCGAACACCCGATCTCTCGCCGCATCGTCGAAGCCTTCGATGCGCCTCTGTTGATCTCCAGCGCCAACCTCGCCCGCAAACGCGGCGAAACCTCGGAAGCTCAAGTTCGCAAAAACTTCGGACAATGGATCGATATCTTGATCAGCGCAGGCGATCTTTCAGGCGAAGGTTCGTCCACCGTCGTGGACGTCACCCGCACGCCCCCCCGCATCACTCGCCAAGGCATCCTCGACGAACAGCAGATCCTCTCCGCTTGGCAACCCAACCTCGATAGCACCCGCGCTGTCGCGTAAATGCCTTGACGCTGTTTTCGCCGACGCTCCACCCATCAAAAAAGCCACACCACTCAAAAGCCTCATATATCGGGCGTCAAGATCACTTCGGCGACACGAACGCTATGCCCCAAGATGCAGACCGCAACAGGGATCGCCGCTCGATGACACGGGGCTGTTTCGATGTGGACAGCAAGCGCGGTGGTCTCGCCGCCCACTCCACCTGGTCCCATCTTGAGGGCGTTTACGGCGTTCAACATCTCTTGTTCCAAGCGGGCGTATTCTAGGCGCGTATGAGGCTTTCCAACAGGACGCAACAGCCCTCCACGCGCCAAGCGAGCCACCTCGTCCAAAGAAGCGCCGATGCCCACCCCGACCAACACAGGCGGATTGCACCAAGGCCCCGCTTGCAACACGGCCTGTCTTACAAATTCCACCAACTCGCGTTCTGCAAACCCCGCCTCCAACACGCCCAAACGACTGCTCAACTCGCTCAAGGCAGAGGCACGCATACAGATCATCCGCAACTCGGATCCTTCGACGATTTGCAGATGGACGCTCGCTGGAATCCTGTCCGTGATTAGGCTCTTGACATCCAAAGGATCTTGGAGGATCGGCGAAAAACTCGGATATTGGAGGAAGGCTTGTTTGACCCCTTCCTCCACAGCCTGAGGCAACAAGCCATCCTCCATCCCCAACTCGCTCCCCATCTCCACAAACCAGATCGGAATCCCTGTATCTCGACATAAAGGGACTTCGCCCTTGCTCGCGAGGATGGCGTTTTCCAACAACAGGCCGATATATGTCCGAGCGGGTTCTTCTTCGCGTTCCCACGCCCGTTCAAGAGCGAGGCGGATATCCTCACGCAAATGAAAATGTGTCTCCAAAAATAGCTCTTTGGCTGCCTCGACGACGGCATCAAAAGGTACGGCTCGCATCAAAGATCTCTTCTTTCTCTAAGGCTTTGGGGGCTGTGGCGAAGTTCCCTTGCTTGACAATTTTTCTATCTTTTCCAAGCGTTTGGGGAAGAGCTTGGCGTGGTAGTTGGCCAACAATCGATTGAGCCAATGTTGGAACATCTCTTTCTTTTGTAGTTCGTAGATCTCTTTGCGTAGCATCCCTTCGACTTCTGCGTAGGTCTTCTTTTCTAGCGGCAAACTCCCAAGGCGCAAGATCAGGTGGTTTCCAAAAGAAGTCTCAACGAGGCCCGATATCTCACCGTCCTTGAGGGCGTAAGCTGCCTTTGCAAAGGGTCGCACAACGTTGAAAAAGCCGTTGGTTTCGCGCTCAGGAAAAGGCGGGATCTCTTCGTAGCGCAAGGCGGTTTGGGGGCGCGTTCGAAAGCGTTGCGCGAAATAAAGAAGGTAACGACGGGCCGATGCCGACATCGGCTGCTCGAATTGTGGCCCCTTCTCACCTTTCCATCCGCCCAAAAGTTTTCGTGCTTCAGGACAAAAAGTGCAAAGGATATCCTGAGACACTTGAGGCAATAACTCCCGAAGTAAGGGCAACATCGCCGCACTTGTCATCTTGGGATCGAGTTCTAAAGCGGACTGAAGCGTCTGCCCCAATTTGATCAGCGAGGGATGAGGGCGATTGTGCTCTTGAAGAAAAGGCCGCACCACACGTTCAAAGTCGGCCTTGGTTCGGGCCTTGGCAGCGTGCAGCGAGCGGAGGACATTTCGTAAGATATCTGTGCGTCGTTGAAACTCGGCGTCAAGGATCGCTTGTTCGGCGGGTGGGATGGGAGGAAGCGGCACGCCGCGACGTTTGTGTTGATGCGACGGATGCTTGGGACGTTCGGCAAGCAAATGAACTGTCCGCAACAGCACAGGCTTCACGAATTCAGGCAAGCGTGCGTTGTATACCTCAAGCACAAGTCCTGCGGGGATCGAGCTTGGGTTGTACTCTTGCTCAAATCCGACTTTGAGCAAACGCAGGATCTGCATTTTTTGTGTTTGTTCGCGAACTTGCCGTGAAGTCAAAAGTCCCCGGTTGACGGCTTCTTTCCACAAGATCTCTTCGTCGATCCATGCTTGCAAAAAAGCAGCAGGTTCGATCGACGAACCCGCCGCTCGATAACGCGCAAGAAAATCTTTTTCGTAGAGAGGTTGGTTTCCAATCCAAGCCAACACGGGGCCTTGGGTTGGAGTTGGGGTAGGGGACGACTCACGGGGCGTTCGCTCGCATGCGCTTAAACCCATCCAAAGCACAAGCCCCCACAAAACCACACGGCAAACGTCCATGATCAGCCCTTTTTTGGTCCGCGATGGCGGAGGAGAAAAGAATCAAGCCAACAGACATGGGAGGAAGAACAAGCAAGCACATCTGCCCGGCCTCCAAAGTCCCCGACGATTGGGTTCAAACATGGGTAGAAGGGGGTGTATGTCGAGAGGCAAGAAGAAAAGGGCAGGAAAAGAAAAGCATCCATCAATGGTGCTTGTTAAAGATCATGATGCGTGTTTTGTCTTCAAACACGACAACCATCTTGTGTGCATCCAAAAGCTCCGTCACAACGCCGGGACCGAACTTGCTATGATCGAGCAGATCGCCTTGTGCAAACTGCGCGTTCATCTCATAAGTGCGGGATTTCTCTCTGTTGGTTCCGTCGATCAGCTTTTGCCATTGGACTTGGGGAGATTCTACGACTTTTTTTGAGGCGCGTTTGGGAGCCGCTGAAGCGGTGGAAGACGAGCTCGACGAGCGTTTCTCACCTGCGGCCTTTGGAGGATCAGGGCGAAAGTTGCGTTCTCGCTTTTCTGAACAAGTGCAGATGACACGGGCAGGGATTCCATCGGCACCCACAGCCTTCACGTGATGAAGGTGCATCTCCTTGCACTTGGTACACCAAGACATAACCTCGTCTCCAGCCTTGTAGGCTGTGGTTGCGGTTGCCATTCCTTTGCTCCTTCGCTCTTTCGCGCAGATACAATACATCTTTGAGTGCCGCAATGCCTGCGGCAGCGAGGCGGGATTCTAGCGAAGAAACAAGCAAAAGTCAATCTTCGTTTCGCCCGATCACTTGCGCGGCGGCAAAGGTGTGAGGGTATCAAGGTGAGGTTGCAAGCGTTTTTGCAAAATACGCAGCTTTTGTTCGTGGCCCTGCCAACGCAACGCATACACGATCTCTTGCTTGGCGGCACGCCAGCGCCCGCTTTGAAGGTAAGCTTGAGCATGAAGGATGTGCGTCGTTTGCAACCGCTCTCGCAACAAGGCATTGGACTGCCACGCAGCCCCCAACAAGGCATAAGCCTCTTGCCAAAAGCGCCGCTGTTGCTCGGCCATTCGCTCGTCGTCTTCGGCACGTCCCCGAGCATCGCGTGCCACCGGATTCTCAGGATCCCATGTAAACAACAGACCCGTTGGATAGGCTGTTTGTGCGATCCATTCGGGCAGGTCCTCAAACCACTCCAAACAAACGGGACGCCCTTCTGCGATATTTCGCAGTTCATCAAAGAGGCGCAACAGCTCTCTCTCTTGAAGCCGTCGCAACAGACGAACGGGCGGGGCGGATCGCAAAAGGCGCGCCCGTACAAAATGAGGCGCATCACGCAAATCACGCGGAATATAGGTCACATCAGGGCGTTGTCGCTCAATCGCTTGTCGGTACAGCAGCAAGACCGTGTGATGGGCCTCTCGGGTGAGTACGAGCGCATCACGCGGAAGCAACTCCTCCATCAACTCGCTCCACAAAAGAGCGGTCTGTGTGTCTCGTGGACGACAACACCCTCCTTTCTGTGAGGCCGATGCCACGGGAAACAAGAGGCGCCCGATTCCCCGCTCGCAAGACGAGCAAGGAAAAAGATGTAGCCCCCACCCCGATATCAAAAGAACGCAGGCCGCCGCCGCCATCATCCGACGTTTCCAACGCTGCGCAAGCCAAAACAACGCGATCGCGACAGACCATCCCAACACCAACAACGAAGGGATGAAAAGACCTTGCGAGGACACTTCTTCCACAGAAGCCCCAGCCATCCACGCTCCCCACGGCCCCACCATGCACCACACCCACAACGCAATCCCTACACTCCGCACCCGACCCCAAGCAACACACAGCCCCACAAAACCCAGAACAAAAAACCACCCACCCGCTTGAGAAAAAAACCATCCCACGACTCCACGCACGCTTTGCGAAAAAGCCCAACTCTTCGGGGGTATCTCTTTGCGCTTCGCCTCCCCCAAAGAGATATCCAGAAAAGGAGTTTGTGATGAAACAAGCCGATCTTTGCGAACCGAAAAGGAGGGGATGTTGTTCGATCTCGGCCCCAAGGCTGCTTGTGTTTGCAACCAAGAATCCGCTCCCTGCGATGCCCGTACAGGCAGGTACAGAAAGCTACCGAACCCCACCAAGAACAAGCCAACGCCCACACACGCATGCCCCCAACGCAAACGACTTCGTCTTCCCCAACACAGCAGACCTCCCCCGCACAGATACCCCACCGAGGGCCACGGAAACATCGCCAACGCTAAACCAAAAAAAAGAACGGCCAACCCTCCCCCTCGTGAGAGGCGCAACGGCTCCGGCAACAACCACCACGCCAGACTGCGCTCCCATGCCGCACACAACAACACAACGTACACCGCCACAAAACCCGGATGATTCGCCTGCATACAAACCGCCACCGAACCCATCACCACACCCACCCCACACAAAACCATCCACCGCCCCCAAACTCCCCGCCCTTCGACTCCAAACAACAACACCAACAGATGCACACCCGCTTGAAAAGACAGCCACGCAGCGACAGCCAAGAAAAAAGCAGAGGCGACCGTCATCCGAAACGAAAGAGAACCCAACGGCAATAACGCAAACCCATGCCCCAACATCAGCGCCAAAGGCCCACCCATCGGATGTGTCTCGCGCAATGAAAAGGTCGCAGCCACCACCCCCGGAGCATCCACTCCTTCAGGAGAAGCACCCGCCATCCACAGCCAAAAGCCGAACGGCAACGCAAACGCCAACCAACCGAGCCGATCCATCCACATCAGACACTTCTCCCCGCTCCGCTCAAAAAACCGATAATCCGGGAGAAAAACCTTCTTTGCTCAACCTTTGAAACCGTACACCGCCAACAACGCCTTGCTTGCCTCCAAAACGCTACGTGATGCTGCCCCCGCAAGCTGCGGATCACCCGACAATTCGACGTCATCCCCCAAAAAAACACGCAACGTCGCAACCACCGAAGAAGACAAGCCTTCGAGATCATATCCCCCCTCCAAAAAGGCCGCGATCCGCCCTCCACACAAACGCTCCGCCAACGCGCACAGATCGTATGCCATCGCTGCAAATCCCCCCGCGCTCAGACGCATCATCGCCAACGGATCGCGGCGATGCGCATCATAACCCGCTGATATCAAGATCATCTCTGGCTCAAATTGCTCCGCCATCGGCACAATCCACGACTGAAACAACAAGCGGTAGTCATGATCACTCATCCCCATCGGAAGCGGCAAATTCACCGTGCGCCCTTTGGCTCGCCCCACGCCCACTTCTTCAAGCGCCCCCGTACCCGGATAAAACGGATACTGATGCAGCGACACAAACAATATACGCGGATCATCTTCGAGGATGTGTTGTGTACCGTTGCCGTGATGCACATCCCAGTCGACGATCATCACGCGTGTTGCGCCTTCTTCGGCCATCAACGCACGCGCAGCAAGAGCAATGTTCCCAAAAAAGCAAAACCCCATGGCCTTGTCGCGCTCGGCATGATGCCCCGGCGGGCGCACCAACGCCATGCCGCGATCGACTTCACGACGCCACACCGCACGCGCAAGATCCACCGATCCCCCCACAGCACGCAACGCCGCTGGCACCGTCCCCGAAGAAGCGTGCGTATCGGGATCAAAGCTCACATGGCTTCGGCCTCGGGCCGCCATCACTTGATCGATGTGTTCTGCGGTATGACAACGCAACAATTCATCACGCGTCGCTTCGCGTGCAGGAACTTGTACAAAGCGCTCCCACATCCCTTCTTCGATCAACGCTTCACGGATCGCCACCAAACGCTCCGCTCGTTCTGGGTGTCCTTCTCCTGCGTCGTGCTGCAAAAACGCCGCATCCCACACCATACCGACACGATACGCCATCTCTGTTGTTCCTTTCTCTGCGCGCCTTTGTCGTTTCCACCGTTTTCGACGCACACAACCTTGCTAAGCCGAGGCCGTGATCCCAACCTCCTGCTCTAACACAACCCCCCTCATGCACACAACCTCAAAGCGATCACTTCCGAACCTCTAACAGACCGTACGAGCCGCCCCATCCCCAAGGAGACACCCATGCCGCCAATCCCACTCCCCCCAAAAAACGCTCTCTCCCTTCGCATCCAATCCACATGGGACGCACAACCACTCCCACCCCACGAACACATCACCGTGTTTGCATGGGACGATCCCAAACAAGTTCACTTTGTCTGGCAAGCACCTTTCTACAACGATCCCCCACCTCCCCATCCGATCGGCCCTACACCCCGCCTGTGGGAACACGAAGTTGTCGAGATCTTTGTTGCAGGACCACAAACCGCCGAAGGATGGCCTTATTTGGAGATGGAATTCGGCCCACACGGACACCATCTCCTGCTCCAACTCTCTGCTATCCGCACGATACAAACCCAAGAACTCCCGTGCGATTATTCCTTTGACATCCAAAACAACCGATGGCTCGGCTATGCCCGCATCTTACGCACTGACTTTCCCTTGCAGCCTTGGACATGGAACGCTTATGCTATCCACAATAGCCCTCCCAAACGCCGCTATCTTTCGGCTTTTCCTGCACCGTCTCCCCAACCCGACTTCCACCAACCCGCCTGTTTTCGCCCCTTCTCACCACCCCGACTCTCACTTCCTTGACGATTGAAATCGTCCGATAGTCCGAACTGTTTAACAAAATCCATGCACGAGGGCTTGATTTTCCTTTGCGCCGCGTCAAGGATGCGATTACATTGCGCGCCAAGGTAGTGCTATGGCACCGCAAACAAACAACACAGGGAAGAAGAAGAATGTTCAATATCGGTGTTTGGGAGATGACCCTGATCTTGGTGGCGGCCCTGCTTTTGCTCGGCCCCTCCAAGCTACCAGAGTTTGCTCGATGGATGGGAAAAGCCATGCGCGAAGTTCGCAGAGCCACCCAAGAAGTCAAAGATGCGATCAATTTTGAACTCGAACGCGAAGAACTCAATCGCATCAAAAACGAACTCGAAACCGAGATCCAAGGCCCTCTCAAAGACGTCCAACATTCTCTCGGTGACCTCCAAAACCAAGTCCACCAATCCCTTGACCCTTGGCAACCTCCCCAAGAATCCGAGATGATCATGGGCGATCCAACTTGTGGCGGAAACGATGCCTCCGATGCCTCCAAAGCCGCCCACTCCGATATCCCTCCCTCCCTTGAAACGGCTCCCTCCCATCCTTCCGAACCATCCAGCAAAGTCGACGCATAACCAAAGGATCCACTCGTGTCCAAACCATTCCATGCCGAAGATCACCAGATGTCCTTTACTCAACATCTCGGAGAACTCCGTACTCGTCTCCTGATCGCCTCGCTTGCGGTGATCTTTTGCTCGATCTTTGGCTTCACCTACGCCAAAGAGATCATCGGCTTCTTGATGGGGCCTCTCAAAGAGGCCACCGCTGGAACCAACATCCAGCCCGACCTCCACTACCTCTCTCTCACCGAACCTCTCTTTCAATCCTTCAAGATCGCCCTATTTGCCGGGATCTTCTTTGCCTTCCCCGTTTGGGTCTGGCAAGCGTGGCTGTTTATCGCCCCCGGGCTCCACCCCAACGAACGCCGATTGATCGGACCTGTCCTCACAAGCTCGATCTTGCTTTTCGTTGCAGGAGCGACCTTTGCCTACAAGATCGCCGTCCCTTCGGCTTATCGCTTCCTCTTGATCTACGCCAGCCCACTCCAAGCCCAACCCGCCGCCCCTGTCCGTCAAGGCGGGCTCACTCTCGAACTTCTTCCCATCCCCACCCCACCCCACACACCGCAAACTAAAACCCCCTCCAAACGCCCTGTCCTACAGATCGATCTCCCCGCTCTCCAACAGCTCTTCGCTGCCTCCACGCTCCCAAGCCCATCGCCCATCCCATCTGCACACAAAACGCCCACACCATCGACGCTTCCGACACATCAACATCGCCCCTCCCCCTCTGCCACCCGCACCGCCAAAAAGACCGCCGCTTCGGCACAAAAGATCCCCCTCAAACCGATCCTGCGATTGCGTGCGAAAAACCTCTATCCACCGACTGATCCAAAACGCGTCGATCTGCTCCAAGCCGTCCAATCTCTCTTGCGCCAAAAATCGATCGACCTCCAATTCTCTGGGTCTCCACAACGCTTTCAACTTCGCTACCAATGGGATTATCCCCACGCTTCCGAAGATGCGTGGGGGCAACTCAAACCCAACCTGACCTTACAAGCGTACCTCGGCATCTCTTCTTGGTTTTTGCTCGGCTTTGGCATCGTCTTTCAAACGCCTTTGGTGATCTTTTTGCTCGGCGTTTTTGGGATCGCTCCCCCCGAACTCCTCGCACAATACCGCCGACACGCTTTTGTCTTGATCCTCATCATCTCTTCGGTCTTGACCCCCACAGGCGATCCGTTGAACCTCATGATCATGGCTCTTCCCATGTACATCCTCTTTGAGATCGGTCTTGCATTTTCTCGGGTCTTCTTGCGCAACCGAAAAGACAACGACTCCTCGGGAACACCACCCTCAGGAACACCACCCTCTTCGCCAACACCACCTCCCCCACCGTCCTCTCCCATTCCACCCGCCCCAACGTCACCGCCCGATCCGACAACGTATGTGATGTCCTTCCCTCCGCCCTTTGCGCCTTCTTCCAACGAACGGCCACCCGAAGAAGCACAAATCCAAGAGCAACAAGCAGGCGATATCTTTCTCCAAAACGAGCTGACCGCCGCTCTTTTTGCACATACCGCACCTCCTTTGTCGCAAACCGCAGCCTCCGAACTCCCCCCCTCGTCCGTCCCCATCGAAACGTCGGCAAAGCCACCCGCCCTCCCACCTATCCGACCTCCCGATGGTTACACCATGCCTCGCGGAAGCCTCACTCAAACAGATCCACTCCCCCCCGATCCCGACGAATTCATCGAAGAATTCACTCCATCCCCCACTGACTCAACCCTCGATGAGATCTCACAGACACAACCCTCCGAGGCATCGCAGCCATCGCAAACTTCCGAGGCATCGCAGCCATCGCAATCAGAGCGGGATGGGGAGATCAAGAAAAAGGATGGCACACCTTGAGGCGATGGATCGTGGATGGAGGGAAGCGATTGGAGGGGAGCGTTGAAGTCCAAGGCTCTAGCAGCTTGGGTCTTTTTGCGCTTTCGCTTTCCTTGATCACGGATGGCGCGTTGGAGATCGAAGGTCTTCCACAAAACGACGAGATCCAGCGGATGCGTGGGTTTCTCGAACAGATCGGGATGTCATGGACACAAACAGAAGAGCGCGTGTGCATCCAAGGCTCGCCACAAGAAAACACGATCCCCTACGGTCTTTTGCGGGAAAGTGAGACGTTGCTTTGGCCCGTAATACCGCTGCTTTTGCGGTGTGGCGCTGTGCGGTTTGCGATATCGCCCTACGATCCGATGCCTGCGCATATCTGGTCTGGTCTACTCGTGGGGCTTGAAAAAATGGGCGTCTCCATTACCCAAGAGACAGGCTATCTAAAACTCCACTCTGCGATGTTGAATAGTGCGGATCTTCGGGACGCTCCACCGCATCCGTTTCGTACAGCTTGTTGGATGCTCGCTGCCCTCGGAGCCGATGGACAAAGTGCCCTCTCGCTTTCCGACGAAGATCCGCTTCTCAACGAGCAGATCGCGGTGTTGCAATCCATGGGAGCAGCGATCCAGCGCGAAGGCAAGACGCTGCTCATCGATGGACGTGGCTCTTATGCACAACGGCCCCTGAAAAGCACCACGCTTCGACTGCCTGCTGATCGGCTAGAAACGGGGTTGTTGTTGTTGGCGACGATGATCACAGGTGGTCAGATCACCCTGACAGGTCGGCGTTTTTGGGGCATCGATACCTTGATCGACGCGCTTTATGAGACAGAGATCGACCTCCAACGGCCCACACCCGAGATGCTCCACCTCTACACCAACAAGCCCTTCCCTGCACCCGATCGCGCCCCTCCCCTCGACGTGCCCCCCACCCTTCGCAACGCTTGGTGGATCTGGTTGTTGCTGACACGATCACAACGATCCTTTTCACACGACACGCAGTATCCATCCCCTCAGATACGAAGCAAACTCCGCCAATTTGGCGTCTCTTTGACCGAAGGCTCTCAAAACCTCCGCCTCGGCCCCAAACAACGCCTTCACAGCGCAGAGATATCCATCCTGCATGGTTTCCATGAATTAGGGCTGTTGCTTGGGGCACTTTTCGTCGAAGGGCGCAGCGCACTGCAAGAAAACGCCTTCACAGAACGCCTCGCAGCGTTTCCAAACAAACTCAAACAACTCGGCGCGTCGCTTTCGATCGACGAATACCTTCCTCGCTAGACGAAGAGTCGATGATGGAGAAGGCGAGAGATCTAAGGGGATGGGATGTTTGGCGCGAGATCTGTAGGGTGGGTTACTTTTTCTGTCCGGGGAAACCAGCAGGAGGGCCTTGGAAGCCGGGGAATCCGCCTGTCGGTTGTGGAAAAGGCGAGCCTGCGGGCGGCATGGGAGCAGATTGGGGAGGGCCTTGGAAGCCGGGGAATCCGCCTGTCGGTTGTGGAAAGCCCGGGGCTGCGGGGCGTGGAGAGGGCATAGAACCCGTCGATGGTCCTTGCATACCGGGGAATCCGCCTGTCGGTTGTGGAAAAGGCGCTCCTGCGGGTGGCATCGGGGCTGCTTGGGGCGGGCCTTGAAAGCCGGGGAATCCACCTGTGGGTTGCGGCCCCATAGGTTGCGGAAAGCCCGGGGCTGCGGGGCGTGGCGCTTGCCCGCCAAGCGGAGGGCCTTGGAAGCCGGGAAATCCGCCTGTGGGCTGTGGAGCCATAGGTTGCGGAGCCATAGGTTGCGGAAAGCCCGAAGCTGCGGGGCGCGGCGCTTGCCCGCCAAGCGGAGGGCCTTGGAAGCCGGGGAATCCACCTGTGGGCTGTGGAGCCATCGTTTGTGGCGATACAGGCTGTGGAAAGCTCGGGGCTGCGGGGCGCGGCGCGGCCCCGGGAAACCCACCGGGAGCGGGAAACGTGCCGCTTGGTGTGGTTGCGGGTGCTTGTCCGAAATTGGGAAAACCACCTGTCGGTTGCGGAGCAGGAGCAGCCATCGCAGGGACAGGCATCGCAGCAGGTTGAGGAATCGCCATCCCTGCGGGTCGGGCCTGCATGGGCATCACAGGTCCGCCATTCACCGCAGCAAGCGCATCTTGGCTGCGTTGTGCAAATGGATTGGCGTTCGGGGCGGCAGGAGCGGGACTTGCGAAAGGATTGGCCGAAGGTTGATCTTCTTCGACACCCGTCAATTTGCGAAGAGTGCCCGTTGATTCGGAGAACGGAGAACGGGGATCGTCGACGGAAAAGGGATTGGCTTCTTTGGGCGGAGCGGCATGACCGGATGGAGGGGCAAAACCGCGAGCAGGCAGCGCACGTTCGGGATCATTGCGATAAATATCGCCTTGTTCGCCTGCTGCGTCGGCAGAATCTTCTGCTCCCATCGGGACATCCGGGGTATTTAGACCGACCTGAGAAGGCGACACCTGCGGCTTTTTCACACGCGGGCGAGCCACCACACCACCTCGGTGGAGATGTTCTTGGATGCGCTGGATCAAGGTCGAAAGAAAATGCTCGAAGCCTTTGATCAGATCGCGCTCTTGGGTCATGTTGAGCTTGTCTTTGAAACGATCTTCGTTCTCGGGTCGATGCAGCGGCGTTCCGTCGTAGTCGACGGGTGTAAGGTGCATTTGGCGAACCAGATAATAATCGTAGATATCCTCGCGAAAGCGGTTGATCTGTTCTGCTGGGAAATCGTACCCCGTACGCTCACAGATATCTTCGATTCGTTCGAGCAAAGTTTCGTTGTGAATCGCGAGGGTCGCGTTTGAACTCAACATCCCGTCAAAGTCAAACAGGCGAAGGTAAATCGCCAACGCCTCGCTCAACTTTCCCCCTTCTTCGAGGATGTCCGCTTCCTTCAACTTTCGACTCGCCAAGATCGGCAAGATCAACGCCCCAAAGAACAGCTTGATCTTGCGCCAAACCATCGCGGGTGGAGTCTGGCTGTCGATGCCCATGGATCGGAGAATTAACAGCATAATTCCCACCATGACGACACCCAACACCAAGCCGGAGAGGATCTTGATCGGGTCCGCTGCCAACCAAAAGATCGCAAAAGGAGAAGCACTCCAGATCATCGTCATCAAAAAACCTCGATGTGTTAGCCAGAAAACCACCGTTGAGAAGGCCGATACCGTTCTTTTTCTGTCAAAACCCAAGAACAGACCGTATCCTTGTGCTTCGGGACGCCACCAAACAAAAGAAAAGCAGCAACCGAGAGGAATGAGGCTTTCTTGTTTCTTCGGCTGCACAAGTACATAGAAAAGCACCCGCCTTGTCAAGCCCAAAGGTACACACACAGCGCCAAGACACCCAAGAAACATTCCTTTTCGTTTTGCTTCACCGATCGCGAGGATCGCTCAAAGTGCCGCCCCCACGACGCAAGACTTGACAAGCGAACGAAGATGCTGGCATCTTCTACGATTGAGTCGATGCTTGTTGGATACGCAAGAGAAACCTCTCTTGCAAAATCAAGCATCATCCGATCCCCTCGTGTATACGGGAGATATCGCTTATGAAGATTCATCGCCCCAACGTGCGCGGAGCCTCGACACAAGGCGCTTCCCGCAACGAAAAAACCTCCAAAACAGAAGCCAACGATCGCCTCGAAGCTGCCGATGCCGTCGATCGCGTGGACGAAGTGGATCGGTTCGAACGTGGCGGCTCAGGCCAACAACAAGAACAACCCGAAGAACTCAGCCCAGAAGAAGCCGAGATGATCGCCGCATTGCTCGAAAATCCACGCCTCGCACGACAAACCGAATGGGGGGCCATGCTCGGAATGGATGCCTTGCCTTCGAGCGTCGAAACCGCCATGGCAAGCGTTCTCGCCTTCGCAGACACCGAAAGCGAATAACCCACAAACACAACACGGTCACGCCCAAAGCCTCGGTATCGCGCAAGATCAAGCAAAAACACCGAAGGCCACACCCAAGCCGTTCTCCAAACATAGCCTCCCAAACAACGAGAGGCCGTGAAAAAGACCCTGAGGCACCAAGATAGACTCTTCGATATCGCGTACCCGGTCCTTAGATGTCGCCCAAGCGGAAAGCCGAAACCGGCGCGTCCCCCCCAAGTGATACCCGTCACGGTTCACTTTTGCCTCTCGTAGGCCCACGCGCCCCCAACGCAGCCGAGAAACAAAAGATGCGTGTTGCTATCGGATCTCTGTCGATTGACCTTCCCGATACTTGGAGTGATCGGACGGTTCATACATTCGTCGCCCCTCGTGTGATCGATCCCCGCCAATCCCCCCACTTGCGCCTCGGTTCGGGATTCCGCGAAAACGTCGCCTTTAGCCGCGAACGCATCCGCCCCGGTCTCGGACCCCAAAAGTTCCTTAGCCAACAAATGGCCGAACTCAAAACCCGCTTGACGGGCTTTCGTATGCTCAACGAAGAACCCTGTACCTACTGCGGATTTGAAGCCTATAGCGTTTCCTACCAGTTTATCTTGCGCGGACAACGCGTCGAAGTTTGTCAAATGCGTGTCGCCATCTTGACAAGACCCAACGAGGTCATGCTCTTTACAGGTACCTCTGCAGCGTCCGTCTTTGAATCCAAAAAACAAAACTTTGAAAAAGTTTTGCAGTCCATCGAGATCCCTGCCTAACCCCGTTATGCCGATGCACGCATGACGCCAAGGAGTCCACGGATGACCAGTCCACGCGCAACACCCCTCATCCTCGTTGTTGATGACGACGCCGAATTACGACAAATGGTCATGGCTCACCTCAGTCAAATGCACTGCGAACTCCTCGAAGCCCCCGACGGAGACGCCGGACTCTCCATGATCATTAGCCAACAGCCCGACCTGATCCTCCTCGATGTCCGTATGCCCGGACTTTCGGGATGGGAAGTCGCCAAATACGTTCGAGAACACGAAGAGTATAACCACATCGGCTTGATCATGGTCACCGGTATCGGCGAGAACCTCAACGACCTCACCTCCCCACTCTACGGGGCGGACGAATACATCAACAAACCGTTCCAATTCTCCGAACTGGACTTCAAAATCCGAAAAACCCTCGCCAAACACCGCCGCGCCGCACAAAAAACATGACAAACCAACCACCCTCCGCCTTCAATTGGCCTCTTTCTTTTCACTCCCGCTCTGTGTTATACACCCCCGTTGACGCTGCCTGTCTGTTTGTACCTTCCAACCCGACGGGTGGCCCTAGCGTTTCGATGGCTCCATCGCCCCTTGTTCTCTCGGTGGTCGCCCTCTGCCCAAGGCACAGCCTGTGGTTCGACAACGAAAGTTCAACGCCCTTGCTCAGATTAAACCGCGAAACCTCTTTGAACCTACCACACCCCACCAGCCCCGCGATGGAGGAGAGCCAGCGATGCGGATAGGCATTCTTTCGGATATCCACGCCAACCTCGCCGCCCTTGAAACGGTGATGGAAGCCTTCCAAAAAAAATCCATTGAACGATACGTCTGTCTCGGTGATGTCGTTGGATACGGTGCCTCGCCCAACGAATGCTGCGATATCATCCGCGAGATATCTAGCCTCACGATCATGGGCAACCATGACGCCGCTGTATCGGGGAAAATGGATTATTCTTACTACTACGACCAAGCCAAACAAGCCCTCGATTGGACCGTCGAAGTCCTCCGTGAAGAACATCTCGCTTGGTTGCGCTCCCTCCCCTACCTCAAAAATGAACCCGATATCAACGTCTGCTTCTCTCACGGCGCTCCCATCCATCCCGAAGAATTCAACTACATCTTCAATATGGAACAAGCCCGAGAAGCCTACCAACACAACAACGAACTCCTTCAAGTCACCTTCATCGGACACTCCCACCTCTGCCGCATCTTTGCCCACGACGGTGTCGAAGTCATCCAGATGGTCCCCGGCTTGATCGAACTCGACCCGCGCAAAAAGTACATCATCTCCGTCGGCTCCATCGGCCAACCACGCGATTACGATCCTCGCGCTGCTTACGCCATCTTTGACACCGAAAGCCGTACCTTCGAGCAATACCGCGTCGAATACGATATCGCTCTCAGCGCACGACGTGTCTTTGAAGCCCGATTGCCCGACGCCTTCGGAAAACGTCTGTTTGTAGGCATCTAAACCCATCCCCACAAATGCCTCACAAAACCTACCGCTCACCCCCGTAGCTTCGACCTCACCAAACCAATCGATCACCCCCGTAGCTTCGCTCCCACCAAACCTACCGCTCACCCCCGTAGCTTCGCCCCCACCAAACCTACCGCTCACCCCCGTAGCTTCGCTTTCCACAAAGCCCACCGATCACGCCCACAGCTTCGCCTCCACCGCGCCGACCGATCGCGTCCTTGACTTCGCCTCCACAAACACGATACACCACCCCTCCACAAAACAACGCACCTTGATCGGTGCATAAAATCACCTCTCTTCCGTCCAACGCGGGACACACGACGCCCGAATCCTCGGGAAAAGCCCGCAACACAACCCGATAGGAGACCTTATACACATGACCCGACTTGCTTTGTCCTCTGCGCTCGCCCTGCTCGCCTTCTTCGCCCTCCCTCTCGCTTCATACGCCAACGACACCGTCACCTTCAAAGACCCCAAAGGCGACGACAACGGCCCCGGAAAGTACATCTATCCCACCAAAGGCGATTACCAAAAAGGCGACTTTGACCTCACCCAAGTCAAGATCACCGACAAAGGCAGCAACGTGGAATTCCGTATCACCGTCCGCAATCGCCTCCGCGATGTCTGGAACTCCCGATCATGGGGCGGAAATGGCTTTAGTGTCCAATTCGCCCAAGTCTACATCAAAACGGGAAAAGGCGGCCACAGCCAAGCACTCCCCGGGATGAACGTCCAATTCGCCAAAGGACATCGCTGGAACAAAGTCGTCCTGATCAGCCCCCAAAGCACCACCCGACTCAAAAGCGAAATCAACCTCAAAGCCCGCAAGTTCAAACAAGATATCGCTATTCCCACCTCCACCAGCGCCTCCGGCAAAACCATGATCGCCATCGTCCCCAAATCTGCCCTCGGTGGCTTCAGCACCGCTTGGGGATTCCAAGTCCTCCTCCAAAGCAATGAAGGCTTCCCCACAAAAACCGACCTGCTCACCCGCCCTGTCAACGAATACAACGGCGAACACCGCTTTGGCGGCGGAAACGACGGAAACTGCGATCCCCACGTCATCGATATGCTCGCTGGAAAAGGCCACGGCAACGATGGTGAAAAAGCAGAACAACACAAACAACTCTCTTCTTTCTCTTGTGAGGGTAACGGCAAACTCGCCACCATCCACATGGTTTACGCGAAATAATCCCCCTCGATCGACATCGTTTATCGCTCCCACCTCGCACACAAACTCTTATAATAACCCCCAACACGCCCTTGCTATCGAATCTTTCCCACCCAATGCGCCGCTTCACTCATGCGCTGAATCGCCCTTCAAAAAATCACGCCCCACAGCCCCTCACATTCATAAAAAATGAAGCAATATTCAACATCTAGCAACGCAAAAAAACTCAACGGGGCGAAAAAAAGTTCAAAAAATTTATCATTCAAAAACAAAGACTTCATTCGCCAAAGCCACCCAAGGCTTGGTCTCAAGTGCGCAAATGGGTTGTGATCTTTTTCCAAGTTGTTTTATATTCGCCGCGCTTTTGCATCAGGATTGTCAGGACGACAAGATTTTCCCTTTATTTTAGGGTAGATGCACAACGATCAGGGACAGATCGCCGCCCCCCCCTCCACAGGTAGAGTAAACGCATGCTTCGCCATCGCCTTCTTTGTTGGTTCCTCTTGATTGGTTTGTGGCTACAAACCCCCGCTGTTCGAGCAGATATCGCGAACTTTGACTTTGCAGGCCAGATTTTTACCAAGTGGCTGTATCGCAACAACGATTCGCAAGGGATCTTGTTCTTGGGCAACCCCGCCTTCAAGGACAACTTTTCGGGTGACAACGGTGTAGCTTCGGAGTTTGAGATGACGATCCGAGGCAAAGTCAGCCGCTACGTCACCGCAGGCGTTCGCATCAAAAGCCGTTTTGGCGCGTTGTGGCACAACTGGTGGGAAAACGGCGATCTTCAACCGCTCGCCAACAATACGGGCGAATCCTTGGGGATGAACCATGCCGAATATATGAAGCTTCGGGGTTATTGGTTTCGTATCCGCGTCCCTGTAGACTTTGTGAACTTCGTTCATGTCGGTAGCTCGGACTATTCAGAGTTCAACGCGTGGACCGTTGGAAAAGTCCGATTTATCGACCGAGACAACGGCAAGGGCATCTTTGTGGACGGAAAGCTCGGAGAATGGCTGCATTATTACGGCGGAGTGATCCCTTTGCCAAAGATGTGGATCGGCCCGGGTTGGACCACAGGACTCGGTGATACTGCCCTGACCAATCCTTTTTACAGCCAAGATTACGCCTACGCTGTTCGGCTCGACTTTACCGTCACCAGTTGGTTTTCGTTCAACATCGTTTCGATGGTCGCCGCCGACTGGGAAGCCAACCGCTACGATCCCGACTCGCTCGGAACCCTCAATCCCACAGGGGCCAAAGACGGGGCTGTCTCGCTCGCCAACCGCTTCTTTACCAACGCCACCACCCTCGACGCCAAGTTCGAGATCGGCGACAAAGTGACCGCTTATGCCTTTGCGGCCTACACATACAACCGCATCAACGACGCCATCGACCCGATCACAGGCAAAGCCATCTACGCCACCAACCGCATCCCCGAAGGCGGTTTCTTTAGCTACGTCTGGCCTCAATCAGGCGGGTTGGCCTTGCGTGGGCGCGTCTTTATCGATGATCCTTTCGATGCTGGCCTCTCCTTCAAGCTTGAAGGATTTTATATTGGTTCCGAATTCAATTCGGCCTTTGGCGCACGCCGAGAAACAGACGTCCTGTTGACCGACGGATTCCTTGGAGGCGATCAGGTCCCCACCCTCAACGTCGCCAATGAATTCATGGACTTTGACGAACGATGGGCCGAAAGCATCATCGGTTGGGCCGGTGGCACCTTCATCACCGAACTCGCTCGGGACAGTCTCAAAGTCTTACTCGAAGGAACCTTTATTACTTATACCACCAACAACCCCACAGGAAGCAACGGCGAACTGGTCCCTCGCCCCGTCGATAGCCTCTATCCAAGCTATCCCGGCCTTCATACGGGCCTGACCGATCTCGACTTCTTTAACAACGTCAACCGCCAAGACTTTGGCCGCGACTCCCGCAACGTCTACCGCCGCTATCAAGACCGCTACACCGTGATCCTCCGCCTTGCTCTTCGTTATACCGCTCCCGTTGGTCGGGGCCTTGAGCTGATCGCTTCGGGAAAATACATCCGCGACGTCGACACCCGCCAAAAGCAGATCGCGGACGATGATTATGTCGGTGATCTGATCTTTGCGCATGGCGCGGTGGCTTACCCGATCGCCGACTGGTTGCGCGTCGAAGCGGGTTTCCATTTCTATCACTGGCGCGAAAATCGCGTCTTTGGAAACGACGAACAAGGATACTCGGGCTTTATCACCAACAAATACAAACCCTACCTCAAGCTCGGCTTTGACTTTGGGGGGGTCAAGATCAACTATTACCTCGAATATATCCATCGGGATCTACTGCGTGATCGTCACATCTCCGATCCCGCACAACGCATCCTCGAAGACCGATATTGGCGCGTTTGGCG
>CAUJFU010000177.1 GCA_963169055.1 Myxococcota bacterium
TGCCAAAGAGGCCCAACGGGCCGCCGAACAACGCGCTGCCAAGCAACGCAAGGCCAAAGAGGCTCAACAGACCGCCAAACGAGCACCTGTCATTACTATCGATGTGGTGATCGGTCGGGTCCGAAACAACGAAGAGGCACAACGAAACTGCCCCGCTGCGTGCCAAAAAAGAGGACTCGTTTGGACCGGCCAATGGAGAGTCAAAAACCTCTCTACCGGTTTGGTGTCCGTCTGCAACTGCCGCCGCTAGATTTGTTTATTCGACGGCCTTGAGTCTTACGGAGAGTGAGGCCCAAGGTCGTCTGCTGTGGGCTCTCTTGGATCGTCTGTGATGTCGTTTGTGGGTTCGTTTTGGAGCATCCAACTTTTGGGGAATTGGCTTTCGAGGGTTCCCCCAGAGGCATCGCCGCGAAAGACGCCAAGGCCAAGGATGATCCCACGACAGCGCAAGATCACATAGCCGTGGTGATGGGTTTGTTCGAGGTGTTGGGGGCCGAGGGAGAGCGGGGTACGTCGGATGTATGCGTGTGCTTCTTCGGGGGTGAGGTCGATGGTGTGCTGGGTGGCAAAACGGCCAAAGATCAGAACAGCGTTGGTGGTAATCTTGGGTTGTGCAGAATCGCAGCGCATAAAGGGAACACCGATGATCTCGGGCTTGGGGCGCACAGGCGGAAGATGATCGCGGCAAGTGATAGCGATGACCTTGTTGCTGGTTTGAAGAAGCCGCATCTGCGAAAAGATCGAAGGGTGGATGCCAAACCTTTGTTCTAAAAGTGCCAAGTATGGGCTTGGATCGGACAGCGTGATGGCCTCAAGGTGTGCTTGAGCCTGAGCTTGAGCCTGTGCTTGGGCCTGTGCTTGCCCTTGCGCAAAAAGGGCTTGAGAGGGGGCTTGTGGGGTGTTGTCTTGGGAGGAGGTTTGCGTGGGCGGGGCTTGTTCTTGAGAAAAGGCTTGCGAGGCGTTGTCTGGGGGGGGAGCTTGGGGGGTGTTGTCTTGGGATGGGGCTTGGCTGAAAGAGAAGAAAGCGGGGTTGGATGGTGAAGTGGCGGTCGTTTCTTCGTCTTCGATGGGGAGGATTTTTTCGAGGACACAAACGAAAAAGCCGCCTGTATCGTTGAGATGAGGATAGAGGCGAGCGGCGTGTTGGAGGCGAGAGTCGAAGCGTTGGTTTTTCCATTCGGAAAGGCCGGGTGCTGTAGTGAGATGTGGGATACGGATCGGGACGACGCGCAAGGTGTCGGGGGGATATTGTTGGAGGACGTGATCGATCACGCATTCGTTTTCTTCGGGGGCGTAGGTGCAGGTGGAGTACACGATGCGTCCGCCCGGTTTGCACAAGAGGACGGCTTTTCGCAAGATGGCGCGTTGGAGGCCGCCGAGTTGATCGTACGGGAGGTTGCAAAGTTTTCTGAGGATGCCGGGGTTTTTGCGTGAAGTACCTTCGCAAGAACAAGGAACATCGACCATGACGCGATCAAAGGGGCCGCTGCGTTTGGGGAGATTGCCGGCATCATCGCAAAGCAGGGTAGTGTTGTAGACGCCTAATCGTTCGAGAACACGACGCATCGCTTTGATACGACCGAGACTTCGGTCATTTGCGATCAGTGTTCCTGTATTTTGCATCTGTACCGCAATCTGGGCGGTTTTGTTGCCGGGGGCGGCGCACATATCGATGACACGTTCGTGAGGTTGGGCATCCAACAAAAAGCCTGAGAGCATCGAGACTTCTTCTTGGACGTGGTATAGGCCCGCTTGGTAGGCGATCGTGCTACCTGTGCGTTCTTCGGGGGTTTGCCAGAAAAAAGCATCGGGATACCAAGACACAGGAGAAAGAGCGATCCCTTCGGTGTGAAGGTGTTCTTGGAGTTCTTGGGAGGAAGTGCGCAGCGTGTTGGTCCAGACCGTGAAGGGGAGAGGTCGGCGCAAGGAATCGAGAAAGGCCTCCCAGTCCTCAATGATCGGGCGATAACGATCGAAGGTTTGAAGGTCTTGGGGATCGATTTGGATCGGGCGATTGAAAAAGTAGCGTGTCATAAACGTCCTTGGGATGGGGATCGGGGTTGTCGATGGTTTCTTCGGGAGGGCAGGGCAGCGGAGGCTGTTGGAAGAAGTCGAAAGGCTTGGTTTATCGGGCTGATGGCGGCATGTTGGAGCGTCGACGGCGGAATAGCAGCCACAGTCCGATCAGGCCGAGACCAAGGCCCAAGGGCAGCGGATCGGCGCTCTGACAATGGCAGGAGCCTTGATCGATCGAGACGTCCGTTCCATTGGGGCGTTCTGTTGAAGTCTCGGGGGTCAGTCCGTCGCTCGAATCGGTGGTTGCTTGATCTGCGAGGGGTTCGGGGGTCGGTTCGGTGGTTGCTTGATCTGTGACGGGTTCGGTGGTGACTTCGGAGCTTGCGGCTTCTGATGTGGCTTCTTTGATGGTTTCGTCGGTGGGTTCGGATGGGGGTTCGGTGGTCGAAGCAACGGCACAGCGGCCTTGGACGCAGTGGGTGTCTTCGATGCAGTCTGCGTCTGTTGTGCAGGTGGTTTGGTCTCCCGCTTGGCAAAGACCTCGCTGGAATGGGCCTTGGATCAGGATGCACTGTTTTTTGTTGTCGCAGTCGGCGTCTTTTTCGCAGAAACAGTAGTTTCCCGTTCGTCCGATAAAGTCGCAGCTTCCGAGACCTTTGCAGGAGGTGGTGTCGGGGTTGGGGAAGCGGCAAGATTTGTAGCAGAGGGCGGGTACATCGGAGGCGGACTTTCGGCACTCGGAATCCGCCTCGCAAGGCAAAAACAGCGAACAGCGTTCACCGCTTTTTTGCGAACCAATATCGCGGAAACATCCGTATCTCGTGGCCTCAAAAGGCCGACAGCGAAAGCCCGCAGCGCAAGCGACGGGAGTGGCTTGGGGATCGCACAACGAAACACAGCGGGATGCCCCTTCGTCGCTGGCACAGGTAAGGTTTGCGGAACAAGGAGCTTTGGTGTCGCAAAGGTCGCCTTCTTGTCCGCCGTTAGAGCGGATGCAGCGGTTTTCTGTGCAGGTGTATCCCGTCGGACACTCCGAGGTTTGGTTGCACGTCATGTCGCAGTTCTTTTCAGGCAGGCAGTACTTCAAACCCGCTGCGAGTGTGGCGCAGCGAAAGCCCGAAAGACACGACCCCTCCGAAGAGCAGGTTTGAAGGCAGGTGCCCATGCCTGTTTTGCTGCCCCAACAAAGCTGGCCTTGTCCGCAAGAGGTGCTTTGGGTACAAGGGCGGCACAAGAGCGGTAGCAGCGGCGGGATCGCGTGGGCGAAACTGGCCACCGAAACACAGAGAAGAAACAAAACGCAAGCGACAAAGGTTCTGATCATTTTTTTCGCCCCTTGGTTGGGTATGCAGAACGCCCGCTGGCGATACGAAGGCGGATCTCTGAGGGCGTCAAAAAGGTGTGGTGTTGGAACTCTGCGTAGTAGTAGGAAAACTCCCAATGAATCGAGGTTTGTGGTTTCGGAAGCTGCAATGTGATCCGCTTTTCCCCGATCTTCGAGGTTGTGGGAGCAGGGATGCGGTCGTCTTTCCAAACGTACCAACGCTGGTTTTTGACACGGAAGATCTTTTCAAATGTGAAGGAGGCGATCGCTTGGGTGTCGCCGACCTTTGCAAAGATCGAGAGGATCAAGCGTCGGAAAGGGTCGCCTGTGGGGATCGCATGGCCGACGCGACGGCTTTGGACGATCACATCGACGGTTTGGGGATCGCGTAGGGCGACGTTGATCTGAAGGGATCGTTTTAAGCCCTTGGGATCGTGCGCACCGAGGAAGAAGTGGCTGCCCTTGTTCATGTGGCAGGAGTGGCAGGTTTTGCCTTGTGCTTTGGCCCACGATGTTTTCCACTCGATGTAGGTGTCTTGGAGCGGGACATCGGTCGGGCTTGTCGGTTTTGTTAAGGCCGTCACGAGGTTGAATTGGTGGCAACCCGCGCAGAAACGGGAGTTTTGGAGTCGGGGTTCGTGACGGATCGGATGATCTTTGAGAGCTTTGGCGGTGGGCGGTTTGGAGGCGAGGATCACGCCGTCGCGGATGTGGCATACGGCGCAATTGACACCTTCTTTGTGTAGCGGTTTTTGGGGCTTCTCGGACTTCGGAAGGACGGACGGGTGAGCGGACTGCACAGGCTTCGGAAGGACGGGCGGATGAGCGGACTGCGCAGACGTCGCCGAAGGCGAGCGGGCTGGATCATCGCGTAGCCACGAACGGATCTCGTTGAACTGCTCTGGAAGAGGGCTGTGGCAGTGAACACACCAGCGATAAGGACTGTGTTGAAGCGAGACTTGAAAGTGGCGGTTGGTGAAAGCGACGGCGTGACGGGATGTTTTCCACTGATCAAAGGTGGTTTGGTGGCAAGGCAGGCATTGAGAGGCAGAAAGCGGGTGACTCGAAGGAGAGGGACGCGGAAGGGGTCGGACGTTGCGCAACGGGCGCTGTCCTTGTTCAAAAAGCGGAGCCCTCGAAGTTTTTGTAGACGGGGCAGGCCGAGACGTCGGCGGGGCAGAAAAAGCCTGAGCCATGATCCATAGCCCGCAAACACCGAATCCAAGGGCAACATGACACAAGGTCTTTGCGTGACAAAACCAAAACGTAAGGCGAGATTGCATCGTCGCAACATCCTGTCGATTCGAGGGGTGAACAAGGTTTTCGTGAGGTGAGCGAGGGGTGAGCATCGTGGGTGACGGAAAGCCTCGGGTTTTCACTTTACGTTTTTGGTGTTAAAGAAGTCAAGCCGAGTCGCAGAGGGCAGATCAGAGGCCCAACGAAGCAGAGCAGAAGTTTGATTTGAGACTACCTAGTACGAGATCCGCCCACCGTGTGATCGCAAAACGTAGGGGCAGTCCCCTGTGGCTGCCCAACCATAGGGCGTCTACGCACTATCCTTCGATCACACATCTTGCGGATATCGTAATAATCCAAGAAGCCACGGGATTCATCCCGTGGAGTCTCACAAAGCGAAGGAGAGCGGATGAGCAAACAGAAGCGACAAGAAGCATGGAATGCGTGTATGGGTGTGTCATGGGATTCGTTGGACGAGGAGATACCGTCGTCGTCGATAGGGGGAACGATCCCAAAGTCGTTGCGTGGGGGGCGTTTGCTATCGAACGGGCCGGGCTGGACGAAGATTGGTGGGCGGACAGCGCATCCCTTTGATGGACATGGTTATATCCGTTCATTTTTTTTCGATGAGAAGGGCAGTTGTCATCTGCGGGGCCGTTTTGTGGAGACGCCATCGTACAAACGCGAGCGAGCGGCTGGAACGTTGGTGGTGCGGGGGCTTGCGACGAATCCAAGCGCACAATTTTGGAAGAACATCAAGGCAGGCGGGGAGCCACGCCACGTTGCAAACACAACCATCGTGCGCTGGAAAGACAAGCTGCTTGCGGGTTGGGAGGGTGGTGCGCCGTATGCGTTGGATGCAGCAACTCTTGCGACGCAGGGCGAGGAACATTTTGGGGGGGCGTTGGCGGGACAGGCGACGCTGGCGCATCTGCGCCACGATGCAGCGGCAGATCGGTTGGTGGCGTGCAGCCCCAAGATGGGCCGTCACACGGGCTTTACTTTTCGTGAGATCAACGCTGAGGGAAAAGCTGTGGTGGAGCGCACCGCGCAGCTTTCGGGGATGGTTTTTGCCCATGACTTCGCGATTACGCCCAATTGGTACATCTTGGGTGGCAATCCGCTGCGCTTGAAGGTCGGGGAGTTTTTGAAATCTTACATGGGATTTTCGACGCTATTTCAGGCGATCGCGACGGATGCGAGCCAAGGTGGGGCGTTGTATTTGATCTCGCGTCTTCGTGATGGAGAGGTGAAAAAGGTCGATTTGCCGCAGGGTGCGTGGGTCATTCATTTTGGGAACGCCTTTGAGCGGGGGGAAGAGGTGATCGTCGATGCGTGTGCTTTTCAGCGCTTCGACTTTGGGGGGGAATTTGGCTACACGGGGCCGGATACATCGTTCGATCCGACGCTTCCCGATCAGCGGGAGCCACAGCGTTTATACCGTCTCTCTTTGCCGCTCGATGGTCGTCCTGCGCGTTGTGAACAATACACTGCGTACGGGATCGACTTCCCACGCTTTCATCCCGACCACGAAGGCCGTGAGACTCCCGCTCTCTACGGCGCAACACGCAGCGATACGCGCCACAGCGATCCCTTTGACTCGGTGATCCGTGTGGATCTTTGTGATCCTGAACGGCCTGCGGCTTTGTGGAGCGCGCCTGAGGATGTCTTTGTCGGGGAGCCGATCTTTGTTCCCGATGTACAGGGCGATGGCGCGCAAGGTCACGTCCTTGTGTTGGCTTCGTGGGGCCTCGCGAGAAAGAGCGAGCTTTTGATCTTTGATGCGTTGCGCCTCGGGGCTGGTCCTGTGGCGACGATCCCTTTGCCGCTGCTTCCGATCGCCTTCCACGGTGCGTGGGATCCTCCAAAGACGGACGGGAGAAAGTGACGGAGTTGAATCGAAAACGGTTGTTTTCACGATGGCGGGAGGGCTTTTTGAATCGAAAACGGTTGTTTTCACGATGGTGGGAGGGCTTTTTGAATCGAAAACGGTTGTTTTCACAACGACGTGAGGGTTTTTTGAATCGAAAATGGTTGTTTTCACAACGACGTGAGGGTTTTTTGAATCGAAAACGGTTGTTTTCACAACGACGTGAGGGTTTTTTGAATCGAAAACGGTTGTTTTCACAACGACGGGAGGGTTTTTTGAATCGAAAACGGTTGTTTTCACAACGACGGGAGGGTTTTTGGATCGAAAACGGTTGTTTTCACAACGACGGGAGGGTTTTTGGATCGAAAACGGTTGTTTTCACAACGACGGGACGATGTTTTGAACTGATGTTAGTGAGGGCTAGGTCGAGGAAGCTCCATGCTTTTTGGCGCATTAGAGCGGCTTGTTGAAGTTGTGTGGCGGTGGGTTGTTTGTCGAGAAAAGGCGGATGAAGGTGAAGGTGTTTCATTGAAGTGACGATGCGGAGACGGGCGGGTTTGATAGCAGCGATTTGGAGAGGGTAGGAGCAGAAGAGAAGGGCGAGAGGTTATGATGTTTTGTTTGTTGTGGTGGGGTGTTGCTGATGGAGTAGAGAGGCGATTTGTTCGTAAGAAAGGCCAGTTGCTTTGACAATGACATCGTGGGGGATGCCTTGGGCGAGCAAGTTTT
>CAUJFU010000178.1 GCA_963169055.1 Myxococcota bacterium
GTCGATGGTTCGACCCGAGGATTTGCGTGACTTGCCTTCTTTTTCGGAGTCCTTTCATCTGGAACACGAAGAACTGACAGACTGCGCGTAAGAGCGCATCAAAAACAAATGGTTACACGGCTAACCTAGCGCGTATGGGGCAGCGCCCCACAAAGCAAACCAAAAAGCCACTCCTCTTTGAGACCGAAACTCCGCTCAGCGGGTCGTACCCTCGGCTCCATCCTCTTGTATCCGCATCCAAATCTCTGAAACGCCTTCCTCTTCCGACCACAACACACCTTGGGAGCGCCCCATGCACAAGATCGGATTGTTTTTTGGTATGCTTCTTTTGTTCTCCATCGCCGCCTGCGAATCGATCCCACCCACCCACGAACAAACACCTGAAACTGCTATCGAAACCACTCTCGAAACCACCGTAGAGTCCGTCCCCACCGAAACTCCTTCCACAGAAACTGCCTCCGAAACCAATACCGAACCACCTCCCAAAGAAGTTCCCCTTCCCACCGAACCCCCCGCAGATATCGCCAACGAACCCGCCCCCGAAACCATCTCGCCTCCCGACGGCAGCATCCCTGAAAGCACCCCCGAATCTGCGCCCGAATCTACAACCGAATCTACGCCTGAGATCGCTCCCCCGACACTTCCACCCGCAGGAAACCCCAACGGCAAATGCGCTATCCCTGCGGAAGCTCGGGCAGAAGACACCTCCAAACCCACCACCGTTGTCGGCACAGGAACCCCACAAAGCTGCACTTCCGATGCCTTTGTCGATGCCGTTGCCAAGGGCGGGATCATCACCTTCAATTGCGGCCCCAATCCCACCACCCTCACACTTACCCGCACCGCCAAGATCGTCAACGACAAAGGCCCCAAGATCGTGATCGACGGAGGAAACAAGATTACCCTCAGCGGAGACGGAAAACACCGCATCCTTTACCAAAATACCTGCGACCAACAGCAAAAATGGACGACTTCTCACTGCCAAAACCAAGATCATCCCCAACTCACCGTACAAAACATCACCTTCATCAAAGGCAACGCCAAAAACCTCGATCCTTACGGTGGCGGCGCGATCTTTGTGCGTGGGGGCCGCTTCAAGATCATCAACGCCCGCTTCTTCAACAACCTCTGCGATGATACAGGCCCCGACGTCGGCGGTGCAGCCGTCCGCACCCTCAGCCAATACAACAACCTCCCCGTCTACGTCGTCAATAGCACCTTTGGCGGTCGCACCGATCTCGCCAACGTCTGCTCAAATGGCGGTGGATTGAGCAGTATCGGCGTCTCTTACACGGTGATCAACAGCCTATTCTCTCACAATCGCGCCATCGGCAACGGAGCCAACCCCGCCAAAGCCGGAACCCCGGGCGGCGGTAGCGGCGGAGCCATCTACAACGACGGTAACACCTTCACTCTCTCCCTCTGCGGCGTTCACATCCACAACAACACTGCCAACGAAGGCGGCGGTGCCATCTTCTTTGTCAGCAACGACCGCTCTGGCAAACTGATCATCCAAGACTCTTTGCTCGAAAACAATCCAAGCAAAGGCTTTGAAACCAAAGGATATCCCGGCATCTTTGTACTCGCCAACGGCCCCCCACAAATCACCAATTCCACACTCAAATAGGACTTACACATTTCGATGGTTTGTGGGGCGCTGCCCCACACCCCGCAAGGGAGCACAGCTCCCTTGACCCCGTGTCGGCGAAGAGATCACGGTTTTTCAAAACAACGACTCTGTCGCTTGAGATACCGCGAACACGGCTTTTTTTGGCAAGCGCGTAAATCCTATCAAATAAAACTGAGGCAACACCACAAACTCAACCGCGCCATCCCCGCTCACAAAAAGATTTCAAGATTTTTTGAGAGCCGACGTACACCCCACCGACTATCACGAGCAAGACGGCCCGTTTCCAACCAAAGGACAATACATTCATCATGTGTCCCTTGACCTTGCCACCCATTGCACGCGAAAGTCACGCCCCTGCATGGCCCCCAAGCCGCGCAGAGCAACCACCGCTGTCCACTCTTTTCACTCCTAGCGAGGGACTTGCAAGCGTGAAACCAGAAAAAACCCCGTCATGGGAAGAAGATGAAGAACTTGCTCGCCGACTCATTACACGCGATCGCCAAGCGTTTGATACCTTTTATCAACGATACGCTCCTGTGCTGCTCCGCCGTCTTTATCGAATGACAGGAGATCGCCAACAGGCTCAAGAATTCTTACAAGAAGTCATGATCGAGGTGATCGAATCCTTACAAAACTACAGAGGCACTGGCGCGCTCGGTGCTTGGATTAATCGCATCGCCACCTTCATCATGATCGACCACTTCCGACAAAAACAACGCCACGCGGGTTTTTGGGAACGCTGGTCCAACCAACTTGCGTCGCTCCATGAACGCCCCACTCCCCTCCCCCAGCAAGTCATGGAAAGCGATGAGATGCGCGAACTTGTCCGCGCTCAACTCGAATATCTCTCGCCCCGTAAACGGATGGCGATCCTTCTGTGCGATCTCGAAGGGCTTTCCCTCGAAGAAGCCAGCGAACAGATGGCTATCCCCGCAGGGACTGTCTCTTCGCGTTTGCATCACGGCAGGCGAGAACTCAAACAACGCATCAAGAATGAACTCAAACGACGCGGTTTAGCCGTAGAGGACGCCTTACGTCAATAACCCACCCCTAAAGGGGCGGGCTTGTTTCGGCAAGTCCGGTTGACCAGACGACAACAGAGGAAGTGGCGCAAGCCGAGTTGTTGTACACGATAGAGAGCATGTAGAGACCCTCGGATGCCGCCTCAGTTCGGGGCCAAGGGCGTGGCGCTGTAAACATCTGCTTGGGTAAGCGGAAGTCAACCACAATGCGAAGGCTCTTCTATCCCGTCGAGAGGATGTCGGATTCTGTGCTTGCCTCAAAAAGTACAGATACGCACGACCTGAAAAGGAAAAACGTCTTGTTCGTTTTTATTCAAAACCAACACGGAACCCCCTTGATGCCTTGTTCTCCGGCCAAGGCTCGCCGTCTGCTCAACGATGGCAAAGCCAAGGTACTCCGAAAAACCCCCTTTACGCTCAAACTGTTGTATGGCAGTTCGGGATACAAACAGCCTGTGATCGCAGGTATGGATGCAGGCACGCAGACCCTTGGATGCGCAGCGATCACGAACGGCCAAGTCGTGTATCAGTCGGAG
>CAUJFU010000179.1 GCA_963169055.1 Myxococcota bacterium
GGCCATGTTTGCGTAGGGGCGGTTCGCGAACCGCCCGTGTATCGGGACATCGAGCAGCGAACGGACATGGGGGCCGACAAAAGAAAGAGCGATCATTCTCGACTCTACGGTGTTTCCGCCTTAACAAGGCGCGTATGGGGCGTTGCCCCAAACCCCACAAGAGACTATCGCCCCTTGACCCCGAGAGGGGCGAACAGATCAATTGTTTTCCAAACGAACGACTCTGTCGCTTGAAACACCGCGAACACGGCTTTTTTGGGCCAACGGCGTCACTCCCATACGGATCGATCCGATGCACATACCCTTCCAAAAGATATCGTTTTAGACACCTTCTAACACCTAAAACCCCCTATCCATCGAAAAAACAACACAGACCACCCGTCCCTTGCCATCCACCCCAATAGAGGAAAGCTCATGCCCGGACGTTATTTTGAAGAACTCGAAGTCGGAGATATCCTGCAACATCGGCTCGGTCGAACCTTAACAGAGACAGACAACGTCTTGTTTTCCGCCCTCACCATGAATCCTCAACCCCTTCATCTCAACGAGGATTACGCCCAAAAAACGCAGTTTGGCCGCCGCCTTGTCAACGGCATCTTCACGCTCGGCCTTGCTGTCGGGATCACCGTGTACGATCTCACCGAAGGAACCCTCGTCGCGAACCTTAGCTACGAAAGCGTTCGACACCCTCACCCTCTGTTTCATGGCGACACTCTCTACGTCACCACCGAAGTCATCGAAAAACGCGCCTCCCAATCCAAGCCCGATCGCGGTATCGTGCGCTTTCGTCATATCGGACGAAACCAAGATGGCGTCGTCGTCTTGGAATGCGAGCGCACCGCCATGATGTTGCGTCGCCCCGAAGAAACCGACCACGGAGATCAAACATGAAGCCACCACGCCGTTCTATGCTCTTTATGCCGGGAGACAGCTTGCGCAAGATCGCCAAAGCGGCCTCGCTTTCGGCAGATTGTATCGTCATGGATCTCGAAGATGGCGTTGCACTCAACCAAAAAGACGAAGCACGCCAAACCATCGGACGTGCCTTCCAAGAAGTACAATTTGGCCGCCGCGAAAAATTGATCCGCATCAACCCGCTGCCCACAGGCATGGCCTACGAAGATATCCACACCACCGTCCGCCACCAGCCCGACGGTTATGTCGTCCCCAAAGTCGAATCTCCCGAACAGATCAAAGAGATCGACGCAATCCTTCGCCAACTCGAACACCAACACGGTTATCCTGCCCAAAGCATCGGGCTTTATGCTGTGATCGAAAGTGCCTTGGGCGTCTTGCATGTTGGAAAGATCGCAGGCGCAAGCCCTCGCCTTCGCGCTCTGATGTTTGGCGCGGAAGATCTCGCAGGTGATATCGGTGCAACGCGAACAGACGAAGGCTGGGAAGTTTATTATGCCCGAAGTGCGGTCGTTACAGCCGCAGCAGCGTATCGCCTCGATCCGATCGACACCGTACATCCCGACTTTAACGATGCAGAAGGTCTGATCCGAGAATGCAAAAAAGCCCGTCAGATGGGATATACAGGAAAGATGGCGATCCACCCCAACCAAGTCGACACCATGAACCAAGCCTTCTCCCCAACCACCCAAGAGATCGCTCGCGCACAACGCCTTCTCCAAACCAACAACGAACAACAAGCCCTTGGCATCGGTGCTTTCGCTTTTGAAGGCAAGATGGTTGATATGCCCATGATCCGACACGCAGAACGCATCCTTCAAAGTGCCAAGATCATCGGATTACTCGATTGATCCAAAGCTTGTAGGTTCGAATACACGGACTTTTGCAATAACGCCGTATGTAATGGGTCGGATATACCGCCTTTTGCAATAACGCCATACCAAGGAGTTTTTTGATGCACTCTACTTCTTTTGATCGCAGAACCCATCAAGTCGACGAATCCCCCCCGTGTTCGGGGCACTCCAAGCGACAGGGCAGTTGGTTTGAAAAACGACGGTTCACCCCGTCCATACAGGGTCAAGGGAGCCGCGCTCCCTTGTGGGGCGTGGGGCAACGCCCCACCATACTCGTCCTGATGCGTGGAATCTATGATCATCTAACGCCTTGCTCTCTGCGTGGAAATCGACGGACAAGCCCATGGATGGCGGCCTTTTTGATCTGCGCATGGTTCGGCGGCCTGCTCTCCCAAAACGCCGAGGCTCGGCCCGCGTCTCGCCCTGCTTCTCTCCCCGCTGCTTCAACCAAAAAACTGCCACCCTTGCCGTCTTCGACGATCCGCTTTCAAACCAACGAAGGCACATGGATGAACCTTGACCTTTCCCCTGACGGCAAGGCCCTTGTGTTTGATCTTTTGGGCGATCTCTATACTCTCCCTGTATCGGGCGGGATCGCAACGCGCCTTACCCAAGGCCCTGCTTATGACGTCCAACCCCGCTTCTCTCCAGACGGAAAGCACATCCTCTTCACAAGCGATCGTGGCGGGTGCGACAACACTTGGATCATGGATCGCGACGGCAAACATCCCCGCCCGCTGACCCAGCACAAATATGTCACCGCCAACTCTCCCGTCTTTTCCCCCGATGGTCGGTACTTTGTGAACCGTCGAAGGATCACAGATCGCAGCAGCATCGGAACCGTCGAGATCTGGCTCCATCATACCCTCGGTGGAGCGGGCATCCAACTCACCAAAGGCAGCCAGATCGGAGATGGCAATGACCCTGCTTTTTCCACCGATGGCAAACATCTGTACTTCGCAAGTCGCCCGCGCTTTGTGTACGACCGCAATATCCACCACGGCATCTGGAAGATCGAACGCCTTGATCTCAGCACACACAAACGCATCACAATTACACAAAACGCCGCTCGACCCACCCCCTCGCCCGATGGAAGATGGCTGGCTTTTGTTCGACGCGTTGGTGCAAAAACAGCCTTGATGCTGCACGATCTACACGATGGCAGCGAGCGTATGCTCGTCGATCATCTCGACAAAGATCTACAAGAAAACTTCGCCGCAGGCGGCACCTACCCCTCCTTTGCATGGGCACCCGACGCCAAACACCTGTATTATACGGCCCAAGGCGGCTTCTGGCGCAAATCCACCGACACCATCCCCGCCCAACGCATCCCCTTCATCGCCGAGATCGAACAACAAGTCACCCACGCCCTGCGCTTCTCTTACAAACTTCCTCGCAAAAACTTTCTCGCAAAGATGCTGCGTTGGGTACAACTCTCTCCCAACGCCGATCGTGTTGTGTTCGGCGCTGTCGGTCGGATCTGGCAAGCCCCTTGGCCCCAAGCCCAACCCATCACCCCGATCACACCCGCCCACATCCTCGCCTACTCCCCAACGTTTTCTCATAACGGAAACGCCCTTGCTTACGTCACTTGGGACGATAAGGTCAAAGGCCAGCTTTGGCTCCAAGAACGCCTTGCCAACGGAAGCTACAGCCCCCCCAAACAGCTTACCCGTATCCCCGCACAATACGCCAACCCCGCCTTTTCCCACGACGGACAGTCCATCGCATTCTTGAAAACCAGCGGCGCAAGCGCCCGTGGACTCGGCATCAGCAACGAACCTTGGTTGGAGATATCGCTGTTTCACCGCAAGACCCAACAGATCCGCCATGTCGTTTATCTCGATAACCGAGGCGCGATCTCACGGATGCCACAACCACAGTTCTCACCAGATGACAAACGCCTGTATTTTACACGCGTTGCGTACACAAAACACAAACGCTCTCTGCTGTTGGTCTCCACAAGGCTCGATGGTTCGGATGAAAAACAACACATCCGCGTCTATGGCGGCGAAGAGATGAGCGTCTCGCCCGATGAACGCTGGTTGTTGTTCCGTCACCTACACCACATCTTCCTCACACCCCTTCCCATCGGACAAAGCAACGCCGTCGTTCTCGGTATCAACGACAATCAAACCACCGCAACGGTCCTTCCGACGCTTCAGCTTTCCAAAGATGGCGGCAGTTATCCCGCATGGACACGCGATGGGCGTATGACATGGAGCCTCGGCCCCAACCTCTACTCCATGCCTTTGCAAGAAGCCATCACCCTCCTACAGCGACGCCTCTCCACCAACGGAAACGGCGGTAGCAACGGAAAAACCAAACAAGACACGTCTGCACTTCAACCCAACCCACAACGCCATCTCCTCCATCTCCGCCTGCCTATCGCGCAATCAAAACAAAAACTCGCCTTCACAAACCTTCGCATCCTGACAATGGGTCCACAAGGCATCCTTCCCAACGGCACGATCCTCACCCAAGGCGATCACATCCTTGCGGTGGGACCGACCTCTTCGATCACCATTCCTCCAGATGCCCGTATCATCGACATGAAAGGGCAAACCGCCACTCCCGGATTTGTCGATACACACGCCCATCTCCATTACAACGCTCTTGATATCCACCCGCAAAAGATCTCCGAATACTACGCCAACCTTTCTTATGGCGTGACCACAGCACACGATCCTTCCGCAAGTACCGAACTGGTCTTCTCTCTTGCAGAACGTGTCCGCGCAGGGATGACCGTCGGGCCGCGCATCTTCTCCACAGGCTTCATCCTCTACGGAGCCGAGATCCAACAAAAAGCAGTGATCCGCAGCCTTGAAGATGCCCGACAGCACATCCGACGCCTCAAAGCCCTCGGCGCACTCTCTGTCAAAAGCTATATGCAGCCCGCTCGACAACAACGCCAATGGGTGATCCGCGCCGCTCACGAAGAAAAGATCCTCGTCTTCCCCGAAGGTGGCGGACATCTCGAAATGAACCTTGGCATGATCCTCGACGGACACACCGGCATCGAACACGCTCTCCCCGTCGTTCCGCTCTATCGCGACGTGGTACAACTTTTCGCACGCAGCCAAACAGGTTACACCCCCACGCTTCTTGTCGCCTATGGCGGCATCTCTGGCGAAAACTACTTCTACCAAAATCAAGCCGTCTGGAACGATCCGCGCATGAAACGCTTCTTCCCTCCCCGACTCCTCGATGCCATCGGACGCAGACGCCCCGTCCTTGTCATGGATCAACAATGGCATCATGACCGTGTCGCAGCTTCCGCACGAAAGATCACACAAGCCGGCGGATTGGTTCTCCTCGGCGCACACGGACAACTCCAAGGACTCGGCTATCACTGGGAAATGAAAGCACTCGCCCAAGGCGGCTACACGCCCCTCCAAGTCCTGCGCGCCGCCACCCTCCACGGTGCCCAATACATCGGGCATCAACACGATATCGGCTCCATCGAGGCCGGCAAACGCGCCGATATCCTCTTCTTCCCCAAAGACCCTTCCCTCTCCCTCGATCACCTCTCCTCCCTCCAATTCGTCCTCTCCCACGGCAAACTCTACCACGCCCCCGATATGGCACAGATCCAACCCACCAAACGCCCTCCCCCACGCTTCCATTGGCACACCCGATAACGAGGCACAACAACACGCAGAAAATTCGACACGCCACACAAGCTGATCCACGCTCACAACAAGATCGTGCTTGACAAGGCTTGCTTTTTTTGTCCCGCCTCCCACAACCACCGATCCTGCGATCTTTTTATCGCACCTGCTCCCTCTTCCAAGCCTCTCCGTTAAGCCCCATCGCCAATCTACCCACAACCACTCTGCTCAACACCTCTGTTTGATCGCAGACTACGTAAAGATTCTTCTTTTATACTTCTTTTTAAGTACCAACATCGATGTCTTTTTATAGAGTATTTCTAGTCCTTGACTTCGATTTTTTTCTTACGAGGCTCTTTGACAATTAAGAATTGTACTCATTTGTTCAGCTCACATATCTCGCCTTCCGCTTCCATGCCCTCTCAAAAAAGATATCCACAGAGAAAGTTGATACAAAACAAATATTTACAGAGTTATCCACAGAGTTATCCACAGAGTTATCCACATCTAAACAAATAAACAGATAGCGAAAGCCTCAAAAAGCACATATCCACAGAGTTATCCACAGAGAAAGTTGATATAAAACAAAGAACTACAGAGTTATCCACAGAGTTATCCACAGAGTTATCCACATCTAAACAAACGCTTCGTAAGACGATCTTGCGAGATCACGCAAAAAGATCAGTTTTCCACAAAGAAAAGAGAGACCAAACAAAGGCTTACCGAGTTATCCACAGAGTTATCCACAGCCCTTTCGGCCAGATCGCGAGGTGAAACGCAAAAAACTACACAAAAAGTCAGTCCATTAAGACTAAAGCGAAAAAGTTGAGGCATTTTTACGGTCAAAATGAAAAAGCTGACACATAATAATGAAAGAAAACAAGTATATGCATTTCTTTGGATAAAGTACGTTTCAGGCATGTTGCAAACATGTTGCATTTGGTTTCAAATTTCGGTTTCAAACGTGAAACTTCTTATTAAAATCAAATAGATCGAATATGGAGTTATAGTCTTTTTATGTGTGGATAACTCGCCCCAAATTGTGGATAACTCGCCCAAAATTGTGGATATCTCTGTGGATATCTTTGTGGATTATTCAGTCCTATGCAAAAAGCTGCATAGAGTTATCCACAGGGTTAGGGAGTTATCCACAGATATCCACAGAGTTATCCACAGAGTTATCCACAGGGTGTCCTGAATGATATCAAGGAGTTAATTGAGTTATCCACAGAAAAACGGCTCATCTGATACGGATACGGTTGACACACAAGTTTTAAATTTTGTGTTTTATTCAGCAGCCGAAACGCGCATATGCGCGTATACACGCACGCACGCATGCACAGCGCCAGCTCAACCTAGGCACTATTCGTTTGTTTCCTGTTTTTTTGTATCTGTTTTGTGTCTACGCGTACACGAGAGAGTGACCTCGGAGGTGAGTTGTTTTGCAATGCGTTTCCTTTGCGTTTTAAGGCGATTTCGAGGCATTGCGAAGGGTAGGCATCGTTTTTCTTTTGAAAAGTGATTTTTGATACCTTTCTGTGCGTTTTTTGATGATGTGATTTTTTGCGAAAAATTTTTGTATCACAAAGGCACCGACGCGACCCAAAGAGGTAGTTTGTATGGGATGGGAAGTTGTGGGGAACGAAGAGGTGGCGGGTAAAAAAGACTTATGTTCTTGTAAGAGGTGTCTGAGAAAGTCAAACAAAGAAAGCGTGGCTTGGCTGCGGTGTAGCGGTGTTTGGCTGTGGTGTGGGGGATTGGCTGCGGTATAGCGGTGTTTGGTTGTGTGCGGTATAGCGGTGGGGCTGTGGCTGTGGGGGCTTGGAAGTGGGGTAGCGGTGGGGCTGTGGCTGTGGGGGCTTGGCTACGGTGTAGCGGTGGGGCTGTGGGAGAGAGCGGGGGTCGAGAGGTCAGGATTTGGTGGGGGCGATAGGGGAGGGGACGGGTTCTTCGCGGAGCTTTTTTTGGCGGGTGAGAACTTCGGTGTTGGTGATGGCACCGAGGATGAGGGTGCGTTCCTTGGCGCTGAGGTTGGATTCTTGGAATTCGACAAGAAAGCTGCGCATACCGAGGAGTTTGCGAACATCGAGAAGGTTTTTGCGCATGCGAGCGACGGGTTTTCCGTTGCGTTGGACGGTATAACGGGAGCCGATAAAGCCGCGTTTGATATCGCCCCAGCGTTTGCTTTGATCGTCCCAAAGGATGTATTTGCGGTCTGCCCAAAAGAGCGATTGACGGGCTTGTCCGACGATATCTCCCTTGGCGTCATGGATGGTGAAGAGAGGTTGGAAGAGCGCCCAACCTTTGTGGGAAGCGAGGACGAGTTTGTTATCGCGATCCCAAAGTTCGATCTTGGTGGGGCTGCGTGTGGCGAGAAAGCTATGAAAGCGCATCAAAGCCATCAGTAGGCCAAAAAAGGCAAGGCCGATCCCGATGTAGCGGGGATTTCCGCTTTGTTTGACGGCGAGATAGATACCACCCGAGAGCAGGGAAAGTTCCAACAAGACGCCGAAAAACCAAAGGATGGGATACGACCACGCTGGATGAAAGATCAGCGTGCCGATGGCTTTGTTGGCGTCGTCGATCACGTTGAAGCGCGTGGTGAGGCGTGGAAGGATACGGAAACGGGCTTGGATGATGAGGCGATCGGATTGCAATAACTCGTGCATCATGACGCTCCTATCGAGGTTTTGGGGAAAAAGGACTCTTTGGCTGAAAGTGCGCGTTGCGTGGAGATGATGGGGCAGGTGTTTTGAAGGAGCAAGGGATTCGTGGAAAAGGTCGATCGTTTGGGAGAGTGCGGGGGTTATTTAAGATTTGATGGAAGCTAGGGATTTTTTTGCTTCTTTCCAAAGGGCTTCGAGTCGAGTTTGGTCGGTGTGGTGGGGAGTTTTGCCTTCACGGTGGAGTTGTGCTTCGATGTAGTGGAAGCGTTGGGTAAAGCGTTGGCAAGTTTCGTGGAGAGCGTTTTCGCTATCGATATGAAGTTGTCGGCTGAGTTGGACGACAGAAAACAACAAGTCGCCGATCTCGGAGGCGCAAGCCTTTGGGTCGTGGGCTTGCATGGCTTCTTTCAATTCGTCGATTTCTTCGTGGATCTTGTCCCAGATCGCGTCGGTGGAGGGCCAGTCAAAGTTGACTTGCGCGACTTTTTCACCGATGCGTTGGGCGCGATGAAGCGAGGGCAAAAGACGTGGTATTCCTTCCAATACAGAGGGCGGTGGTTCGGTGCTTTCAGCGGTTTGCGTTTCGTTGGCTTTGCGTCGCGCCCAGAGATTGGGAACATCTGTTGAAGCGTGGACGGTGTCGTTGCCGAATACGTGAGGGTGACGGTGTTCCATCTTTTGAAGGACGCGTTGAAGGATGCTGTTGAGATCAAAAAGTTGTTGTTGTTCACAGAGATCGGCAAAAAAGCAGAGCAGGAAAAACAGGTCGCCGAGTTCTTTTTGAAAAGCGTGTGGATCGTGATGGCGTTGTTGCGCGGCTTCGATGGCTTCGAGCGCTTCTTCACGCAAAAAGGGCAACATGCTTTCGATGGTTTGCGCACGATCCCACGGACAACCTTGGGGGCTGCGTAGGATCTTTACGAGTGAAAGAAGTTGAGCGAATCTGTAAAGGCTTGAGGCGACCCCTCCTGTGAGGGAAGGAACCCGAAGGCGAAACCGAAGCCAAAGCCGAGAGATACGAAGACGAAGTGGGATACTCATCCATACTCCTTGTTTCTTTATCTTCGAAGTTTCTTTATCTTTGAAGTTTCTTTATCCTCGAAGAAAGCGCGATACAGATACAATGCGCGTGTGAGGGCTGTCTAGGAAGAAAGCAACTTGTGCGATGCCGCACGAGTGTGTTGTCAAGACTACAAAGCGAAGGAGAACCCCACGGATGCACGAATGGTGCGTTACGCAAAGGATATCGACAACACCGATACAAAAGCCGCAGATGTCTTGTTTTGTTTTGCTTTACGCTATCGTGGGGGGAGGCGTGCAGAAACATCGTTTTTGTTGGCTTTCGTTTTTTCGATGGTTTCGGTGGATTGGGAATATTTGGATCGGGATCGGGATCTTGTTTTCGCATGTAGCGCAAGCACAAACACCTTCGGAATACTCGCTTGATTTGCCTACGTTAGAATCTTCCCCGAGCCTACAAAAGCTTCAACAACAAGCCCAAGATTGGTATCAAACAGCCAAAAGTGGTCGAAAAGAGCTTGCAAAACGCCGGCTGGATGGTCTTTTTCAACTGATGCGAGATCGTGGGATATCGAACATGATCGCTTTTTCGCATGTGTTGTTGGCGTTAGGGGATCGACAGCTTCGTCGCGGTCGTTATGAGGAAGCGCGTGATTCTTATGAGCAGGCAAAGCGTTTTGCGCCGATCTTGGCAGCACCCGATTATCGGCTGGCTTGGTTGTCGTTGCAAACGCAGACGAGCGCTCCACAACACGCGATCCAATTTTTTGGGAACGCCTTGCGCAAAGAGTGGGAAGATCCTTTTCAACGAGCGTATGTCTTGCGGCAAACGTTGATGTTTGTGTGCTTGGGGTTGGGCTGGTTGTTTTTGTTGTGGTGGTTGTTTTTGTTGATCCGCTCTTTGCGTACGCTGGATTTTGATTTTCGTGAGATGTTTCCCACAGGCGTCACCCTTCAACAACTGCGTATTTTTACGATCTTTTTGTTGTTGATGCCGGTTTTGATGGGTGGGGGGATCGTTGAAGTTCTTCTGGTGTGGGTGGCGTTTTCTTGGTTTTATCAGACAACAGCAGAACGTGTTCTTTCGACTGTCGGGATGATATTTCTTAGCCTTTTTCCTCAAGCCTTCTTGTGGATCGGTCATTTGGGGGCCTTGTCTGGGTCGCAGATAGAGATGGTATATATGCTCAACGAAGCCGATCCACCGACTCATTTGGTGTCTCGTGCCGAAGAAGCATTGAGTCGATCCCCTCGAAACGTTGATTTGTTGTGGTCGTTGGGGAATTACGCAAAACGCAACGGTGAGATCCAAAAGGCGCGAGCGTACTATACGCGTGCGTGGTCTCTTGAAAAAGCTGCTGGACTCAACTTAAACCTCGGAAACTTGGACTTTTACGAACGCGAAGGTGACAAGGCATACAATCGCTACAAAAGCATCCTCAACGATCGCTCTGCACAGCCCCAAGTGTACTACAATGTCGGTCAATTGATGAAATACAGCAAAAATATGCAGACCCTTCAACAAGGCGCAGAGTACCGTAGTGCGGCGATCTTGGGGCGCGGTGGCCGCATCGCGGACGACTTTAACAAGCTGATGCGACCGCAGATCAATCGCTATGTGATGGAGGCGGCGTTTCCAATCGAGCGATACGAACGTGCGGTCTTTTCGCCGCGTGACACGCCTTTTTCTCGACAGATGTGGTTTTTGTTGGCGCGTTGGATACCGTACCATCTGGCCGACTGGTCGGGAGTTGCATGGGCGGCATTGTTGTGGTTGTTGCTGCCGATCGGACGGCTGTTTCGACGAGGAGATCCTTGTAAAAAATGCGGTGTGATCAAGCTCTTGAGTGAGACACAAGACGAGCGACAGATCGATCTTCCCCCCAATGCCGTGATCTGTGGGCGGTGTATTCGATCGTTTGCGTCCTCAGAAGAAGGAGCGCCGCGTCGTCGTGTGCAAAAAGAACTGGCTGCGGGGCGTTGGCAGTCTCGCCGAGCGTTGCTTGAACGCATCCTGAGCGCGCTTACGCTGGGGGGAGGACATGTCCTCCAAGAGCGCAGTTTAAAAGGATTTTTCTTTTTCTTTTTGCTGTCTTTTTATGCGGCGTGGTGGTGGTTTTCGTTGTCGCCTTGGCCGCATCCTTTGAGTTTGGAGATGGAAAGTACATGGTGGCCGCAGATCGGGGTGGGTGGGATCTTGCTTTTGTGTTGGTTTTATGTACAGCGCGATCTTGGGCGTTATAAGCGGTAGGGAGAGGAGAAGAGAGCGTTGAATCAACAAGAATCCGTGATCATTATGGAGGGTTCGCTTAAAAACCGTCCAGTGACGGAGCTTTTCGGCTTGCTTGCGCGCCAACAACAAACGGGAACGTTGACACTCAAGCGTTGGGGAAAGCAAGCGATCGTGGAGTGGCATCGTGGAAAAGTGATGTATGTTGCGGAGCGTCCGGTGCCATCGTCTGGATCGCTTGGAGAGATGTTGTTGCATGTGGGGGCGATCACGCCAGTTCAATTAGAACAAGCACTTCTTCAACAAGCCCGTACGATGGCCCCGTTGGGTCAGATCCTTCAGAGGCTTTTTCAATGCGATCCCAAGACGATCCGCCTTGTGTTGCGGGTGCAATCGCTAGAGATGTTGTATAGTTTTTTCTTTTGGCGTTCGGGGCGTTACGTTTTGGAGAGCCGCATCGAACAACACGGCCTGCGCAGTTATGATCCGATCGACGCCGAATCTCTGACTCTTCATGCGATCCCTGTGATGGATTCGTGGGCGGCTGTACAAAAAGTTTTGTATTCTTCTCAAGTGATCCTCAAACGCCAAGTCCAGATCTTTCCGTCTTGGGAAGAGGATGGATACAGCCAAACAGCACGTGATCTGTTTGAGCTTTTGGAACACGAACGAACTTTTCGAGAGATTGCCATCCTCAGCGGAGAGGGCCAATACGTCGCAGGGCGGGAGCTTTGGCGTTTGATCCAAGGTGGGGTGATTCGCGTTGAACCGCCTCGTAAGACACCACGTCAGTACGCGCAGCTTTTGCTTGGTGCGCCGTTGGGCCAGTTTGCTGTGTGGTTGATCGTGAGTGCGCTGCTTGTGGGTGGTGGCTCTTTTTTGTTGGCCTTTGCGCCCCAATCGCCGCTTCAATACTTACGAATTGGCCCACGTCACTCGGTGGCATCGGCACAATGGTTAGACACACAACACCAATGGCGATACCAACGGATACTCCGTGCTTTAGATGTTTTTTATTTGAGCAACGGTACGTATCCTGCGCAACTAGGGCAGTTGGTCAAAGAAGGACTGATCCAGCGCGAGATGCTACATTATCCCAACAGCGGGGAGTACGATTACAAGCGCCTTGAAAATGGGCGTTATGTGTTGTTGCCTCCGCTCCCTTGAGCGAAAGCGATTGATTTTTTTATAAAGCGAAGCCTGCGGGCGATCAGAAAGATGGGGAAAGATTTTGGAAGGAAACGGCATCAAAATCGTGTTTGAAGACAATCAAGTATGCAAGGCGGTGTATGGGCCACGCGAAGGGCATCTTCGGATTATCGAGGAGGTGCTGGACGTTGTGGCGCACAGTCGGGGCAACGAGCTGGAGATTCAAGGGGGGCCTGAGCGTGTCGAACTTGCGCAGCGTTTGCTGGATCAGCTACGTCGCACGGTCAAGCGGGGTGTGGCGCTTTTGGCGGAAGATGTTCGCAAGGGGGCATTGCGCTTGCTCGAACACGAAAATGCAGATATCTCGCAGATCTTGACGGATGTGATCCTTGTCAGCCATCGCGGAAAACGAATTACCCCGCGTGGTTACAATCAAAAGCTTTACATCGATGCGATCCGCAAACACGATCTGGTTTTTGGAATCGGGCCCGCAGGGACGGGGAAGACTTATCTGGCGATGGCGATGGCGATCGCGGCCTACCAACGGAAAGAAGTGGAAAAGATCATCTTGACGCGCCCAGCGGTCGAGGCGGGAGAGCGTTTGGGGTTTCTTCCCGGAAATCTTCAGGAGAAAGTCGATCCTTATTTGCGCCCACTCTACGACGCTTTGCATGATATGGTCGAGCTTGAAAAAGCAGAACTCATGCTCTCGCGTGGTATCGTAGAGGTCGCTCCTTTGGCTTTTATGCGTGGTCGTACGCTCAACAACGCTTTTATCATCCTCGATGAAGCCCAAAACACTTCAGCAGAACAACTCAAGATGTTTTTGACACGGCTTGGATTTGACTCAAAAGCCGTTGTGACGGGCGATATTACACAAATCGATCTTCCGCCGCGCACAAAAAGCGGTCTGGTGGGGGCAATGCAGATCCTTCGCGATGTCGAAGGTATCTATTTTGCCGACTTTGACGAGCGCGATGTGGTTCGTCACCAATTGGTTCAACGGATCATCTTGGCTTATGGCGCTGCCGATGAAGAACTCGAGCGTCGTCGATTGGAACGCCTCGCAGAGCGCGAGCGCGAAGTCCACCGCACCCTCGAAGGCGCACTCCAAGAACCCGAAGAACCACAGATCTGAGCGTGAGCGCCTACGCTTTGCAAACGAAAAGATACACAGTATGCGTTTGGAGATATCGGATTGATCGAGTTATTGGATGAACAAGAGATCCGCCCGATGTTGGGGGCGTTGTTGGTGGAAAAGGCCGAACGTGCGTTGTCGATATTGGGTTTGGAGAATGCGATCGTGAGTTTGCTTTTGTGCGACGATGCGGCGATCCAAGAATTGAATGCACTATGGCGACAGATCGATCGACCCACAGATGTGTTGTCTTTTCCGATGCTTGAAGAGGCGCTTGTTCCTTATATCGAGGGCGAACAACCTTGGCCTGATGACCAGAGACAGGCGGATACTTTGATTGGAGATATCGTGATCTCTGTGGAGACGTGCGTACGGCAAGCCGAAGAATGGAAACATACTGAGATCGACGAAGCCTTGCGGCTTTGGGTCCACGGCCTGTTGCATCTTTGTGGGTATGATCACGAAGAGGTCGAAGAGACGGCCTTTATGCGCCAACGCGAAGAAGCCATCTTGCAACAGATCACCTCGACGCAAACCATCCCCCTCACCACACTCCACGATGATCGTTAAAGCCCCCATCCTCCTGATCACACTTCACGACGATCGTTAAAGCCTGCGGCTCAAACCGCACCAACCACGGTCAATACCGAAAACCCATCCCCCTGATCACACTTCACGATGATCGTTAAAGCCCCCGTCCCCCTGATCACACCTCACGACGATCGTTTCGCCCGATACGATACAGTGTGAAGTGTTCGCCTGAGGGGAGTGTGTAAGGGAGCGTTTCTAACAAGCGCAAAGTGTCGGGTATATCGGGCTTTGTGTGTGGAACTCCCCAATAAAGGATCTGTCCATCAGGTTCGAGGTAGTGGTGTAAAAAAGGCAAGAGTTCTGCGGGAGCGACAGCGCGAAAGGTGATGCGTGCAAAAGGAATTGGAAGAGCTTCGATCTGTGGGTTTCCGACAAAGCGCACCGCACGAATATCGAGATGGGAAAGCTTGCATTGGAGGCGGACTTGTTGGAGAAAAGCTGCGCGGCGTTGGTGTGTTTCGAGTGCCGTCCATGAGAGTTGGGGCAAAGTAATCGCAAGTGGGATCACAGGGAATCCGGCACCTGCGCCGATATCGAGGATTTTTTGATGAGGCAAAAGATCTGTAAAACAACCGACGGCGATCAGCGAGTCGGTGAGATGGCGTTGAGAGAGTTCAGGGATGTCGTCTTTTCCCGTGAGTCGAATGGTACGGTTCCATTGTTGGAGCAGGCGCAAGTACCGTTCGAGTTGTTCGGCGAGGGTGTTTTGTTGGAGTGCGGTTTGCGCGGAAGGTGCGTTGTTGTACTTTGTGGCGTATTGGATAGCTTGTTCGATCCATTGTCGTTCTGAAGGCATGGTTGGGCTGCTCGCTTGGTTTGGGTGGGGTTTGTGTGATCTGATCTTGTTCGAGCGGATCTTATTTCCAACGTAACTTGAGGGCCGGTGTGATGGGCGATTCTGCTTGAAGAATGCGTCGAAAAACGATCTGTTGGGCGGCTGGTTGTTGGAGGCATCGTTGCACCGAAAAACCTGTTGGGCATTGTTTGAGCAAGAACTCTGTTTTTCCAGACCACATCTCGATCTCGCAGGCGCTTTGACATCCCGATACAAAAAAACCGTCAATATATAGGAAAGCCCACGGTCGGATGAAGATACGCTGTCGGAAGCGTTTCAAATCAAGGGTGATCTTTTGTTGGAAAGGAGAGCGCGAGATCGTGATCAGAAAAGTTTTGCGCAAGCGTACGCGGAGATCTTGACAAAGGACGCGGTAGTTTCCCGGGAAAAGTCGGTGGTTGGCTTGCAGCGGGATGGGGTCTTGGTTTTGCTCTTTGGGGAAAAACAGCAAGACTTCTAGGCAAGTAGAAGGCCACGCAAAGAGAGTGCGGATCTTGAGCGACTTTGTTGGAGCTTTTTTTCTTCGGGCAGGGGCGGCTTCGTTGGAGGGATTCATTGGATGCGGGTGGGATGGAGAGAGTGTGTTTTTGCGCCGAACAGCGGGAGTTTGTGATTTTTGCAAGGCCAAAGTGGTTTCTGCTGTCGGTTTGCTTGGCGTTTTTTGAGTGATTGCTTTTTTGGATGGGAGCATTGGAGAGGGTTTGGATAGGTTGTGCAGAGGGGGTGGGGAGAAGCGAGCAGGCGGGGACAAGCGTAGATCAAAAGCGGTTTGGGTGGGGTGCAGTTGGGTGCGTTGGTAGAACAAAAACGCCACAAAGCCGCTCCCTACAAACAAGACGGCGAGGAGCCACAGAAACGATCCCGCCCACGTACGGCTTCCAAGGAGAGTTTCTGTTTGATCATTTGGCAGCGGGAGGGCAAAGGGCGATTCTGCTTGTGGAAGTTCAGAAGAGGAAGATTGCAGCTTCAACGTGAAGGAGGGAAAGGGTTGAGTGAGGAGGGCCAAACAAGCATCCAATGTGCGGAAGCGATCTTGGGCCCGATAAGCCAAACAGCCATGAAGGATCTCTTGGAGTTCTTCGGGCATTCGCAAGACAAGAGAAGGCAAGCCCTGCGGATGGAGTTGATAAAGTTCGAATAAGTTGCTTGCGGGAAAGGGCAATTGTCCAGTCAAAAGCTGATACAAGATCACGCCAAGGGAAAAGATATCAGATCGTTGGTCGATGTCTTCTCCCCTCGCTTGTTCGGGTGACATGTACCAGAGGGTACCCAAGATCACCCCCGAGCTCGATAGTTCGGTGCCGTTTTTGTTGGTGTCTTTCGAGAGGCCAAAATCGAAAAGCTTCGCTTGAAGTTTGTTTTGCGGATCAACGGTTAACATGACGTTGTTGGGTTTGAGATCGCGATGAATCACGCCTTGTATGTGGGCTTCACGAAGCGCACTAGCGATCTGGGAAAAGATCAACAAAGCTTCTTCGGACGCCAAAGGACCACGCTCACTATACTTTTGTAAAGTGATTCCTTGCAGCAGTTCCATGATCATGTACTGCGCGATCAAGATGCCTTCTTCTTTGTGTTCGCCATAGCCGTAGACTTTTACGCTGTGTGGGCTGTGCAAGCGCGCAAGGGCTGCGACTTCTCGTTCAAAACGCACACAAAGATCGCGTTGCGTGATCTCCTTGTTCAGTTTGATCGCAACTTCTCGTAGAGGAGGGCCGCCTTTTCGCAGAGCGATGGCTCTGTAGACTTCTCCCATCCCTCCCCCACCGATCCATTCGCGCAACCGATAATAGATACCGTCGCAAGTCAGCGTTTTGTTACTCAAAGGCCCTGTCAGGCGTGTTTGGCAATCACGACAGAACGAGGCTGCTTCTTGTGTTGTTTGGCAGGTTGGCTCACGGCAGGTAAACCAACGTAAAAGATCAGCTTGACAGTGTTGACAGTGCTCTTGAAAAAGCGTGTTTTTTCCGCCGCATCGAAGGCAAGTTGCACTTGCGATCTTTTGGATTGCAAGCGAATGTAGAAGAAAAGGCTCGTTTCTTTCGATGTGCTGTGGTGTATCGAGCGCGGAGATAAAAAGGGGAGCGTTCTCTTTCATGCGATCCCAGTATCGTTTCTTGTCTGTATTCTTCTAATCTTTTCAATCAAGTATGAAGAAGATGAAGAAAAGTCGTTGACTTTTGAAAAGGTCGCGTATAGATATACGCCTCGCCTCGGGAGGAAAGCAAGCCTCCAAAACGGGCAAACAAAAAAACTTCTTGACGAAAACAACATCGTGAAGTAGTAAATCAATCCCCTCTTCTGATACTTAAAAAGTATCGAAGAAAAAAGTCGGAAGAAAACGCTTGACAAATAAAAAAAGTCGAGTAAAAAGATTCTCCCGATAAAAACCTGCGAGGGTTAAAAAGTCGAAAAAAGACCTTGACAAATCGAAAAGGTTTTGCTAGACAGAATCCTCGCCGCCTCGAAAAAGGCGAGAAAAACTTGATCTTTGAAAACTGAATAATAAGAGAGAGACTACGCGAAAGCGTAGTTGAGAGAAAGGCTCACGTCAAACGAAAAAGAATCTACGGAATCTTTTTCAACGACAACAAAAAAATCGC
>CAUJFU010000180.1 GCA_963169055.1 Myxococcota bacterium
GGTAACCTTATCATCGGATACAACGAAACAAGAACAGGAACAAATATCCGCTCTGGTTCCCATAATTTGATTATCGGAATCGGACATAATTACTCTAGCCACAGCGGTTTTGTTCATGGTCACACGAACGAAATACTCGGAGAGTTCGCGGGGGTCTTTGGGGGGTCAGGGAACACGGCGAGTTCCTCAGGAGCGTGGGTCTTTGGGGGGTCAGGGAACACGGCATCGGGGAGTTTTTCATCCGTTCATGGCGGAGGAGGAAGCAAAACAGTAGAACAAAACAAAGCAGAAGCACCACACTCATCGACTCACGGAGGCCAAGGATTGAGGATAACGCCTACAAGTACGGCGAAAACATTTCATGGTCAGATCGGTGAGATCGTGCTTTGCAGTCCGTCTCCATCCAAAACGTTGTGCCAACCATAAGAGCCTTTCTTCCTCGATCTTTATACGTCCTCATCGTTCGTATCGAATAAGATGAGGGCTGTCCTTGACACCTGTCGTTGATTCTGCCATCTCTTCCCACATCATCCGCTTTTTTACCGCTCTGCGCTCTATCTTTTGTTTGGCACAGCCGCTTGTTCAAGCTACAACAGCGTTTTTGGGAGCACTCGCGCTACTTGTTGCGTCGGCAATCCTTGACAAGCCGCACAAAACAAAACCCCAACAAGCCAAAAAAGGTGTCAAGGCGAACACCACGCAGCAAAATCTTTGCCTCCCCCGCTCGACAAAGACCTTGTGCAGGCTTAGTTAGAACAAGGCCCGACCGCTCAAAAAAAACACGCCACACGGTGCCGCTCTTACAAAAACAGCCTCCCTTGTGCGATGCTCTCTTGAGGTCGTGGCCCAAAGGCCCGTTCTACCGCCCAAACCAAGGACGCTCCACCATGATCAAGAAACTCGATCACATCGCCATCGCTGTACGCGACATCGAAACCGCCTCCAAGTTTTATACCGAGCATCTCGGCCTATCTATCGCCAAAATCGAAGAAGTTCCCACCGAAAAAGTGCGCGTCGCCTTTATTCAAGTCGGCGATGTTTGGATCGAATTGCTCGAACCTACTGCGGAGGATTCCCCGATCTCCAAATTCCTCGACAAACGCGGCGAAGGACTCCATCACCTCTGTCTCCAAACCCATGATATCCAACAATCGATCACAAACCTCCACCAACACGGCGTCCGTATGCTCGATGAATCGCCGCGAATCGGTGCAAAAGGAACCCAAGTCGCTTTCGTGCATCCCAAGGCCAACGCTGGCGTCTTAACCGAGCTTGTCCAATACCCCGAAGGCGAAAGCCACTAGGCTCTGTTGGCTGCGCTTGAACGCCCCCTCGCTCAAAAGACAAGGCGCACCAACACAAGCGAACCTCTTTCGCTTCGGTTGAGCGCGCTCGTCCGTTCCTCCGATCACAACGGCCTCAAACGATTCTGTTGACCCAACACCGCACACGACAGGAGCCCAAACCTTGCTCACCACATCCACAAACCACCCATCCAACGCCCTCCCCCAAGAAGTCCTTACCCACGCCGCAATGCGCGCTTTCTTTGAAATGGCCTACAAACCCCGTGAACGATGGCGGATCGGTTGCGAATACGAGATGAGCGGCGTCTTCAAAGACGACCTCCAACCCCTACCTTTTCGCGGTGAGCGCAGTATCGCGTACATTACCGATCGCTTGCGTGCGCGCTACGGCGAAAAAGATCCCTCCATAGAAAACGGCTATTACTATGCCTTTACGGTCCCCTACGGCCACATCTCTCTCGAACCCGGCGGACAAATCGAGTTTTCCTCCCATCCTGTCGCACAGATCGCCGAGATGGAAACGGCCTTCCGCCAATTCCTCTACGATGTCTGCACGCTTGGCGAAGAGATCGGCGTCCACTTCTTTATCGCGGGTGTCGATCCCTTCCACGATGTCACACAGATCCCTTGGAGCGAAAAAGGCCGATACAAGGTCATGCGCGAATATCTGATCAAGCGAGGCCGCTTCGCCCATCACATGATGAAACAAACCATGTCTTTGCAGTTCAACATCGACTACGCCGACGAAGCCGATGCTGTCCAAAAATACATGACGGCTATCCGCCTTTATCCCACCCTCGAGTTTCTGACCTACAACTCCTTTGTCTACAACAACACCATCCTCGATCATCCTTTCCGCCCCAAGATCTGGACCGAAATGGATCCCGATCGATCTGGCCTTCCCCCAAGCATCCGTAGCTTCGACGATTACATCGATTACGCCCTTGATGTCCCGATCTTCTTCCTCAACCGCGCAGCATCCATCCTCCCCGTCGCCGACGGAACCACCTTCCGCCAATTCATGCAGAGCGGATTCCAAGGACACACCGCCACTTACGCCGATTGGACTCTCCACCTCTCCACCCTCTTCCCCGAAGTTCGCTTCAAAAAGAACGCCCTCGAACTACGCATGTTCGATGGCAACCGCCCTGAGATGTTATTTGCCTTTGCAACCCTCGTTCGCGCAATCTTCTATCACACCGAAGCCATCGAAGCCATCGCAAACCAGACCTTCGACCGCTCTTGGGATGCCGCCGAACGCCTTCTCTCCCTCACCCAGCAGTACACCCCCGCCGAAGAACAACATTACCTCCTCCCCCTCCAAAAAGAACTCCAACGCCGCACACAGCCCGGACTCCTCGCCGTTGAGCACTTCCGCAATCACAACCTCGATCCCCACGCCCTTCTCGCTTACCTTCGCATCCAACCCTAACCCTCGCAGGATCAAATTGTCCTGTTCGCTCGATGTTGTGGGGTGTGACGCCACAACCCGCAAGGGACTATCGCCCCTTGACCCCGTATTTGGCGGCACGAACAGGCGTTTTTCAAACAAACGACACTGCCGCTTGAACTGCCGCGTACACGCCCTTTTATTTCGACACCGACGGCAGCGATGATTCCACCGACGGCGGCGATGATTCCACCAGCACCGCCAACACAACCCCCGTCGCCACCAATACCCCTCCTCCCAACCAAGCGATCACACTCCATGTCTGCGCTTCTTGCGCTTGTCGGTGCGCCGACAACAACTGGCGCGTCAATGCGGTGCTTGGCGGCATACGCAAAAGGGCATGGTAAGCGTCTGTCTGCTGCACGGCGAGTCCCGTTCCGATTCCGCCGACGATCAAGCCGGTGCCGCCCAAACCAAGCAAAGTGCCGTATATGCCGCGAAACAAGGGCTTGTTGGAAAAAGGGGACGTTCCTTGTTTGGGCGGCGTTGGTCGTTGAGTCGCCCGTTGTTGCAGGAATTCTTGACGCCACACCTGATACTGCCGTCTTGTGGGCTCCGTCATCTGACCAAGTAGACCGACCTGCACGTCGATCTCTAAAGCCCGAATATACAAGGCTTTGGCTTCGATGGTGCGTAGTTTTTGAACCTGATACAACGACTTGAGTTGCAAAAGTTGCGCACGTTCTTTGGGCCGCAAGCGGCTTCCATTGAGATGCTCCTCAATCATCGATATCGCACGTGGATCGAGGCGATCCACCAAACGAACAAGCTGTTTCAACGGCAGTTTTGTTTGGGCTTCGGTATGCCCCCCTTGCCACAGCACCCACACGATCAGCCCCATCCACATACCACGTAACATCCGCAACCTACGCCACATCCTGCACCAAACCATCTTCTTCTGTTTGTTGGGTTTGTTCTACAACGCCTTGTCTAGCCGAATCTAGCACAATGTTTCCCGCCAAATAAGATTTATACA
>CAUJFU010000181.1 GCA_963169055.1 Myxococcota bacterium
GATACCACGACGGCAATCTCAACGGCGAAGCCTACTACAACAGCACCCTCGGAGAAAACACCACGCTTGGCGGCCGCATCGGCTACAACGACGGCAATCTCAACGGCGAAGCCAACGCCAACACCAAACTCGGTGAAAACACCACCCTCGGCGGTCGCATCGGCTACAACGACGGCAAGCTCAACGCGAACGCCAACGTGACCTCGAAATTGGGCGAACATACCGATTTGGGCGGAAGCATCGGTTATCAGGACGGCCAAGTTCGCTACGCAGGACAAGCAGAACGACGCCACGAAAATGGCGCATCTTCCAACCTCAGTTTTGACAACGACAGCGCACGCTACACCTACAATCAGCCCCAACGCTCCGCCGATCTGCAATGGGGATCCAAGCACTCGATATCGCGCACCAGCGAAGACGGGCGCACCACCACAACACGCACCACCACGCGCTACGAAGGCGATCAAACAGACACCCAACGCAACCGCACCACCACCACCGATCCCAACCACAAAGCCCGCGAAGGCAGCCGATTTGAGATGCCGATCGATGCGGTTCTTGGACAAGTCGAAGAGCGCGTGAACGCTCGCGCAGGCGTCAACTATCTGGACGGACGAACCAGCGTGGACGGTCGCTATGGCAGCGCAATGGCCGATGGTACGGTCAAAAGCGAGATCGGCGGTTCGGCACGCGCACGCGGCCAACTGACGACCAAAGGCGTCAACGCGACCGCAAACGCCGAAGTTCACGCACATCTACTCAACGCCGAAGGCGAAGCCTCCGTCCGTTCACGAGGCATCCAACTCGGCGATCAAACCGTGGATCTCAACGCTCGCGTTCGTGGTCGTGCGATGATCGGCGCAGAAGCCGATGCGAGCTTGCGGATCGATGCGAGTCCGTGGCCTCCCAAAGCGGTGATCGAAGGAAAAGCAGGCGCTTTTGCAGGCGCACGCGCCCAAGGCGAGGTCGAATTGGGACTCGGCGAGATCGTCAAGTTTCGCGGAACAGGCGAAGGTTGGGCAGGCGCAGGAGCCGAAGCGCACTTCAACTTTGGCTATGACGACGGAAAGCTGAAGTTTGGGGCAGGCGCAGGAGCCGCTTTGAAACTTGGAGGAAAGCTCGGATTCCAAGTCGAAGTCGATGTGAAAAAAGCTGCCCAAGCCGCACACGCACTGGCGGATCGCGATGGCGACGGAAAGCTTCGGCTCAACGACGCAGCCACCGCAGCAACCGAAGTGATGGAGGGTGGAGCCCGCCTTCTTGATCGCGGTGTGGATGGTGTGATCCGTGGCCTTGATGCCGATCGAGACGGGAAGTTCAGCGCACAAGATCTCAAGATCCGTGGGGAGCAAGCGATCGACGCTATCGGCGATGGTGCGCGTGCCGTTGGACGCGGAATCTCTCGCGCCGCCGACGTCACAGGTGAAGCCCTCCACAACGCAGCCGATCGCGACGGAGACGGAAAGATCGGATTCGGCGACCTGAAAGCTGGCGCACAACAAGCAACCACCGCAGTGAAAAATGCTGTGGACTTCAACAACGACGGAAAGTTCAGCGTGCGCGACCTCTTGACCGGCGGCAAGCAAGTGGCTGACAAAGCACGCGACGCCGCCAAAGCAACAGGCCAATGGGTAGCAGATCGCGGAGAAGACATCGCAGATGCCGCACGTTCCGCAGGACGCGCCATCCACAACGCTGCTGACGTCAACAACGATGGCAAAGTCTCCCTTGCTGACGCGGGAACCGCCCTTCGCAATACAGGCGAAGCTATCCGCGACACCGCACGCAATGTCGGTGATGCCGCCACCCGTATCGGGGATCTTGACAAAGACGGACGCCTTGACCTTGGGGATCTGGCCGTGGGTGCGCAACGCACAGGCGAAGCCATCGGACGCACCGCACGCAACGTCGGACGCACCCTGACCACCGCAGTCTCCGACGCTGCGAAAAATGCGGGTGAGGCCCTCAAAAACACCGCCGATATCAACAACGACGGCAAAGTCTCCCTCGCCGACGCAGGAGCCGCTTTGCGCAACACAGGCGAAGCCATCCGTGATATCGGAGGTTCTGTCGTCGATGCCGCCAAGACAACGGGGCGCGCCATCCAAACCACCGCGAAAAACCTTGGCGAAGGCATCCAAAGCGCAGCCCAAGATATCGGAAAAGGCATCCAAAACGCGGGCGTGTCGGTCGCCAACGCAGCTCGTGATGCAGGCACTGCCATCCAAAACGCCGCTGACGTGGACAACGACGGGAAGGTGACGTGGCGAGATGCAGGCGCAGCCGTCAAAAACACCGGAACCGCCATCAAAAACGCTGCGGACGCCAACAACGATGGAAAAGTCGACTGGCGCGATGCAGGTGCAGCCGTCAAAAACACCGGAACTGCCGTCAAAAACGCTGTACAAGATGCCGGAACCGCCATCAAAAACGCTGGAACCGCCGTCAAAAACGCTGCGGATATCAACAACGACGGAAAAGTCGGTCTCGCGGATCTGCGTGCAGGCGCAAACGCTGTGGGTGACAAAGTCTCCGATGCAGCCCAAGCAACGGGGCGTGCCATCGCCGACGGAGCCAAAACCGTTGGAAACGCTGTCCGAGACGCAGCAGGCGCTGTGGGCGACAAAGTCGCCGATGTCGGGCGCAGCATCGGACGCGATATCAGCCAAGCCGCAAGCACCGTCACTTCGGGCGCTTCCAACGCCTTGAACCGCGCACGTGGTGCCGTCAGCCGCCTCGGAAACTTCTTCGGATTCTAAACAAAAGGAACCGACTTTGACCACCGAACTCCGTTTGCAAAAAGCCCAACAAGCCGTCGAACAAGGCGCGTTAGACGAAGCCGCCGAGATCTACGAATCCGTTCTCTACGAAACCCCTGACCACCCAGAAGCCCTCAAAGGCGTTGCGCGGATCGCCTTGATCACGCAACAGTTTTACGAAGCCCAACGCTTTGCCGAGCGCGTGTTGACGCAATCTCCCCAAGATACCGAGGCTTTGTTGATCCAAGCCCTCAGCTTTGAAGCCGTCGTGCCTGACGCCGCCATCGCAAACCTCCAAACAGCGGTCACTTCACAACCTGATGCCGTCCTTTTGCACTACCACCTCGCACGGCTGCTCGCAAAACAAGAGCGACCCGAAGAAGCCCTTGCTCACGCCGAGATCGCACGGAAGCTGTCTCCTGACGATCTGGATATCCTCCTGCTTCTCGGTCGGATCTACCGCGATCTGGGTGCGGCTCGTGAAAGCCTTGATGCTTTTCAATCAGCCGTCGAACGCGCTCCCCACCAGATCACCGCATACGTCGAACTTGCGGAGCTTTTGCTTCAACAAGGCGAAACCGCGATGGCGCTTGAAACGCTGCAAGTTGGGCGTGAATGTACAGGGCAAGATATCCCTGTCCTGTACCGTGAGATGGGGATCGCCGCAGCACAAGGCGATTGGAGTAGCGCTCTGCGCAAAGCCGATCTGCTGACCCGTCGACTCCCCGATGCTCCGCAAGCATGGATTACTTTTGGCTTGCTCTCGATGATGCAAAAAGATTTTTCCCGCGCAGAAAAAGCCTTTCAAACCGCACAACAAGCCGATCCGCAAGCGTGGCAAGCGGACTTTCACCTCGGAGATCTCTACTACGCAGGCGGATTGACCGACAAAGCCATCCTGCATTTCGAAGCCGCCACCCAAAAAGATCCGCAAGCATGGCCTCCTCAAAACAACCTCGCCTTGTTGCTGCTTGCCGAAGCCCCCCAACGCCTTGATCAGGCCGTCTCCTTGCTCAAATCTGCTGTCTCGCTCGCCCCCGATGAACCCGCCCCCTTGCTCAACCTCGCACTCGCCTCCTTCAAAGCAGGTGATTCTGCCTCCGCCCACCGCGCTTGCCGCTTGCTCTTGAGTGGAACTTTCGCCCTCGACACCGAACAACGCGATCAAGCCCAGCGCCTCGCCCAAGAATCCTCCCCCGCCGCCTAGCCCAACACGAATAGACTTAAGGTTTTGCTTTCGCGGCCTCTTCGGCTTTTTGGAACATCATCTTGAGATTGTTTGCAAAGTTCTTTTTGGCGTCTTCGGAGATCGGCTTGTCATCAAGATAAACGGCCATCAAGGCTTGGGCAAAATCTGCATCTGCGATCGGTTCTTTAGCGGTCCCATTGAACTTAACGAACACCTTGGTGCCATCTTCGCTCCAAGAAAAGCTCAATTCTTCTCCGTCCTTGACAGGTTCCGTAAAGTAACCCCGAAACTTTGTTAGCGCTGTCTTGCCTGCTTCGGTTTTAAGGCGCGGTTGGATTGATTCGTCAAAAGCGCTGGCCATGTCGTCGCCACTGACGTTAAAGACCATCGTGAGGTGCATCGTCTTCGCAAACTTGCCCGTCTGAAGAGTTGTAAAATACGCCGCATCGGTTTTGACCTTCTCGATATCCATCGTTTTCCAAGCCGCCAACGCAACCGCAGCAGCGGTGGGTTCAACGTACAGCCCCATCGCATAGACGTTGATCACGCCCAACTTTTTGCGAACTCCTGTCCCGATCAAAAACTGCTTCTTGGCCGAAGCATCCGTAGTAATCTCCGGCGTAAATCTGACCTGCGTGGTCTCTTCCAGAAAAGGATCTTTCTCTTTTGATGGAGCGCATGCCCCCACAAACCATACTACCGCACACAACAAACCCCATTGACGCCATGCTTCTCTCATCTGTGATCCTCTCCAAATCTTTGGGCCAAAGCCACATACCCCTCGACGCATCGGTCGATTTCGCCGATATCGTCACCCGCGCCTCAACAAATAAAGTGACACCCTCGGCGCAGCTTCACTTGCAAAAAACAGAAGGCACAGAAGGATTTGGATAGCAGAGAACGCAGCATCGGTCAACTATTGCGTATAGATCTCTTCCGAAGCGACAAGCTCAAAGTCAAACGGCAACAAGGCCGATGCAAAGTCTGGATCACCATCGCGCAAAAGATCCAACAAGTCCGTCGACGTCACCAAACCCACCAACGCACCTAGCGAATCGACCACCGCCACCGAATCGATCTTTAAACCGATCATCATCGAAACCACCGAAGAGATACTGGTCTCTGGAAAGCACGAAGCCACGGGGTTTCCCATCACTTTTCGCACGGGGATCTTTGGCACCACAAACCCCTCGTCTCCTTCTTGGCCGTGACGCAAGACATCGCGATCCGAGATCATCCCCACCACTTTCCCATCCTCGACCACAGGCATGTGGCGAAAATCCCCTTCTCGCATAATGATATCCGCCATCTCAAGCGTATCGTCTGGGTGGAGAAAGATCACCTTGCGGGTCATGGCACGCTGAATATCCATCGAAGCCTCCGTTTGTTTGTGACGCGATGGCTGAGAAAGCCATGCGCAAAGCCAAAAAAAGCAGATGTATCCTACCCCAAACATCTTCTGCACTCGGTGACACAAGCGAAGAACAACCTTGATACAGATCAACCGTCCCTTCTTCCTAAACGTCCTTACCCACCCGTTCGCCCCTTTCGCGATCTGTTCAACCGCGCCCATCTACCGACAAAACAACGCTCCACCGGCAAGCGATGCGTTCAAAAGAGTCCTCGTGGCTTGTGTTTGATCTCTGTCCGCAAAACAGCGCTCAACCGCAAAACAGCGCTCAACCACCCACCAGCGATAGCAACAACGCCATCAAACTCGCCCCTGCTGCCGAGGCCAACGGGATCGATAGGTTGTCGTCAATGCGGCGACTGAATAATTCAGCCAACGCTCCAAAACACGCCGCAGCCATCGACATCCATAACCCCGACCACATCGGGATCTCACGATGGAAGATCAACAACACCGTCCATCCCACCAAAGTTCCCACCACCCAAAAAGTTGCGCTCCCCTCCAAAGATCGCCCATTCACCAGACGCGTCCGACCAAATCGACGACCGATCAGCGCTGCCGCAGGATCGGCAAACCCCAAGATGATTACTGCCATCGCAGAGATCGCCGGAGGACACGTCAACGCCAACACAAACAACGCATTCACATACCACGTCGCTGAGTTGACATAGGTGGCCTCGTGAGGATGCGCGACTTTGTGAAAGATCTTTTCCATCAGAAAGTCATTGAAACGCGGCCAGATCCGACGCGAGATCTCCATCCCCCACACCAATCCCACAAACCCACCCGCAACCCAAATCATCATGCGCGGAGACAACACAAACTCGATCAATGCCAAGATCATCAAGCCATTGCCGACATGATACAGATTGCGCATGTAGTTTGTAGGCCGCAGATGCGGAACATGGATCGAAAATGTCCCCAAACCACTGCTGAGATCTTCGTAGGCCGCGATCATCTGTTTTCGGAAGTGCGCCCACTCTTGTTTGAGTTGTACCTTCGGCAACTCCCCACGCGGCATCCGCTCTCGAATCATCTCTTGTACTGATTGCCACCGCTGCATCAACGCTTCGACTTCGGCCCGCTTTCCTGCCGCCTCCATCCATTGCGAAAGCCTCGCTTGAAGCTGCGCCATCCGCTCCACAAGACGCGCCATCCGCTCGCGCAAACCCGCCTCAAGGTCGTCCCGCCATTGCGCAGGATCCATATCCCGCAGCACTTTATGTAGTTCCAACGCAACTTGCTCGATCTCTATGGTCACCGCAGGTGTCATCTTTTTTTTCCTCGCAACATCTTCGTTTCAGATACCAGCAAACTCTCCGACTGGTACTTCGGGTCTCCATGACCCGTTTTTCCCCCAAAACGTGCCATCTCGTCTGCGTGTCCGCCAATAGAAGCCAACTCCCCTGCCCCTGTCAAGATCAAAGCCCCACACACCCACGCTTTGACAAAAAAATGACAAAACCATAAGCGACACCGCCCCTCTTGACAAAGCCCCCACAACCTCCGAAAAAGGCAAACCGTCCACCCGAGCGTACCTTTGGCCCTCTTGGTGCCTCGTTTGCTCTCCCCTTTGCCGCATCGAGTTTGCTGATGAAACCCCCCAAGCAACATCCGCCAGCCAAAACGCCAACCCACGAAACCGCCACACGCACAGACGCGACCTCTCGATCTCCGTCGAAGCCGATACACAAAGATAAGACCGCCGCACGCGCAAACATGACCCCTGCTTCTGGTGTGGAAGGCATCGCATCCACCGATAATTCCGATGTTTTAGAACATTCCTCTGAAACGGTCTTCCTGCAACAGCGCGCCAAGCACCACCCCGCCCACTTGCGAGAACAGCTCGAAGAACATCCCTTGCCGCAAACCCTCGCAGATTGGCCGATGGGAGAACGTGAGATCGCGCTACAGATCGAAGTCCGACCGCGCTATCTTCCGAGCGAGTTGGATCAGATCTACCTGCAAGGCGATCACCCTCAACTCAAAAACACAGAACATGGATTGCGCCTGCACCGACACCCTGATGGGATATGGAGAAACACAGTTCGGCTCAAAGCAGGAGAAAAGCTGCATTTCAAGATCCATCGCGGCGACAGCGAAACTCTTGCTGTCGATGCGAACGGACGCCCTCTTGATGTCCATGTCACCTCAAAGAAAATCGGCAGTTTTGGTGTCGCCGTTGAGGGCTGGCTGGATCATGACTACCGCCCCAAACCCTCGATTCAAGGGCGACTTGACATCTATCGCAAGATGTCTTTCCCACACCTGCTCCCACGCGATGTCTTGGTTTGGTTGCCTTCTTCTTACGACCAACATCCGACACGCCGTTACCCTGTCCTGTATATGCACGATGGCCAAAATCTCTTCGATCCTGCCACCTCGTATATCGGAGTCGAATGGTCCGTCGATGAAAATATCGAACATCTCGACAAATCGGGGAAAATCGATGCCCCGATCGTTGTCGGTCTCAAAAACACGCCTGATCGACTGGAGGAATATGCACCCACACCAAAAGGCCACGCCTACATGCGCTTTGTGATCGAGGTCGTCAAACCCATGATCGATGCGCGTTATCGCACACGCCCTGCCCCCGAAGATACCGCAGTGATGGGTTCTTCGATGGGGGGTCTCGCTTCCTTCTTGTTTGCGTGGTCCCATCCCGAGATCTTTTCCAAAGCGGGATGCCTCTCCCCTGTATTTCTCAACAAAAAAGAACTCGATGTCGATGTCTGCGCTTGGGTCGAACACTACAAAGGCCCCAAAAAAGATATCCGCCTTTACATCGATAACGGCGGCCTTGGGCTGGAAACCCAGTTGATGCCGGGTTGTCACCGCATGGTCGAACTGCTCGAAAACAGCGGTTATCGGCATGGCAAAGATCTGGCTTGGTTTCTGGATGCAGACGCCCACCACACCGAAAGCGCGTGGGCTGCTCGATTATGGCGACCTCTGACTTTTTTGTTTGGCTCCGACGATCCCCACTCCCCGCTCGCACACCCCGCCCACAAGCACAACACGCTCTCTTAAACTCACCGATCCAACCGTCAAAAGCTCTCGCTCAAACACGGGTCGCGGAAACCACCGTAGCAGGCGCGGAACCCTGTTGAAGCTTTTCGCGTTCGCAAGACAGATAGAATTCGTGAATCCCCCGATAATGGGCGATCTTTTGTGGCCATTCGTGGCGGAGGGTGAAGTAATATTTGACCTCTTTTTCGAGGATGGTGTTGAAGTCTTCGGACGAGAAGAAGTCTTGGGCTTGCTGATCAAAGTCAGGAAGATGTTTGGCGCAAAAATCGACGAAGTGTTGGGTGTTGAAATAATCGTGTGCGACGGCGTTGTAGGCTTCGATACGCTGCGAGTACGAGAGATCCGAGCGTTCTGCGATCTCGAAGTAGCGTTGCCAATCCATCGCGTATCCCGGACCCTTGTTGCGACGCGTCACAGCGCAATAGATCAACCACTGCGTCATGTACTTGACCAAGGTTGGAAAATAAAAGTGCAAGGAGACCAAGCTGCTATCGGGGCAAGCGTTGGCAAAGTCGATGGGATGGACTTTTCCTTGTTTGTCGATCAACATCTCGCAAGAGTTGTGATCCCACTTGTAGAAACCGTTGATCATGCGGGTAATGCGGCTGGTTTCGAGGTAGTGTTCGGGCGAGATGAAGTCGAATTCGACGGCTTGGCGTTCGTTGCGCAGGTAGCGATCGTGCGAGTACTTGGCGTTGGGGTTAAAGTGCATCACCAACATCTGCGGCCCGATGCCGACGACGCGCACGAATTCTTGGAAGTCGATGGCGGCTTGGAGATTCAGCGGGACATTGCCCGAAGCCTCGAATCCGTCGAGTAGTTCGCGCTCGTTGTTGACGCGCACAACACCTTTCCAACCGCCGCCCGATTGGGGTTTCAAAAAGGCGGGATAGCCGACATCTCGACCGATCTCGCGCAGATCGAAGGCGTCATGGTCCATATACAACAAGTCTTGGATCGGCACATCGACGAGACCTTGGTAAGAACGGATCGGAAGCGCCCATGTCTTGGGGATATTCAACCCAAGATGCGACATGTGGCCGTAGGTGGTGTTTTTGTTCATGGACAAAAATGAGGCCACATCGTTGAGCATATAGACGCGCTGTGCAAAGCTCGCAAAGTAGCTTGTGGCATAGGTATTCCAGTGGATGTTGCGGTTGACGATCACGCGGTACGGGCATTCTTCGTCTTGGACGCGATAAGGCCGCGTGTGCATCCGATCAAGACGCACTTCCACTTGTTCCCCTTCCCACTCAATCTGCAATCCGAGGTGCTTGATCAGCCCCTGCAACGACGCAACAAACGAATAATTATTGAGATCGAGCATCCCGATCAACGCTTCCACTCGCTTCATACCGACATCTCCCTCTCTAGCTTCTTCTCAGTCTCTTCTTCTCGAATCACAGGCCAAACGCCCATCGCGCAAGGCGTTGTCAGGGCGTGAGAGTATGGATCGCACACAAAAAGTCAAACGAAATCATGTTGCCTTTGCGCGATCCTTGTGGCCCCTTGTTGCAGCGCACAAAAAAGGCTTGCCACAAGCCTGAGACAGGGTTAAAAAAAGGCCGCAGACCACCCAACCTTGCGGAGGCTTTTTCGATGAACTTCCTGTTTTTGTCCCCTCATTTTCCGAGCAACTATCGCCTCTTTTGCCGTTCGCTACGCCGCCGAGGTGCGCAAGTCTTGGGGATCGGTGATACCGCCCAAAACACCCTTCCAAGCGACCTGCGCAGCGCCCTCACGGAATACTATCCCGTAAGCGACATGGAAGACTACGATCAGGTGTTGCGCGGTGTCGGCTATTTGACCCACCAATACGGCAAGATCGACCGCATCGAATCACACAACGAACACTGGATCGAACTCGAAAGCAACCTACGCACCGACTTTAACGTCGATGGCCCCCATCGCAGCGATCTTCCTGAGATGAAGCTCAAATCGCGGATGAAGCGAAAGTTTATGGAAGCCGGCCTACACGTTGTCCAAGGCGAGCGAGTGATCGATGAAGCCCATTGCCGCACCTTTATCGAGCGCGTGGGCTACCCTGTGGTGGTCAAACCCGACCAAGGTGTCGGAGCCAACGGCACGTTCCGCCTCGACAACGAAAGCCAACTCGAACGCTTCCTTAGCGAAGAAGAGATCTCTTCTTATTTCATCGAAGAGTTTGTTGACGGAACCATCTGCACCTTCGATGGTTTGACCAACGCTTCGGGTGATCCGATCTTTTACACAGGTCACCAATACACACACGGCGTCATGGAGGTCGTCAATAGCGATGGCCACGTCGCTTATTATTCCTATCGAGATATCCCCAAAGACCTCGAAGAAGCGGGACGCAAACTGCTCAAAGCCTTCCAAGTCCGTGAGCGCTTCTTTCATTTTGAGTTCTTTCGACGCCACAGCGATCAAGCCCTGATCGTACTTGAGATCAACATCCGTCCTCCCGGCGGGATGACGCTCGATATGTTCAACTTTGCCAACGTCATCGATATCTACGATTTCTATGCGGATCTGGTGTTGACGGGAAAAGCCGATTTTTCATACAGCCGCCCTTACCATTGCGCTTACATCAGCCGCAAAAACCGTATCGCATACCGCCACACACACGATGAGATCTTGAAGAAGTTCCGCATGATCATGCGCTACGAAGGCCCGATCCACAAACTGTTTATTCGCGGCATGGGAAATTATGCCTACATCGTCGCCACCCCCTACATCGAAGAGATCCAAGAAGCCATCGCCTTTGTCCACGCAGAACCCTGAAGCAAAAAGGACGACAGACAACACAGATGTACACCGAAGAACACCTCTGGCGGTCTCCCCGCCTCGATCAAAAGATGGCCATGCGGGTGTATGGTCATTATGGCCGACCTATCTTGGTTTTTCCCACCTCGGGTGGACGTTATTACGAGTACGAAGACTTCGGGATGATCGAATCGATCCGCCCTTTTATTGAGCAAGGGCGCGTCAAGGTCTTTGCAGTCGATAGCGTCGATCGTCAAAGCTGGCTGGATCGCAGACTTCGCCCTGCCGAACGTGCTCGACGTCATGAGTTGTACGATCAATACATCGCCAAAGAAGTGGTCCCCTTCATCCACGCGCATTGTCGGGGCCCACAGCCGATCTTGACCACAGGATGCAGCCTTGGGGCTTTTCATGCAGCCAACTTTTTCTTTCGCTATCCCCGCCTATTCAGCGGAACCATCGCTCTTTCAGGAGTGTATCGCGCCGCTTTTTCGGTGGGCGATTACATGGACAGCAACGTCTACTTTCACTCCCCGATCGATTATCTTCCCCGTCTGCACGACCCCAACTATCTCGAACCTTATCGACACGCCAAGATCGTCTTGTGCGTGGGCCTCGGTGCATGGGAAGAACGGATGATCCACGACACCCGCTTGTTGCACGATATCCTTCAACAAAAAAACATCCCCGCCATCGTCGATTATTGGGGCCATGATGTCGAACACCACTGGTTTTGGTGGCGACAGCAGATGCCCTACTTCCTTGAGAAAATCCTCTAACCACCCCTCAAACCCACCGCACCACTTTGACCAAATCACCATGCACGCCACAAGATCTCCGCACGAACGGGGATCGGAATCGTTGCGTTTTGTGTAGAGACTTTTGGGAGCAAGCGCACAGGGGATACGCGGCCCACACGCCGAAGCCCCAAAGACACGGGAGGATCGCCAAACACGCGACCCACGCGCTGAAGCCTCGAAGGTAAGGGCGGATTGCCACTTAGATAAAGCGCGTGAGTGTGTTGCAACTCGCGAAATAACTGCGGATCAGGCAAAGCAAACAGCGCGATCACCCCCAAGATCATCCCCGCAGTCGTCACCGAAGCAATCACCGCAAGCCCCGCTTCGGCATACGGGCTTTGGAAATTCGCCTGTTGGAGTTCGAGGATCGAGACATAGATCAAGAGTCCCATCGCGCCTGAAAGTGTGAACAACAAGCCGATGGTCGCCATCTGCATTACAGGACCGTGGCTCTTGCGCAACCCAAGCGTTCGGCGTCGGAAAGTCCGCAAGGTCGAGGCCAATAGATCCGCTTTTTGCTTGCGCAGTTGCTTTCGCTTGACCCACGGCGACAAGATCCCTGCGTAGGTCAGCATCGAACGCCATGTTTCGACCTTCTTTTTCCACGCTGTTGTACGCCAAATCGAGATGGGCCGAAACCACAAGGTTTTGAACAAGAATCGCTCATAGTCCCGAAGCAGATAAAGCTGAAACTGCAAAGCTTCCATCCGCAACACGCCTTGTTGCGTGTACAGATCGCGCTTTTTGCCTTCGGCGAGGCAGCGGTGGCCGCAAAGCCCTCGAAAATAACGCTGAAAATAGGAGACAGCCTGCTGGAATTCTTTGAGGCAGCTTTCGGCCTTTTTATACATCTGCCTAAGCTGTTGTTTGGAAGGTTCATGCGGTTTTGTCGGATCAGGGCAGTCGACTTTGGCGCGGTGATAGTGATAGCGCACCAAGCGCAACCAGATCTCTCGATCAGAGAACCAACCCATCGGCGACTCGTTCACAAAAAGATCTTTGTAGGCTTCAGCGCGGTCCAAGGCTTGTTTCCATCGCACAAGATCCCCCGCCTTCATCGCACGGATCGACTCGCGCAAACTCCCCAAAAAAGAAGGGCGCGAAGACAACAAAGGCTTGAGAGATGCAGCCCAAACCTCGCCGCCTTGAGCGAACGAACAGCCGATCACGACGACAAACACCACCAAGGACAAAAAATGCTTGTTTTGGATCATCCGTCTTTCCATAAGAGTGACTAGTTGGGGATTGTTCTTCGGTTAACGGATCTTGGCGCTGAGTTTTTCTTGAGCAAGGAGATGTGCGCTGTCATTGAAACGCAAGAATTGCCAACCACGCGGCGTATATTTAAGCTGACAGATGCCTGTGTTGTCGAGAACAGCCTTATAAGTGTGAGCGGGAGAAAAATCGAGGATTCCGCGCAACAAACAGCGGATCGCCAAACCATGCCCCACGATCAAGACGCGGCGATCGGCGTCTTGCCACCCCGGGATCAGCGTTTCTTCAACCCAAGAGAGCATCCGCTTTTCGACATCGCGTTGTGACTCTCCGCCCGGAGGCGTGAAGCCCCACGGATCTTCTTTGATCTGCGCCATGATATGAGGTTGATAGACTTGTTCGCGGGGCTGGCCTTCCCACGCTCCCATCTTGATCTCTCCCAATGCCTCGATCACACCGACTTGTTCAAAGGGATAATCCAATTCATGTGCGATCAATCGTGCCGTCTCAACGGCCCGAACAGCCGACGAACAGTAGATCTGATCGAAACGTATTCCTTCGGAAACAAGACGATGTCCAACGCGGCGCGCTTGTTTTTCACCACGCGCTGTCAAAGGCGATGCAGGGCAGCTTCCCCCCACGCGGTGTTCGATCTCTACGTTGGCTTCGCTCTCTGCGTGACGAATCAAATAAAGGTCCAACATCAAAAACCTCGCTCCTCTCCTTGCGATCGCCGCATCGCAACAAGGCGGATGCGTTGGCGACGCAACAGCACAAACGCAAGCAGACACAAGCCCAACCACCAAGAAGCCACAGGCGCAGTCGCATCACAAGCACATCCCGGTGATTGATAACGCCCTTCACTTCCCGTTTCATCGGCTCCTGCACCGCCGATCTTTTTTTCGGTGGTGTTGTCTTGTTCGGTTGTATTCGTTGGATCTTCCGTACCTTGAGGGATATCGGGTGTTGCGGTCGTATCCGCTACAGGCTCGGCGTTTGTGTCGGGATTTGTCGGAGACTCTTCGGAACTGCCATCAGGCGCGTTGCCATCGGGGTTTCCTGGCTCGTTTTGAGTTTTGTCCTCGATACATTGGCCTTGTACACAGCGTTGATCTTTGGGGCATTGGATCGAAAGGCATGGATCGTGTTCGCACAGACCATCCACACAAGCCCGTCCTTTGGGGCAAGAAACCGAAGCGCATGGATCGCCTTTGCACTGGCCGTTGATACAGATCTCACCTTGCGCGCAAGTGACGCCTGCACAAGGGCCTTGTTGGCGCGGATCGGGCTTGCATTGACCGTCGATACAGATCTCACCTCGTGCGCAAGTGACACCTGCACAAGAAGAAACGCACTTTCCATCGCGGCAAAACTCGTTGGCGGCGCATTGGACGCCTCGGCATGGATCCGTTTCGCATTGCCCACCCACGCAACGCGATCCAGACGGACAGCCCGTCATATAGCAATCGTTGGGGACACACTTTCCACCCGAGCAGATATCCCCCGTAGGACATTGCACCAACGTACACAGATCAACACACCGCCCTCCCAAGCAACGCTGATCCCCTTGGCATCGAACATTTGCGCAAGCATCCGCACCGATGCACACGCCGCCTTGGCAGGTTTGGCCTTGGGGACATTCGCCGCCTCGACAAGTCGCGACACAACGGCCTTCTTTGCATTGGAGTCCTGTCGGACAAGCTGCGTTGTTGTCGATGCTACCGTCACAATCATCGTCGCGTCCGTCGCATATCTCGGGCTGTGGGCGCGGAGCGCTGCAGGCCATCCACTGACCATTGCGGCAGGTCTCAAGGCCCGGGCCACAGGCACTTTGACAGCTTCGGGTGACTCCGTTGTCGATCACGCCGTCGCAATCGTCGTCTTTGCCGTTGCAGGTTTCCGTTTCAGGCGGAGGCCCTGAACATCCCGTCCATTGGCCGTTTTGGCAGGTGGCTGTCCCTTTTCCACAAGCCGCTTGACAATCCCGAGGCGCGAGCCCGTTATCGACCGAACCATCGCAATCATCGTCTTTGCCGTTGCACTCTTCGGGCTTGGGTTGTTGAGCGCTGCAAGCGCCCCAACGACCATTGAGGCAGGTCTCGGTGCCATTACCGCAGGTTGTCGAACAAGACCGAGCGACGGCATTATCGACTTGTCCGTCGCAATCATCGTCCAAACCGTTGCACTCTTCGGGTTTGGGGGTGCGTGCGCTGCAAGTGTCCCATACACCGGCCTTGCAGGTTTCAACGCCCGCACCACAAGCACTTTGGCAAGCGCGCACAAGACCATCGTCGATCTGGCCGTTGCAGTCGTTGTCTTTGCCGTCGCAGATCTCGGGTATTGGGGGTTCTGCGCTCACAGGACACTCCACGCCTGAGCCATCGGCCTTACAAACAAACTTCGCGGTCTTTTGGCATCCCCCCACGCCCACAGTACAGCTTTGACCGAGCGTCGCAAAGTCCTCGTCGATCTGACCGTTGCAATTGTTGTCGATGCCATCGCAGCGTTCGGCTTGTGGAGCGCTTGGGGTGGCCGAGCAGGACAGCCCCGATCCATCGGCTTTACAGCCCCACGTCCCGCTGTTCTTACAAGCTCCGAGGCCGACTTCGCATGCTGCCCCTTTGTCGGGAAAATTCTCGTCGATCTGACCGTTGCAGTTGTTGTCAATGCCATCGCAGATCTCGGACTGCGCAGCAGCGGGCTGAACAGAACATATCAGACCTGAACCATCGGCGGCGCAGATCAATTGTCCTGTACGTTTGCAAGCCCCAACGCCGACTTCACAGGCAGTGCCTTTGGTGGGAAATGTTTCATCTGTGAGGCCGTTGCAATCGTTGTCTTTGCCGTCGCAGATCTCGGTCTGTGGATTTCCGGGTTGAACGGAACAGGTGGTTCCTGTTTTAGCGGCATCGCACACAAAAGTCCCGCTGCGTCGGCATTCTCCGACGCCGACATTGCAGGTTTGGCCTTTGTTCAAGAAGGTTTCGTCGATCTGTCCGTCGCAATCGTTATCAAGGTTGTCGCAGATCTCGTTGGTGGGTTGGCAGGTGGGTACGCGTTGTCCATTGAGTCGGATGTAGGCTTCGCGAAGGTTGGAGTCTTGGCAACAGTCGTCGATATGCGTCAAGAGGATGACGTTGACTTCGCCGATGGCTGCGTAAGATTGGAGGTCTTGGGAAAGGCTTTGTCCGAGGAAGACGTAGCCGTTGGGGGGCGTGACGCCGTTGGGGTAGCGGGAATTGTAGATGGTGATGCGCGTGCCGTCGTCCATGCCGTTGAGTTCGACCACAAAGCTGGTCATGCTGTAGTTGGCAGGGATCGAGACTTCGTTGCGAAAATAGGTGAAGTCACCCCCACAACGACACGGCGTCCCTGCATCACAAAGCGAAGAACGACGGTTTAAATTGATGATCGTGGGATCGGGAGCCAGCTTCCAACCCGCATCAGGCCACGGTGGGATCGAGGCATATTGATAAGAGAAGACGGCACCATGCTGACTTTGGCAAGCAAAGTTTGCGATTCCGCTGCCTTCGTGCATGTACCATTGGCCGATGGTTTGGGCATTTGCGCGCTCAGCCCCCAAAAACACCAAAGCCATCACCACCCATCCAAACCAACCCGCATACCAGCCCGATCTGACGAGATGACGCATACAACCTCCTTTGAGAAAAACGATGCCACGTGTTCCCCCCATGCTCCGCCGTGTTGTGACCAAACGAAACAGAACCTGCGCAGAAATGCGCTAGACGATTGATCGTTATAGGCATTTGGTGGGCAACTTGGCAAGGTGCGGATTGGCCTTGCCCTCGCAGCGAAGGCCGACGGCGCGAAGATCAACGGGGATGTCGGATGTTGCTTGGCCTTGGGCGTGTCAACAAAGAAGCCTTCGGCGAGTGGCGAGCTGTAGAGGCGTCGAAGAGAACCGTTGTCGGGCGTGTTGTGATACGGCAACGTCACCAAAACGCCCTATACACGGGCAAGTCGTCGAAGAAAACCGTTGCAAGGCGTGTTGTGAGGCCGTTGGGGTGCGGTGAGATAACAGCGAGTTTAGCGGCGAAGGCGTCGAAGGCAACCGTTGTAGAGATTGCGAACACGTTGGATATCCGTACCGTTTGGGAAGCGTTTCATATAGTCGAGAAAAATGCGGTTGGCAGAAGCGCAATCGCGCAAGGTGTTGCGATAATAGATGCGCCCGAGTGTGTACATGGCCTTGGCTGCGAGGTGTGGAAACTGGGGGGGAGGATTTTGCGAGGTGAATTGGAGGTGTTGGATGCAGCGGGCGTCGCCTCGGTAGGCGTAGCGGAAACCGACGCGAAAATGTAGGACAGGATCACGCGGATGTTGCTGGAGTTGGGTCAAGAGATCGGGGAGCGTATTTTTTCCATCGCGCAGTTCGCTCAACTGCTGCACAAAAGGTTGTGGAAGCGTAAAGCGCGTCAATCGACCGACTTCTTGGCCTTGTTCGTCGATCACCAGCATACAAGGATAGGTCACGCAGTTGTAGCGTTTGGCCAAAAACGCCCCTTCTCCGAGCATACCGTCTCTTTTGAGCGAGACAAAATGCTTCTCCAGAAAAGTGCGTACTTCGGGCTTGGGGAAAACTTCGCGCTCCATCCGTTTGCAGGGGTGACACCAGTCTGCGTACATATCGAGAAACACTTGTTTCTTTTGTTGCTTTGCGATCTGCAAGGCTTGTTCAAATGGCCCAGAAAACCAAGAGACGCTCGGTGTATCGGCCCACAGGAAAGAAGAAGAGGCCAAGAACAACAGCATCCACCCGAACCATCGCCCCCGTGAGATCGATGCCTGATTCAAAAAGAGCCGTGGTGTGGGATTTACAGAGAAAAAGTTGTAGCCCAAAAACCAAGATACAAAAGGTTGCATATTCAGGCCTCCATGTTGCGCTCGCACAATCGAAAGAAGACCGCATCGGTGTTTCTGTCGAGGCAGCGAGATCATCGGCAAGGTCGAGGTTTCCAGACGAAAGAAGATCGCACGGGTGTTCCTGTCGAAGCAGCGAGATCATCGGCAAGGCCGAGGTTTCCAGACCTTCGGCATTTGAAAGCCCGGCTGTTCCCACCCTTTGGGGGGCCGCCATCTTTTTTCGTTGGGTTCATAACATCCGTACGGAACATCGCGGGCTTTGGCGGGCATACGAAAGCTAAAATGCCACCATTCCTTGTTGTAGGGTCGGAATCCTGCGCTGCGCATCACCCGCAAAAGCAACAAGCGATTTTGGAGAGCATAACCCCGAGCGTTGCGGGTGTGGCTGGTCTCGTTGAGAGTATCGTAAGCGTTGCCCATATCAAGCGCCTTGCCTGTTTTGGCATCACAGATCGTCAAATCGATGGTATGGCCGCGATTGTGGCCTGATCGAGTGGCGATGTAGCCTTTGAGCAGATGGGTTTGTTGAGTGCGTTTAGCCCAAGCGACCATCGCAAGCGTCCCGCGTATCGGGCGATAAGCATCATAGACAAGCAAGCTCAGCCCTTGTTTGCGCAAGGAGTCTTGGACTTGGGCGAGTGCATCGGCTGCTTTCTCTCGCATCCACGCCCCGGGCGCTCCATAACCGGGCAGCGGAGCCCCCGTAAAGTTGTGTGGGGTATGGTAACGGATCTGGAGGTGGATATCGGGGATTCTTTCTTTGAGGTCGACGAATCCCTTGGGCGGGCGGCGGAGAAAGCGACGCAATGGATGAAGAGGATCAGGCGAAGGCTCAGAAAACCTCCATTGATCGGCAGAATAATATGTTGTGGCTGGCTTTTGGGCCCAAGCAAAGCCCGAAAACAACGAACCAACCGACAGGAAACACAACACCGAACGAAACATAACTACCTCTTGAATGGAATAGGACTTGCGCGTTTGGATGGTTTGGTGGGGTGTCAACCCACACCCCGCCATAGACTATCGCCCCTTGACCCCGTGTTTGGCGAAGAAAGCACAGGTTTTTCAAAACAACGACTCTGTCGCTTGAAGTGTCGCGAACACGGCTTTTTTTGGCAACTACGTAACTCCTATGGGACTTACGCAGTTGGATACGAAAAAGGCCAATGTTCGGGCGCGGGCGGTTCGCGAACCGCCCCTACAATGTGCTGACATCTGAGGGTTTTCCTTTTCAACTGCGTAACTCCTATCCTATAGAAAGAGAAGACGGGGAAGACACCATTGGTTGCCTTTGACGGAGGCTCGGCTGTACGGGTCTTTTTGCGGGCTTCGTTGTTCGCGAGAGCTTGCTCAAAAAGCCGTTGCCTTTGACGGGGGCTCGGCTGTACGGGTCTTTCGGCGAGCTTCGTTGTCTGCAAGAACTTGCTCGAAAACAAGCTGCCTTCTGCGTTCTTTGACGCTGCGAAATGCCGCAATCCACAAGGCCACACCGCAAAGGATCACCCCGATCATCAAGATCCACGCAGAAGTCGGCAAGGGCTTGGGTTTGTGACGATACGCTCCCAAGCGAAGAAACACCCATATTCTTGTAGGGTGTGCAGCCAGAGCATAAGAGAATTCGCGAGATCGAGCGTCTGCCCTCTTCTCCATGTGATGGAAAAGATCTTGGTCAAAGATCGTCAACGCTCTTGTTTTTTGCTGCGCGCTGGTGAGCAAGAAAGAGAGCTTGTAGCGCGCATCTTCGCGTTCGTAGGGCAGACTCTCTTGGGAAAGCAAGCGTGCATACCCTTGTTCTAGGGGAGAAAGCCAACGGCTGCGGATCATGACGTTGAGTTGCCAAGCGCCGTATCCGACCAGCCCAATTCCAAAGAAGACACCGATCAGATTAAACAGCAGATTGCGCAACAAGGCGCGTTTTCGGAAAGTGTCGAGTGACATCGCGATACAGACCTACAAAAGGAATCATGGTTTTGAACAAGAAAGGTATCTTCGATAGGCGTCATTTGTGGGCAAAAAGCCCGTGTTTGCGGCACGTCGGACGGTGCCGTCGTTGGTTTAAAAACATCGATTCTCCCGTCCGTACGGGTTTAATGGAGTCGGGATCTTGGAAGTGGGGCGTGGGGTAAAACTCCACCAAGCCCCGTCATTAGTCCGATTCGAGTCGATCAGGGTTTGAGATGCGCACAGCGCGGTGGGTTTTTGAAGAGTTGGAGGTTGGTGCGTGTAGGATGGATCTTTTCAAGAGCTTTCCACATGGCCGATGTTCCGGCAAAAAAATCATAGTGTTGGCCTTTGATGGCTCCGCCGACATCGTCAGCGCGAAAACATCCATCATGCGTCCAGCCGCCCAAGCCATCGAGAGCAGGAATCAAAACGCCGTCCCATTGGGGGATATACACGAGGGTTCCATAAGGCAGCAGCGATGGATCGGTCGCAAGAGATCGCAGGGGGACAAGGGCGTTGCTGCGCGAGCCAAGGCCCCAAGGAAAGCGTGCGGGGTCCAAGACGCTGTAGCAGATGATGCTTCCGCCACGACAGGAACGCCCGCAGCTACAGGTTTTTGCGTAGTTGATCACACGGCCATCTTTGAGTTTTCCGCTGCCTTCGATGCAAACAGCATCCGAATAATTGCTTGAAACCGTCGCGATCTTTTTACAGTTGGCATCATATAGATCGGTGTCTGGTGTGCCTGTGTACTGTTGTTCTTGTGCGAGGTAGTAGTAGGTGATCCAATACGGGCCGATCGAGGTGCCTTGTCCGGGATCTTTCTCAGGGGTCGGCTCGTTGGCGGGTTCAGGCACAGGCTCGGGCATCGGTTCGGGCATTGGTTCGGGCGTGCGTTCGGGTTCGGGTGTAAAAGGTTCGGTGGCATCGGCTTGTTGGGGTTCAGAGGCGAATTCTTCGGGAGAGATCGCTTCGGGTGAAGGTTCGAAGGGAGGCGGCTCGGTGGAAGGCTCAACAACAGGTTCGTCTTTTTTTTCAGTACCTTGCACGATCTCCAAACGAGCCGTCGCCTCGATGGCTGCTTCTGACGGAGGCCCCAGATCGCACCCTTGCAGAAACCAAAAGGAGATCGTAAGACAGCCTCCCCCGATCCAAGCCAAAGGCAGGAGACGAAAAACAAAACGCAGAGCAGACATTCTATTTTCCTACAAAAATAAGAGAACGTACCGCAAAGTGCAAACACGCCACCTTGCGCGTACGTTGTAGAACGAAGTCCGTGTGACGTCAATCTCTGCCAGCGCAAGGAGGCGTGGGTGAGCGAGCGATGCACAAAAACCACAAAGAAGAAAGAGCGGAGAAAGCTGTGACGAATCAAGATGTGTTGATCAAAGCACTTGCGTACAACGGGCAAGTGCGTGCGTATATGTGCCAGACGACGAAACTGGTGCGCCGTTTGTGTCGCCGCCATGAGACGTGGCCGAATGCCAGCGTTGCGTTGGGCCGAGTGCTTTCGGCGGGTGTGATGATGGCGGGGATGTTGAAAGAAGAGCAACACCAATTGGCTCTGGAATTTCGGGGGGACGGTCCGATCGGACGGATCGTAGTGGATGCTCGGGCTGACGGGAGCGTGCGCGGCTATGTGGGATCTCCGCAGATCGGGCATCCCAACGGTGAGCCGGGGACGATCGATGTGGGTGCAACGATCGGGAAAGAGGGATTTTTGTATGTATTACGCGACACAGGAGAAGACGAGGCGTATCGTGGGACAGTGCCGTTGATCAACGGTGAGGTAGGAAGCGACATTACATACTATTTCTTACAATCTGAGCAAACACCTTCGTCGGTGGGGGTGGGGGTGTTGTTGGGCGAGGATGGGAGCGTCTTGTCGGCGGGAGGATTTATTCTGCAATTGATGCCGGGGGCAGAGGAGGCGGTGATCGACAAGTTGGAAGCGCAGATCAAACAGATGGATTCGGTGGTCAAGCAGATCGAAGCAGGCGTCCCGCTTGCGTCGATCATGCACGAATTGCTCGGTGAGACCTACCACATCGTGGAAGAGCGGCCTTTGTCCTTCCGCTGTACGTGCAGCCTGCGACGGGTCGAGCGGGCGCTGTTGAGTTTGGGTGCAGAAGAATTGCGGGCGATCGCAGACGAGCAAGGACAAGCCGAGATCGCCTGCGATTTTTGCCGCGAACCTTACCGCTTTGATAGACAAGCCCTTCAGGCTTTGGCGTCGCAATTAGAAGAAAGTTTCCATTCATAATACGGGCGGATTTCGTATTACTCGCCTTGGTGATCTTCGGGATAAAGCATTTTAAAGATCAAGGTTTCGATCACTTCGCGGTAATCACTGTCGTCGGTACGTTTTGCGCTGCCTTCGAGGGCTTTGCGGACACGTAGGCGGACAGTTTCATCTTTATTGCGCCATGCTTGGAGGGCTTCGAGTTGAGTTTGCAAGGCACGGAAGGTGATGGCTTGTCCGGGTCCAACGCCTTGCAAGGATTTTTTGCGCTGACGTTGAAGGATATCGGCTTTTCGGGGGCGGCCAGGGCCGCGTTTTTTGGGTGCATCTTTGAAAACAGCGGCGACGAGGTTTTCGATTTTGCGAGGCCGTCCGGGACCGCGTTTGATGGGAGGGCTTGTGTGTTGGGAAGGTTGGGGGATTGGATTTTTGCGGGGCCGGCCACGTCCGCGTTTTGGCGGTGTTTCTGCAACAACGGCAGCCGTGTTGTTTGCGGCTTCGTGGGTTTGGGCCAAGGTATCGGCACTAGGCGAGTAGTTGGTAGAAGGAGATGGTTCTGCAACAGCCGAGACAATCGCCGAACTCAGAGTGTTTGAAATGGCAGGAAGGGAGACAAGGCTTTCGGTTTTGCGGGGTCGCCCGCGCCCACGCTTTTGGAGAGGAAGGGGTGAGGTGTTTTGTACGAGGGATTCTGATTTTTTGGGGCGGCCGGGGCCGCGCTTTTTCGGCGCATCGGTTGCGGCATCGGTTGTCGTGATGGGTTGGAGGGCATGGTATCCAACGGAAGATGGGGATGTTTGGATGGATGCAGCAGGAACAGAGTGAAGAGAGGAGAGGGATTCTGACTTGCGAGGTCTGCCACGGCCACGCTTTTGGAGAGGTGCAGAAGGAGCGATCAAATGGATAGATTCTGACTTTTTCGGTCGCCCACGTTTTCTCGGAGCTTCCGACAAAGAAGGCGAAGAAAGTGTTGCGTTTGGAGCTTCAGGCAAAGAAGGCGAAGAAAGTGTTGCGTTGGGTGCTTGTGGCAATTGCGAAGAAACTGGGGGCGATTGCGAAGAAGAAGGCGTGGTGGGGTGTTCGGATGTTGCATCAGAGAAAGTCACAGAAGCCGAAGAGAGGGGGGAATCCACTTGTTTTTTGGGTCGCCCGCGTTTTTTGGGAGCGGGGGACTGTGTAGCGGCTTGGGCAAGCGAAGCGGCGAGCTTTGCGTCGGTCGTTGGGGCAGGGAGGGCAGAGGCGGAATGGGAGGATGGGTGAGGAGAGGAGGTTGTGGGGTGCTGAACAGAAGAGGAACGTTCGGAGGGTGCGGTTTCGTTGGTAAAAAAGCTGCGCAGGTGGGTGGCGTGTTTGGGAGGGCGTCCGCGCTTTCGAGGTCCGGCGTGCAAGGGGGTTTGATCGATTTTGCGGACGAGATCAACGAGGGCGTTGCTATCTTGTTTGAACTTTTCGGGATTATTGAGAAGAGAACGGATATCGGTGGCGCTTTTTTGTTTGGGGGGGCGTCCGCGCCGTTTGGGGGTGGTTGTGGTTTGCGCGAGAGCAGTTTTGGGGGTACGTTTTTTTGCGGCCATCTGGGAATCCTTCGCTAGAAGTGGAGAGAGCGGTATCGTGGGGCTTTCGCCTTCTTGTATTTTTTTTTGAATGTCTTCGGGAAGTTCAGCAGGACGGACTTTTCTGGCGCGTTTGTTGAGTTTTCTTCGGGGGAGGCGCAAGTTAGAAGAAGTGTTTGGAGCGGAAGATTCGGGATTTTCGGCGGCGTCGAGTTTTTCGTAGCTGAGGGATTCGAGAGAAGGGTCGAAGACAACCTCTTCGTTGCCGCGTCGTCGAAGGATCTTCTTTGGATCGTTTTTTTTGTCGGTAGAGCTTGGTTTTTTATCCATGTGTATGTCCGTCATGAAGTATCAAAAGTATGTTTTTTCGTCGAATCAAAAAGGAATCAACGGAGGCAAGGTGTTCTTTCTAAAGGAAAAGACAAGGCTTTTCAGGCAAAGCAAAGAGAGAGAAGCAAACGCAAAACGTATTGCAGATCATGTAGAACGATAATAAAG
>CAUJFU010000182.1 GCA_963169055.1 Myxococcota bacterium
GATGTGGATGCTTTTTGCGCCTTCGTCGTATCTACTTGAATCAACACTTGTTTTTGTATCGACGATTCCTTTCGCTTTGTGTTTCGGCGCTTTACGTATGGACTTTCCTTCATTGGGATGGAGCCAAGAAACCATGAGACCCCAAGCCGCTCGTCGCTCTCAAAAATGGCCCTCGTTCTTTCGGATTATCGGGCTAATTGGCCTACTTATCGCTCCTGTCGTGGTGGGCTGCAACTCCTATCCGCTACAATCTCTCCCCAACAACACTTACATCGTCCCCGAAGACGTTGGCAGCCAAGGTGCCGACAAAGGCGTTGACATCCTCTTCCTTATCGATAGTTCGGGTTCGATGGCCGAGGAACAAACCAAACTTCGCAACAACTTCGAGCGCTTCATTCAAGAATTGCTCAACAAAGATGTCAAAGACTTCCAGATCGGCATCCTCACCACAGACATGGACAAAGTCTTCAACCCCAACGGTTGGGGGCGTATTGTCCAAGCCGATCCCAACACCCCCAAAATCATTACGTCCAGCCTCACCACCAAGCAAATCGTCGATGCCTTCACCAAAAACGCTGCCGTCGGCACCAAAGGCTCCAACTTTGAACGCCACTTTGAAGCCATCCAAGCCGCACTCAGCAAAAGCGCGTCAGGTGGTTTCGTAGATACCGATAACAAAGGCTTTTTGCGCGAAGGCTCCTTGCTCGCCATCATCATCATCTCCGACGAAGACGATTGCTCGCATGAAGACAAGCTCGACGAAAAACGCACACCCGACACTTGCTTTATCCCCCCCAGCGTGACGCTAACAGACGACAAAGGCAACCCTTTGATCGGCCCTGACGGCCAACCCGAAAAAGGGCAAATGGACAAACTCGTCAGCGTGAGCAAGTACATCGACTTCATCAAAAGCCTCAAACGCGAAGTAATCGTCTCTGGCTTGATCGGCGATCCCTTTGTCAACAAGCCCGGAACGCAAACCTCGATCGATCCGCAAGGTGGTTGCACACAGAATAGCGAATGTGGCACAAGTGGCGGAAAATGCGAGTATTTAACCCCTGCTCCGGTGTCAAGAAAATGCGGCGGATGTAAATCCCCAGATGCCGATGCTGCGGGAGGTTTCCGCCTGTTTGACTTCATTTCACAAACCAGTACGGGCGATCCCAACGAACGTTGGTTCCCGATCTGCGGGGATGACAACGGATTCCGCGAAGCTCTTTTGCGTTTCGCAGGAGCCATCATCGATCGCCTCAAAAACATCGTACTCTCGAAAAAGCCCGAAAATCCGAATGGGCTGGTCGTTCGAGTCACACAACCCAACGGTAGCGTCGAAGAGATCGCAAAAGCCCCGATAGTCGGAGATTGTAATGCCAACGGTGCCTGCGTTGGCTCCCAAGAATGCGGACCCGCAAACAAATGTTATGGAGATGGTTGGTTGTACATTCCCCCCGCAGCAGGCAGCAACCAACACATCATCAAACTCAGCGGTGCCGCTAAACAACAGCCCCAACCCGGGGCCAAGATCAAAGTCGTATACCTCGCAAAACCCGGCAATTGAAACACATCCTCTGCGAGAACAGCAACGCCTTCCGATGCAACGGAACGATCTCATACGTCGCGGAGACCCAATCATGATGCACACTTTTTCAAAACAAGTTCCCTCATGGTTTCGCTGGCTTGCTGTGATGAGATTGCATCCAAAACACACAGGATCCCTCGATGGATCTTCTACGGATAAACCCGATTGTTCGCCATGATACGTTGTCATAGACCCCGAGAGAGCAACAAACCCCCGATCGCGCTGGTTGGCTCCTCCGAATCTTGTTCGAGTGAGGTATTGCATTGCGCACAGAACGCTTGATCTCTTCCGTACTCCTCTCGCTATGCCTGTTGTGGTTCGGACTGCCGGCCTCTGCCGTCGCAGCCCCACTCACCGAAGATCGCGTGGACGTCTTTCAACTCAAGTCCATCACAAAGAAGCGACGCCACGAGATCAGCGGGATCTTTGCAGGTTCCATCAACGACGGTTTTATGCAAGTGATCATGGGCGGCGGAAGCTACACCTTCCACGCAACTGAATCCTTTGGATTCGAAGTGATGGGCCTGTTTGGAACAGGCTTCAACACCACCATCGTTGATCGCTTGCGTGCAGGCGAAGGAACCACCCCTGCTCCCGATGGAACGACACTCAAGATCAACCCTGACTTTGCACGGCCCCAGATCATGGCGTTTGGTAGCTTTGTTTGGACGCCTTTTCCCGGAAAGTTTCGAGCCGGCAACGCCATCGTTGATATCGACGCCTACGTCACGGCCGGTGCAGGATATATCCGCACCAACCGAAGTGATCTCTTTGGTGTAAGTTTTGGCCTCGGCATGCGATGGATGCTCGCAAGCTGGTTTTTTGTGCGCATGGATATCCGTGATTACGTTTTTAGTCAGAACTTGCTTGGCGGCAGCGTGAGCGTACTCAACCACAACCTCTTTGCAACTTTTGGCGTTGGCTTCGTGCTTCCCGTCACATCGCTCTATACCAGCTAATCCGCACACCTCCCATGCACCAAGAACGCGCTCGCCTGTCTGCTCAACCCGTCTGTGGCGTCGGCCTTGTCCCGAGCCATTCTTGCCTATGTAAGGAAAAAAACATGATGGCACGTCCGCTTTGGAAACGATTGGCGCTGCTTTGTGGCGCGCTCATGGGCTTGGGCTTCGCTTGCCCCGCCCAAGCCCAACTCGATATCTTTGAAAACAACAACCAAGAACCTCCGGGACGTCGCGGATTCACGTTCGGCCCGATCAAACTCAACAAACAAGCCGGTAGCCGCGAGATGGCTCGTGGAAACACCTTCTACGCAGACAAAAACTACGCCGCAGCAAGCCTCATGTTTTACCGTGTCGTCAAAGACGCCGCAGGCTCCCGCTATTTCCAAGCCGCACAGTTCCAACTGGCCCTCTCCCTCTACCGCATGGGCCTGTTTCACGCTGCACTCGACTACTTCACCGATATCATCCGCGCAGGCGCCAACCACCGCTACTTCAAACGCGCCCTCACCTACTCCATCACAGTCAGTCGAAAGCTTCAAAACGAGTCGATGTTCCTTGGAAAACTGCGCAGCTTTAATGTGAGCGACTTCCCCAATCAATATCGCGACGAATTGCTTTATCTTCTCGGAAAATACTACTACTTGCGCGAAGACCTCTCGATCGAAAAACGCCTCCCCCTCGCTCAACGCTTGCTCAACCGCGTCCGCTCTCAAAAACCCGAATTCTACGCTCGCGCCCAATACATCCTTGGCGCGATCTACGATACCTCCAATCGTGCGGAACTCGCAAAAAAATCAGCACAAGCCTTCAAACGCGCTGCTCGCGCCGCCATGCGCATCCAAGACAAAGAAATGCGCCAACGCGTCTTTGAACTCGGTATCATGGGCATCGCACGCGTTCTCTACAGCGCAAAACACTTCGGCGGAGCCACCTACTGGTATCAAGCCATCCCACGCAACAGCCCCCGTTGGCTGGATGCGCTGTTTGAAATGTCTTGGGCCTTTTTGCGCCGCGGCAAGTACGGAGAAGCGCTCGGAATCATCCATACCCTTCGCTCCCCGTACTTCAAGAACGAATACTACCCCGAGATCGGTATCATTCAAGCGGTCAGCTTTTTTGAGAGATGTCGCTACACAGAAGTCAAAAAAATCGTTCAAGATTATCTCGCCCAAAACCGCCCACTTGTCGCTTCGCTCAACAGCTTCCTCCAACGCAACCCCAACGATGAAAAGATGTACAAGGCCCTCAAAGAACTGCGCAATCAACAAGAAGAAAAGACCAAAGTCGCAGGACTTGAGGACGATCCAAGCGAGCAAATGTTCCAGCGCATCCTCAACCTCACCTTCCGCGACAAGCCGCTCCAAGTCTTGTTCTCTTACATCAAAGAACTCGAAGGCGAACTCGCCATCATCCAGCAAAGCAGCCAAGCATGGCAACAATCCGCCATCGGCCTTGAGATGGTAAAACGCCTCCGCGAAGAACGCGTCAAGAAGATCAAAGAAGCCGGCGCTCGCGCTCGCGAACGCATCCTCAAAGCCCAAACCGAACTCCAAGGGTTCATCGGGCAGGCTCTCAAGATCCAATACGAAACCCTTGGTGCTCAAAAAGAACGCATCAACAAAGCCGCCAACGAATCGGGTGGCTTCACCATGCGCGTCAAAGGCCAAAAAAAGGATGGGCGTGAGTCAATCGACGTCTCTGTCTCTGTCGCTGACGATTACACCTTCTGGCCTTTTCAAAACGAATATTGGATCGATGAACTTGGTTATTATAATTATCGCATCAAAGGTGAGTGTCATCGTTAAACTCACCAGAGGAGAAATATGTCATGAGAGCGTATTCCCGTGCTATCCTTACGCTTCTCTTGGGGACAGCCCTTTTTGTTCCGCAATCGGTGGACGCAAAGTCTTACCGTGAACTGCGTAAAAAAAAGGGCATGAGCCTCAAAAGTAAGAAGCGCTCGTACGAGATCCAAGAGATCAAAAAAATGAAGGTCGCTCCCGTTGAGGACAACAAAAAACGCGGCCCCATGAAGCTCCAAGCCTTCGAGCGCTTTAACCAAGAGCGTCAGCGCCAAATCACCGACGAACAGATCAAGTCCCTCAAAGAGATCATCGAAACCACCCCCAAAGACCAACGCGCCGACCTCTACTTCCGTCTCGCCGAACACTACTGGGAAAGCAGCAAGTACTACGACTTTGTCGGTCACCGTTATGATGACTTTCAAGGCCGCCCTGATTGGCCCGAAAAAAAGCGCCTCCAAAAACAGGCGTGGACTCGCGCCAACGAGGCCCGCAAAAAAGCCGCCACCGAATACTTCAAGATCATCAACAATTATCCCGATTATTCCCGTCTTTGCGAAGCCTATTTCTTCCTCGGCAAAAACCTGATCGAGATGAACGAAATCCAAAAAGGTCTGGGGGTTTACCGCCCATTTCTTCAAAAATTTGCGCGAACTTATCCCAAATGTCCCTTTATTCCCAACGCCTATCTTGCGTTTGCCGAATACTACTTTGAAAAAGGGCAGGTGAAAAACGCCAAACAACAGTACGAGATGGTCTTACGCTTCCGCGACACCAGCATCTACGGCTTTGCGCTCTACAAAGTGGCGTGGTGCGATTACAACATGATTCGCTACCAAGACGCCCTCAACAAGTTTGTCGCCGTCGTCAATTACGCCCGTGATTCCGAGAACTTTAAAGGAAGCAACAGCCGCCGCCTTGCCCTGCTCAAAGAAGCCCTCCGCGACATGGTCCTTGCCTACAGCCAAGTCGGTGAAGCTGCCGACGCCGAACGCCGATTCCGCGAGATCGGTGGCGAAGATAGTTATCTCCGTATGCTCCAAAGCCTCGGTGGTATCTATCGTTCGCAAGGAAAAACAGCCTCCATCCTCACGATCTACAACACGCTGATGCGCCTCCAACCCGATGATCCGATCACAGTCAAATACCAGCTTTATATCACACGCGCCGTTGACGCGGATCGCTCCAAAACAGACACCATCCGCGAAGCCACCAAACTCGGTGGCCTCGTCAAGTCTTTCAGCCAAACCAAAGCCAACGACGAACACTACAAAGAAGCCGTATCCGAAGTCAAAACCCAACTCAACGAATACGCTCGCTATCGCCACTATGAAGCCCAAAAGACCCTTCGCCAGGACTTTTTCGACGAAGCCCGCGAGTTTTACAAGATCTACCTCGATGTTTTCCCCAAAGACGACAACGCCTACGAGATGCGCTTTTGGTTGGCCGAGATCCAATACAAATCCCGTCAATTCAAAGAAGCCGCAGAAAATTATATCCTTGTCTACCGAAGCAATCCAAAAGGGAAATACTCTTTCGATGCTTCTTACAACACCATCCTTGCGTACGACTTGTTGATGAAACGAGAGCGGATCAATCCTGAAAACCTCACCGAGAAAAAAGGCGTCCAAGAGAAAAAACCTCTACCCGATATCGCCAAAAGCTTTCTTGATGCTTGCGAAGATCACATCAAATACTATCCCAAAGGCGACCGTGCGCTCGAAGTTTCCTACAAGGCCGCGCTGCTTTACTACTACTTCAACCACTTCGACAAAGCCCTCCCCCAATTCTACTTCCTTGTCGAAAAACACCCCAAACACGAATACGCGATCTTCTCCGCGCACTTCATTCTTGACACCTATCAGCTTCAACAAGAATGGGACAAGCTGAACAAGTCCGCATGGAAATTCTACAAAGTCCCCGAGCTTGGCGATCAAAAATTCAAAGGTGAAATGCGAAACTTGATTATCGGATCAGGGATGAAGATCTGTGAAAGTATCGTACAGCAAAAACAATATACCCCCGCAGCAGAATGTTTCTTAAAGATCGCACGTGAGTTTCCTGACAACAAAAAGCTCGGTCCCACGGCCCTCTTCAACGCATCGATCCACTACGGCAATGCCAAAGAACCCGAAAGAGCGCTGAACCTTCGCCTTGAGATGTTGGAGAAATATCCGGGTTCCCGCTTTGAAAAAGATACCGTCCTTGGACTTGCAGATCTCTACGCCAGTCGAGCAGATTTTAGCCGCGCAGCCGCATTTTACGAACGCTACGCGAACAAATACTCCAAAGATCCCAAAATCGACGATATCATCATCCAAGCCGCACTTTTCCGCGAGGCAATGGGCGATAACGCCGCAGCGATGGCACATTACACACGATTGATGCGCATGGGCATCACTCTGATCAAAAAACGCAAGAAAAGCAAAGACGACAAAACCTTTGTCACCATCTATCTCAAGATTGCACAACACCACAAAGACAACGGCGAGTTCTCCCGTTATCGCAATATGATGGAAGAATTCGCCAAACAAGGCTACGGCTCAGCAGGACAACGACTCCACGCCAAAATGGAAGTCGCTCGTGTATATGACCGCCAACGCTTGGTCAGCAAAGCCAAAAAAGAGTTTGAACTGATCCCTCGGCGTTACAACAATCTGCCTGACAAAGACAAAGAAAACATCGACGCCATCGATGCTGCCGCAAATGTCCGGTTCATGGACGCCGAAAAAGACTTCGCAGAGTACCGCAAGATCCAACTCAAAGCGGGCATCTCGCAAGACGCCATGAAAAAAACCCTCCAACAAAAACTCAAAGCCTTGGAAAAAACCAGCAAAAAGTTTCAAGTCGTCGCAAAATACAAGCATCCCGCTTGGCGGATCGCTTCTTACTTTCGAGTCGGCGAGCTTTTCCTTGACTATTCCCGCTTCATTGGCAGCGCTCCAGCCCCCGATTTTCGCAAAGAAGCCGAAAAGAACGTCATGGACAAACTGATCGAAGTCCTCAAGTCTCGGGGAGTTCCGTGGAGGTTCCGACGCCCCCTCGCCAGACGATTTCTTCGAGGCCCACAAGGCAAACAGTTGATGTCTAATCTTCTCGAAAAAACCAAGATGCAGTACGAAGAAAGACTTCTCAAACAATCCGCGCCTTACGAAGTCCAAGCTGTTACGTTCTACCAACGCGGCTTGCGGGTCTCTCACAACGCCAGCGTCTATAACGAATGGACCTTTAAAGCCCTCGGGCGCCTCCAAGAACTCCGTCCCAAAGACTATCACAAGTTTATCGAAGAGCGCCCCTCTGCGGGGGTGGCTGACAGCGGCTTCCGTTATAGTTCCACCTTGATGGAACAAGCACCTACGCCGAGCGAGCCCCCCTCCAAAGGAAAAAAAGTTGCGGATGATGCCGCTTTGCGCACGAAGGAGAGTGGACAGTGAACGTGATGCGAAAGCACCTCTTGCTTCCCTTGGGTTGTGCATGGCTTCTTTCGATCGGCTGCACCACCAAAGTCGTCAAAAATGACCCGCCTCCTCTACGCGATGTCGTTGTCGAAAAAACAGCGGAAGAGATCTACCAAGAAGCCCTCGGTATCCACAAAGAAGGCCAACGCTCGGGAAGTCTCGACCACGCACAAGTCGAAAAACTCTACCGTCAAGCTATCGAGAAAAAACCCTCTCTCGCAGTGGCGCACTTCAATTTGGCCGCTCTCTACGAAGAGACCGGGCAATACAACCGCGCCGCACGTCAACTCGGCCAAGCCTTGCAAAACGACGAGAAAAACCCCGAAGCAACCTATCGACTCGTCCAACTCTATGTCAGACAAAAACAACACGACAACGCCCTGCGTACCTACTACCGCTATCTCCGACTCGATCCACAAAGCGCCAAAAAAGCAGAGATGCAGATCAACCTCGCCGCGTTGCAGGTCGAAAATAACCAGTACGAAGACGCCCTCAAAACAGCACGAGGTATCCTTGCGCTCGATCCCGAAAATATCGAAGCCTACCGCGTGATCGCTAGAGTCTATCTCAAACAAAAAAAGTACAAGATCGTTCACTTGGTGTATCAACTTGCCGAGAAAACCAAGAAAAAAGATGCGCGCCTCTTTAATATCCGTGGACTCGCGTTTATGCACGAGCAAAAAATGCCTGAAGCGATGTACTTCTTCGGAGAAGCCGCCAAAGAAGATCCCAATCTCTTTTCAGCACAAATGAACCTCGGTTTGCTCGCGCTGCGTTATCACGACTATTCCCGCGCTCTCGCAACCCTTCAACAAGCCGTGAAACTGCGCCCCAGAAACCAAGAAGCGCTCCTTGGCTATGCCCTCGCGCTACGTGCCAATCGCAAGTTTGAAGAAGCCGAAAAAGTCTACCAAGAACAACTGCTCAAATACTATCCCGGCCATGCACCGAGCGTTTTCAACCTCGCCGTTCTTCATCTCCGCTTCATGAACAAGCCAAAACTTGCAGAAACCAGCCTTCGGCGCTATATCGGCGAACAAGGCTCGCGTATCGGCGAAAAACACGCTGCGTATCAACTCCTCAAAGAGTCGCAAGATCGCATCAAGATGCAAGAAGCCGAAGAAAAAGAAAAACTCGCTCAGCAGCAAAAACCAGCCCCCCGAAAAACCGACGCCAAAGACAACATCGACAAAAACGTTCCCAAAGATCTTTCGACCGACAAGCTGGAACCTGACAAAGGCGATCCCGATAAGCCCGACGACAATAAGCCCGACGATAAAAAGTCTGACGATAAAAAGTCTGACGACGCAAAACCCGCCCCAAGAAGCTAAGCCCCTCACGCTCCTTCCTTGTTCCTTCCTCCCCCCAAGACAAGCTGCTCTTCGCCTTCATCTTCTGCTCCCACCCCGCCTCTTTACACGGATATCCGCCAAAATAACCCATCCACTCTGCCCGTCCATCCGACCTGATCTCCTGAATTTGCTCTGTTCGAATAAAAATAGGCTCGCTTGGGAACTTCCCTGATCCCCCTGTGTCTAAGCCCACCAGTTCAACGATTTGGTACGCTTCGCAGCGTGCTTTTCCATCCCCAGACGCACAGGCCGTCTCGGAACACACAGGAAAGTGCGACATGAACACAACCTTGCACATCTCGCCCCTTTGGTGGCCTTGGAGCTTTTCGCTCGACGGCGTGCAATGGCGTGCTTTTGTTCATGCAAACCTCCAAACTCTTTGTGCCTTTGTTTTTCGTGCCCTGCCTTGGTGGACAACTCCCCCCGCCTGCTCGAACTCGCATGAACAGACCATCGCGATCGCCCCTTGTGTCGAGGAGATCGAGCGCTTTCCCCAAACGCTTCCCTCCCTCCCCACAAAAAAAGTCTCCACATCGACGATCAGATCGTTTACTATCACGCAGGTACGCCTTGCTGGCGACAGGGATTCTTTGATCCAACAGCGACCTTGCGAATCTCTTCTGTCTACTCGCGCCCCCCGCGCACCGCCTTGGATCTTTCAGCCAGCCCGCGCACATAAACAATCCTCAGCGATTGTTTGAAGATGCAGACAACATGGCCTCTTTCGAGGCACCCGATGGAGTAGGAGTTTTCGATGAAACGTTGGCTTTTGATTGGGCTTTCCTGCGCAGCACTGAGCACATTGGCGCTCCCCACCTCCCCACAAGCCCAAGATAGTTCTGTCAAAGTCGGCGGTCGCTTCTACCAAAAGAAGACCGTGTACGACTTCAGCAGCGACACCATCTCGGGCGACTTGACCAAACCTGACGGCGAATACATCGAAGCCCGAAAAAACGTGAAGTTCCAGCGTTTGATCCAACTCCGACAAAACTTTCGTGAACGGATCATCCAATCCGTGAACGACCTATAACCGCGATACAAAAACAATACAAACGCACTTGCGAGCGCCGCCGCTCCTCTCATACACAGCCAAGGGAGATCCCAGATGGCAAAGCCCATAACCCCTATTTTCCTCCTGATCGAGCGTGAAGGACAAGCACCGCGAACCGAGGAATTCAACGAAAGCATCGTGAAGATCGGCAAGCTGGCCTCTGTTAACCTCCGCCTTGATGATCCCCACATCAACCGTATCCACGCCGTGATCGAGATCCTCGACAACGACGAAGCCCAAGTCATCGATATGGGTTCGTCCAAAGGAACCCGCGTCAACGGAAAACGCATCCACAAAACCAAAGTCGTCTCGGGCGACGAGATGATCCTCGGCGACACCAACATCAAAATCTTCATCGGCGAAGAAGCCGTCGGCCAAGCACGTCTCGGCAATTACAACGTCAAGGGTGTGGCCCCCGCCCCTGTCGCAGAAGCCGCGTTCTCTCCCACAAACCTTGGTGCGGATGTTGGCTTTACACCCGACGCATCAGGTATGACCGGCAGTGTCGGTGGCGACGTCGGAGTGTCCAGCATCGACTTCGGACTCAATCACGATCCTCTTGGTGGGCTTGGCGGTGGGTTTGGCGGCGAACCCAGCTTCGAGTCCACTTCCGTCACACGCAATCCCCTCCTTGAGGCCGATATCTCCCAAGATACCGCTGAACCCGATACATCCCAGCACAACGCTGCGGCTGCTTATGCTGTGCGTGAAGCTGCACACCAAGAAGCAACTGCCCAATCCCCCGCAGTCTCCGAGCAACAAGCACACGCCTACCAAGCGCCTACTCCGATGCAGTACCAAGAACCCGCACAGCCTCAAATCGCCTACACCCAAGAACCCCAAGGCTACGGCGCTCCCCAAGGCTACGGCGCTCCCCAAGGCTACGGCGCTCCCCAAGGCTACGACCCCAACGCACAAGCCTACGCCATGCAACAACCCAGCTACGGCCAAATCCCACAAGTCGTAGCTCCCCAAGGCTACGACCCCAACGCACAAGACTTCGCAGCTCCTCAAGGTTACGGCGCTCCTCAAAGTTACGGCGCTCCTCAAGGCTACGGCGCTCCTCAAGGTTACGGCGCTCCTCAAGGCTACGACCCCAACGCACAAGCCTACGGCGGTTATGCACAACAAGCCCAGCCAACGAGCGGTTTCCCACAACAGCAACCCTATCCTCCCCAGTCGACG
>CAUJFU010000183.1 GCA_963169055.1 Myxococcota bacterium
TCGCCGTGTGTTTCGCCTTGGTATGGCCCTCAGCGGCATCGACACCATGCGCCAAATCGCCCGACCACTCGCTCAGATCGCAGCCAACAACCTCGAACAAGGCTTGCAGCTTCAACAGGCCCTTTGGGCGCGAACCACCGAAGCCCTCCAATCCTCACAAGAAGCCAGCCTCCATCATCTCCGACGCATCGCCGAGATCAACACTCGCCTCACTGAAACGCTGCGCGACAAGATCAAAGGCATGGCCGATCCCGGCACACACTAAGATCGAAGGCATGGCCGATCTCGGTACGCACTCTTGACGGACGACAAAGGAGTCTTGCTTGCTCACGATCTTCAAAAAAGCGACCCATGCCCTCGGCCAAGCGGCCTCTATCCTTGGCGAAGAAGCCCGCAATATCGGTCGCCGCACACGCAACAGCGCTCGGCTGCTTCGCACGCCTTACCCGATGGGCGTCACACCTTATGATGTCGTGTTGCAACGCAACAAAATGAAGCTGCTCGCCTTTCACCGCCTCGGCCCTGAACGCGAAACCACCCGCCGTCCCGTCCTAATCGTCCCCTCCCTGATCAATCGCTACTACATCCTCGATCTTCAAAAAGGCAAAAGCTTTGTCGAATACCTTTCTCAACAAGGCTTTCCCGTCTACGTCATGGATTGGGGCCGACCCGGCCCAGAAGACGCAGAGATCGACTTCTCAGAGATTGTCGACTCCTTGATCCACGCCGCTGTACGCAAAGTTTGTGCGTTGCACCATCAAGAAAGCGTCCACCTGATCGGCCACTGCGTCGGGGGTATGCTCACCCTTACCTACGCAGCCCTTTATCCCGAGCGCGTTCGCACCCTGCTCAATCTCACCACCCCCGTCGATCTCCGAAAAGGCGGTATCTTAGGGCGTTGGACCTCTGGCCAATGGATGGACCCTGATCTGGTGGTCGATACTTTCGGCAACGCCCCTTGGCCGCTGCTTCAAGCATCCTTCCAGATGCTTGTCCCCCTCGGTATGTTGATGCGCAACGTCTGGATCTACGAACAACTCCCCAACGACAATCTCATCGAAAACATCCGCGCCATGGAAACATGGTCCAACGACAACGTTTCGATCCCGGGCGCTTTTTTTCGCAGCTTTATTCGAGATCTTTATCAGAAAAATGCCCTCTACGAAGGCACTCTCTCGCTTAACGGACGCCGCGTGGATCTGCGCGGTTTGCGTCAACCCGTGATGAATATCTCGTGTCAAGCCGATCACATCGCCCCCCCCGAAAGCGTCGCAGCCCTCAAAGAGCTCCTGCCGCACACACAGAACATCGCGATCCCGGGCGGCCATGTCTCCGTCGTCGCCAGTTCGCGTGCTGTCAAGACTGTATGGCCGCAGATCCGCCAATTCTTTGAAAACGCGGCCTAGTTCCTCGAACGCGCCGATGTGTTGCTTCGGTGCGCCCTTTTGGACCCCAGCGATCATCCTTCGGATGATGGGAGAAACCCATGCTTGAATCACTTGGACTTTTCGGGCTACCCTTCGCATGGTCACGCGAGATCGCCAAATGGACCCGCACACAAATCCGTCGCCACGAAGTCTTTTTGGACAACACCGTCCTCAAAGAACCCGCCAAACCCGCATGGAGCAGCCCCAACAAGATCGTGTGGGAACTACCTAGCCTGCGCCTGCGCGATTTTAGCGAAGATCCCGAAAGCTCGGACATACCGACTCTTTTGATCAACCCGCAAGTCAATAGCTCCTATGTCTGTGACTACGCCCCGGGACAAAGTCTGATGATGACCCTACGCGAACAGGGCCTCAAACGCCTGTACGCCGTAGACTGGAAGAGCGCCACCCTCGAACGCGCCGATGAAACCTTGGATGATGCACTTTGGGCTTTGCACAGCGTGATCGATCATCTCGGTGGCCGCGTGCGTTTGATCGGCTTGTGTCAAGGCGGATGGATGTCTTTGATGCTCTCCGCCTTGTTCCCCCACAAGATCGATAGCGTCGTGTTGGCGGCTGCCCCCATCGACTTTCACGCAGAACCCGGCGTGATCAATATCCTTGCACGTTATGTCTATCCCATGGCTTTCTACGAAGCCCTCGTTGCGATGGGCGGCGGGATCATGCGCGGAGAGATGATCAGCACAGGCTTCAACAATATGCGGCCTTTTGAACGCTACGTCCTCAAATACATCGACCTCTACGCCCATATCGACGATCAAGACTACGTCGCACGCTACCGCGAACTCGACAACTGGTATGCACTCGCCCAACATATCCCGGGTGCGACATATCTGCGGATCGTCAAAGAACTCTTCAAAGAAAATCGCATGGTTCGCGGCACCATGATCTGTTGCGACCGCCCGCTCGACTTGAAGCATGTCACTTGCCCTGTGCTTATGATCGCCGGTCTGCGCGACCATATCACCTTGCCCGGCCAACTCTTTGCAGCCGAACAATACGTCGGCACACAAGAAACCTATCGCTTTACCACAGACGCCGGACATGTGGGCGTCTTTATGAGCAAACGCGCCCTGCGCGATGTCTGGCCCAAGGTCGTTGCGGTCCTCCAACAAACCTCCCACGCAACCCAACCTCAAGCACAGATGATCACCGAACCACCGCGCTTTCAAGCCTAAACCCTAACCGAGAGATCGGCGATGCAATCCAACACCTCCTTCGTCCCTTTTGCTTGGCGTCCCTTTGGGATCGCATTCTGTTTTTGTCTGTTTTCATTAAGCTTCTTTTTCTTACAAGGATGCCCCAACGAGACGACAAAAACCTGCTCCCAAGACACCGATTGCCCCTCAGGGCAGATCTGTAAACAAAGCCGTTGCGAGGCCACAAGCGCCGGATGCAGCACAGACAAGGATTGCCCCGCTGAAAAACAATGCGTCCAGCAGATCTGCAAAGACAAACAACCCACTTGCCAAAACAACAGCACCTGCAAACAAGGCGAAGTCTGCCTCCAAGGTCGCTGTCAACCGCAGCTTTGCACAGATGATCGCAACTGCCCTGCTGGACAACGCTGTCAAGGCGGAAGCTGCGTACCTTCCGAGCCTTCGGCGGAGATCACACCCAACGAAAAACTCCCCAACGACGGCGGAAGTGAACCCCTCCCCGAAACCACCACCGACACACCACCCACCGAAGCCACCTCCGAGAACGCACCCGATACCACACCTGTTTGCGTCCCCAACCGCAACGGCATCATCGAACGCAACGAACTCAGCTTCCGTATCGGCGCAGCCATCGTCTATACCGCTGCTGGCACCGAAAACGCTCCTGTGGACGTCGACTTGAAAGGCACCCAAGGCACAGACGGCATCGTGACATGGGACTTTAGTAAAAAATTCCCCGACGATAGCCGCGAAGTCGACGAAGTGTTACCCTACAAAGGCCAATGGTTTGAAGGTGATATCCTCGATCCGATCCCCGAATATACCGCGATCCTCACGCGAAATTATCCTCTTATCGGAGTCATCCTCGCGGCTTATCGGCCCACCCCTGATGCTCTCCAGATGCTCGGTTGGTACTCCCAAGAAAAAGATCGCGCCAAGGTCAAATACAACCAACCCGTCGAGATCCTGCAATTCCCGCTCAAGCTCGGCGACTCTTGGCTCAATAAACCCACAGCCACAGGCTCTTTCCCCAAAAACTTGACCCTTTATAACGCCAGCGAAGACTACGAATTCAACGTCGACGCCAAAGGCAAAGCCAAACTCCCCGCAGGAACCTACGATGTCTTGCGCCTTCGAATGAAGTTTAGCCAAACACAAACCCTACCTACTTTTGCGAGTCTTTCACGCATTACTTACTTTTTTGTCGCAGAGTGTTTTGGCATCGTTGCGCGTGTCGATAGCAAACTCTACGAAAGCAATGAAAACTTTACCAAAGCCAGTCGGCTCAAACGATTAAGCGACTAGCTTTCGATCACACAATAATCCGATCTCGTATTTCAGGCGTTTCTCGCCGTTGGAGCCGTGATGTCCGTTTTTTTTCGGTATCCTAAGCGTATATTGATGCCGATCTTTTTCTTGTTATTCTTGTACGGATGTATGCCTTTTCAGACGCAGCCTGTGCGATTTGGCCTTTCGTCCAAAGACTTTGTACGCATAGGAGATCCGCAGCGCAAGATCCGCATCTACGAGCGAGGAAAGCCCAACAGCCCTGCGATCGTGTTTGTTCATGGCTACGGATCAGCGGGCCTGATCTGGTTGCCGTTGATGAAGACGCTTGAGGAGGCAGGTTATTATTGCCTTGCGATGGATCTTCCCGGCTTCGGCCTTTCCGACAAGTACGCCGGCAACTACGACACGGGCTACATTGCCGATCAGGTCGCTGAGATCATGCAGAAAAAAGGCATCGATCGCGCCGATATCGTCGCCCATTCGTGGGGAAGCTCGGTCACCCTTGCGCTGGCCCTGCGCCATCCCAAAAAAGTCCGTCGCATCGTGATCAACGCAGGTTGGGTGTACAACGCCCAGATCGTCCCTGTCTTGCGCTGGTCAAAGATCCCCGGGATCGGCGAGATGATCTACTGGTTGTATTACCGCGAACGACCGGGCGAAAAATACGCCTCTTCTTTCTATGACCCCGATCGGATGGTCGATATGGCCGTGATCGACAAGATCAAAGAAGCTCTCGACCGCCCCGGGGCTTTGGCGGCTGCTCTCGCCGTTGCGCGAGGAATGAACTTTGCCGACAGCGAACGCCGCTACAAGACCCTACGCAACCGAACGCTGTTGTTGTGGGGCAAACAAGACCGTGTCGCCTTGCCTTTTTACGGACAACGCCTTGAGGCCGACCTCCCCAACGCGCAACTGATCTTGCTCGATCGTTGCGGCCACATCCCGATGCTCGAACGCCCCCATCTCGTACATCGCTATATCCGCAGTTTTCTTGGTCCTGCCGTGGTCTTGGCACAACCCGAAGATCCTCCGCCCCCCCAAAAACCTTAGGATTGGGCCTGTAAGTATGCTTATTCTTTTAGGAGCCACGCCGTTGACAAAAAATCCCCGCGTTCGCGGCACTTCAAGCGGCAGGGCTGTTGGTTTGGAAAACACCTGCTCACCCCGTCGATGCGGGGCCAAGGGAGCCTCGCTCTATGGCCGGGCGTGGGGCAATGTCCCACCACACAAACCCACTTCCGTCACTCCTGTTCTTTTTCGATCGTTTCTCGTGCTCGCGCTGTGGCTTGCGCTGCACGGCCTCGCACACGCCGCAGGTTCGGATGGTGGGGCGATATCTGATCCACGGGGCCAAGGCGCCCCACCCCACCGCTACGACCCCGCCCTTTCTGCGATGCCGATCCATTTCTCGATCCACGGCTATTATCGGATGCGTTGGACCCTGCTTAGCGGGCTCGATCTGGGCCGTGGCCCCGCGCCTTCAAGCGGCGCAACGATCTTTCCCAAACCCACCGACGGCAGTCTGATCAATACCGCCGATATGCGCTTTCGCACCGATCTTTCGCTTGAGATCGGGAGTACCGTTCGCGTTTTTGCCCGAGTAGACGGCCTAGACAACGTCGTGCTTGGCTCCACTCCCGAAGGTCTTCCCCGCAACAATCGCGTCCCACAAGTCGTGGCAACCACAGGCCAACGCGCCCCTTCTGCCGGTCAAAACAACGCTCTTGATAGCATCAACTTGCGTTGGGCCTACGGCGAAGTCCTGTTGCCTTTTGGTTATCTTGCTGTCGGTCGGATGGGGGCGCTTGCCCCTTGGGGATTGGGCCTGCTCGTCAACCCCGGAAATGCGCTCGATGACGATCAAGGCGATGTCGCAGACCGTGTCGCGATGGGCTTTGCGTTATTCGGGCACCTCTTGCTTGTTGCGTATGAATGGAGCGCAAGCGGACCCACGCTCACGATCCCAAGCAACGCTTCGGTGGATCAAGATCCACGCGATAACGTCCAATCCATCGGCATCGCGATCGCAAACTACGACCCACCCGATGCACTCCGCCGCAAACTCAACGCAGGGCAAACCGTGATCAATTATGGCGTGATCTTTTCCTACCGTTGGCAAGATCGCGATATCCCCGCACTTTACGCCCCAGACGGCTGGTCCGAAGATCAACGCATCCAACGCGGAGACCAAGTCTTACGCAAAGCATGGAGCGTCGTGGTGGACGCTTGGTTTTTGCTGCGCACACCGTGGCTTCGCCTTGAGATGGAGGGCCTTTATGCCCAAGCCGAGATCGGCAATGGCTCCCTTGTACCGGGCGTTGCGCTCACCCTCCCCATCACCTCACAACAACTCGGCGGCGTGATCCAATTTGCCTTCTCTCCGCCCCAAAGCATCTGGGGAATCGGTGCAGAGATCGGCTACGCTTCGGGCGACAACGCCCCCGGCTTTGGCGTGACAGCCCCCCTCAACCAACTCCGCACCCAACGCGGCGATCTAGACGGCCCACAGATCAATTACCCCAACGATACCACCTCCAATAACCTGCGCTTTCACCCCAACTACCGCATCGATCTAATCTTTTGGCGGCGCATCCTCGGCCAAGTGACCGATGCCTTCTACGCCAAGCTTGGCGGCCATATCGATATCACACCGCGTTTGCGCTTTTGGGCCTCCGTCCTGTACTCCCGCGCCATCGAAGCCAACAGCACGCCCGGCGGCGTTCACGATCTCGGTGTCGAGATCAACACCGGCCTGCGCTACGATTACGATCACGGCTTTCAGATCCGCACCACCTTCGGCGCTTTCTTCCCACTCGCCGGACTCCGCAACAACGAACTCAACCTCGATCCCCAACCTGCCCTCGCCCTCCATACAGTCCTTGGCTACGTCTTTTAGGATAGATTCGCATGAAACCAACACCCGCTCTGCTGATTTTTCTTCTGCTCGCTTGCTTGATCCTCCCGATATTCGGGTGTCCTGATCCGACGCCACAAAAAGAGCAGACGACACAACAAGACGGCGCTCCCACCGAAACGATCACAACCCTCCCTGATGATCCACCCGAACGATGCGTCGGAAACAACGACGGGATCATCGAACTCAAAGAAGTTGCCTTTGTGGTCGGCGCAAGCGTCAACGTCTTGCGCAACAAGGCCGGAACCACCGTCCAAGTCAATCAACAAGGCAACCGCGACAACGATGGCAACCTTGTTTGGGACTTCCGAAAACTCCCTCTCGATCAAAAAGATGCCGTCCGCACCGTCGATCCCACAGGAAAGTGGTTTTTGTCCGACTTTCCCGATGCCACGCTCTTGATCCCCATCGCCTACCAAGGCTTTTCGGGCGTCTCTTATCAAGTCTTACGAAAAACTCCAACGGATCTTCTGCTCGATGGCATCGTCTCCGATCTCGAACAACCCGAGCAAGAAAAGATCTCGCTCAAGTACGAAACGCCTGTCCCTCTCCTGCGTTTCCCTTTGCGCGATGGCAAGGAGTGGATCGTCGTCTCCAAAGCCAAAGGCAGCGTCGCAGGCCAACCCCTCACCTCCACAGACACCTACCAGATCCGCGTCGCAGGTCGAGGAATCCTCAAGATTCCCGACATCGAATTCCAAAATGCCCTTCGCATCGAGATATCTGTTCAACAACGACTGCTCGGCGGCAACAGCCGTACACTTTACCAGATCCTCTATATGGCCGAATGCTACGGCGAAATCGCACGCATCGAATCCGTCGAAAATGAAAAAGATCCCGCCTTTACCCAAGCCTCTCTTGCACGCTTCCTCACCTTCTAATCCCATTTCTCTCGCTTGCACTCTTGCCAAAGATATCCTACGCTACGGGGACTCTGCCTTTTTTTTGGCTGCCCTCGTTTCCCTGCACCGCGTAGGAGAATGTATGCGAACTGCCCTTTGGATCTTGCTTGGCTGCCTTGCGCTCTTGCCAACAGCCCACGCACAGCCCGCCTCGGACTGCGCACCACAATGCACAAAAGACTGCCTCCAAAAAGCCGATGCTACCGACATATCCGCGCCATTGCGTTGCTCGGTGCTCTGCAAAAAAACTTGCCAACGACAAATACTCCGATGCCACCGCCGATGTGAGATGCAACATATCCGCGATCTGCGCTCTTGCAACACACAACCCCCCGCGCAACAGGCCGATTGCCGCTTGCTCGCTGCACAACAACAACAACGCTGCAAACAAACCTGCCCGCCACGTCCGCCCAAACCCGCTGTATCCCCCCGCTGCGTCGCTCGTTGCAAAGATGCACAACAGCGCTCCGCCCAAACCTGCCTTGCGATCACTGATCCCATCCAACAAAAAGCCTGTCGTATCCGTAAAAAACAAGCCTTTCAACATTGCTCACGCCATTGTCATACCACCCATTAACCAAGAGGACGGCCATGCGAAACCATCACGCCCCACCCCTGCGCGTACTCGTCATCGGTCTGCTGTTTGCTTTTTCCATCTTCGGCTATCTCGAAGCCTGCGGCCCTCAAGTCACCTCTTGTAAAACAGACAGCGATTGTAGCGCCCAAGAATATTGCGCCCCGACCAGCGGCCAGAACATCTGCGTCAAACGCTCCGAATCCAGCACCGACGCCAGTCCCTCCGATTCCACCGCCGAAACCACCTCCGAGCCCCGCCCCGAATCCGCCCCAGACGGAACACCCGAAGCGGAACCCCAACCCGAGACCACCGTAGAAAAAACCCCTGAACCCCAACCCGAACCGACCCCCGAGATCCGACCCGATACCCCGACCACCACAAACTGCGATATCCCTGCTTATGATCCCACCAAAGATCCCGGCAACGGCGGGAAAGCTGTCCAACTCGATAACCTCGACCAGCTTTTCTTCCGCAGACTACGCGAAATCTTCTACATCAGCCAACAATGCAGCGAAAAGATCTGGGGTGGTTCTTACCAACTCCACAAAATCCCCACCTACGTCGCCAACATCGGCTCCAACGCAGGCGGATCAGGAAAAGGCGTGCGTGGCTTTTTGATCAATCACCCCAACCCTCCCCAAGGCAGCACACTCGTCGATACCAAATCCGTCTTCGGCATCCCCAACGTCTACGCCTACGACGGCGCAATCAAGGATATCACCCAACCCGGCTTTATGTTCGATCTCACCGTCAACAACGTCTCGGCTTATGCGTTCTCTTACGGAACCAGCGACTTTTTCATCGACCCCACGCAGGGCAACGAAGTCTTCGCCCTCTATGTCCACGAGGGCTTCCACCGCGTACAAGATTTTGAAGAAGCATGGACCTACCCCAACGGCATCCAAGATCCCACAGGCTATCCCTACAACGTCGAACAACTCACCCTCTCCTTGCTCGAAGACGCTGTCCTCATCGACGGATACAAGGAAAAGATCACCGCCGAACAAGCCCTCCAGTGGTTTTATGCAATCCGAAAAGAGCGCATCAAGATCGACAACAGCCCCAACAAATTGATCCAAGCCCTCGAAAACTTCCAAGAATGGCTCGAAGGGACCGCCATGTACAGCGAGATGCTTTATCTCAACCTGCTCAAGATCCCCTACCCTCTAGACGATCCCAACTCCATCCCCGGGCGTCTTGAATTGTTGCGCCTCGCCGAAACCGATCCCAATCTCACCAAAGAAGGCGTCATCGGCACTCTCGGCGGAAGGTACTACGCAAGCGGAGCCGCTCAAGGCGTTCTCCTTGAACGCCTCGGCAACAAGACTTGGAAAGATCAGATCCGCAAAGGCCAGACCTTTTATGATATCATTAACGGACTCTATCCGAGCCTCCAAACAAACCCACTTCTGCAACAAGCCAAGACAAAATACGATTATGAAGGACTCAAAAAGATCGGACAAAATCTCGCAGGACGCCAATAGCGCCAACATGTAGGGGCAGCCCCCTGTGGCACTTGGTCCAACTAAATCGATTCGATTCGATTCTCTTCGCTGGCGACATGACTATTTTTTTCCTGCGTAGCGAGGCTTCCTCTCCAAACTTTTCACTTTTATGTCAAGGTTGTATTTGGA
>CAUJFU010000184.1 GCA_963169055.1 Myxococcota bacterium
TTCGGTGTGTTGGAGGAAAAAGTCGATGCGATCGGGGAGAGCGCGGATCTCGTTGAGGGATTGTTTGCGGGGTTTGCCCATCTCGGCGGAGAGTTGGTTGGCGAGGGTGTCGGTATGTTGGATGACCTTGTCACGAAAGCGAGCGAGGATCTCGATGCGTTCGGCAAGTGGGCGTGCAGCCCATGCAGGTTGTGCGGCTTTTGCGCGTTCAAAATGAGCGCGGATCGATTCGGGTGTGTCGGTGGGGAGCTCGCGGATCACGGTTTCGGTCGCAGGATTCACGACTTTGAGCATGGCGTTGTGTGCTTTCTTTTTGGCTTGTTTAGGTTGTTAGCGCATTTCGTTTCAAGCGTTGTTGGCTGGGTTAGGTTGTTGGCGCACTTCGTTTCAAGCGTTGTTGGATGGCGTGGAAAAATTCTTGGAGGATGGGGGTGCGATCCAAGAGAGCGGCATCTTGGGGGTCTTGGAATTCGGGGTGCCATTGGACGGCGAAAGCGTAGGGGGCGGGGTTGGCGCTCCCGTGTCCTTGGGGGACCAATCGAACGGCCTCGATCACTTGATCTTCGGGGCAACGGGCTTCGACGCGGAGATCTTGGCCGAGGGTGCGCAGCCCTTGGTGGTGGACGGTATTGACGCGAGGGCGCGTGATATCGGCATACATCGCGGCCAACGGGGTTTCTGGGATCAGCGTAAGGTCGTGATGGAGGCTGTCGTAGAGGGCGGCGTTTCGGTGGATGCGTGCGCCTTCGAGTTGCGTTTCGATATCTTGATAGAGTGTTCCACCCAACGCGACGTTAAGGAGCTGCGCGCCGCGACAGATGCCAAGGACGGGCTTGTCGAGTGCGATGGCTGCGTGAACAAGGGCGATCTCGTAGTTGTCGCGGTGAAGATCGCCGCTCCATTCGGGGCGAAGCGGTTCTTCGCCGTAGCTAGAAGGCGAAAGATCGGAGCCGCCTTGGAGCAAGAGACCATCAAAACAGTCGAGTAGATCGGGCAGTGTAAAGTTTGGATGGGCTTCGGGGATCAAGAAAGGGAGGGCTCCTTTGGAGAGAACCCATTGCATCATCGAGCGTTCTGCGTAAAGCAGCGTCTTGGGGCCGAAGACACGACGGCTAGGGTCGGGATAAAAAAAGCATGCGGAGATACCGATACGAAGGGGAGGATGGGCCATGTTTTTTCTCGGTGTCGTGAGTGGGAGGCTCTTTTGGGCGGTGTCTAGGGGGTAGGGATGCCCAATTGTTTGCAGATCCGCTAGGCGGTGTATTCGGGGATCTCGCTGTTTCGGGGGATAGCCGTTCGGCGTTGGTTGGTCGGATTTTGCCAAATCGAATGCCCGCCGCCTTCGCGAACGAGATGGCAACCATACAACAGCAAGTGCTTGATCAAGTCCCGTCGTTTCAAGGTGCTCGCTCCAAGGCAGAGATCGCGATGGATTGGGCTGCTGTGAGCAAAAGATGGATGGGTTCTTCGAGATCTGCGTCAGGCTCCGATATTTTTGGATCGGGGATCGGGAGGGGTTCGCCGTGTAGGATGTGCGTTTCTGCCATATCAACCAAAGCGCTGCGCAGTAACACCCGTGCTTCATCAAGATCTTTGCCTGCTGTGATGGCTCCGGGAAAGTCGAGGACTTCGCCGTGTACGGCACCTTCCAAGAATTTGTACATCGCTTTGTAGGTGAGCATCGCGGTTTTATTCCTTGGGAATGGATCGGATGGGATCGATCAAAGGTTGTTCGCATCTCCGTTGATGCCCCGTCCGAATGCGGAGTGGGTATGCGACTGGAGTCTTGGTTGGGGAATGTAGCGTTGGATGGTGGAGTGTACAAGCCTCGAAAAACAACCTTGTTAGGTCGACCGATTAGAGGGCGGCTTGGTAGAGAGAGCGAAAGTCGTCTGGGGTGACGGTGCGCGGCCCAAGGGGGTGGCAGACGTCGACGGTTGCCCATTTGACGAGGGGTTCGAGGTGTTCGGGGGTGACGCCGACAGCAGCGAGTTTTGAGGGGATACCGATCTCTTGGTTGAGTTTGCGCAGCCAAGCGATAAAGGTGGTTGCGCTGGGGTTGTCAAGTCCGGCGGCTTGGGCCATGCGAGCAAAGCGTTCAGGGACGGCGGGAGCATTAAACTCCATGCATGGGGCGATCATGAGGGCGTTTGCGAGTCCGTGGTGCATATCGCAGACGGTAGAGAGAGCGTGAGCGCAGGAATGGGTGAGGCCAAGACCTTTTTGGAAAGCGACAGCGCCCATCATTGCGGCTTCGAGCATACGCTCGCGGGCTTCGATGTGACGGGCGTGATCAGCTTGACTGAGAGTTTCGCCTTGACCGATGCGTTGGGCAAAATGGACACAAGGGGCAAGGAATTGGGACACCAGATGGATGCCTTCGAGGGCGATGCCGTCGCAAAGCGGGTGGTGTCCTTTGGCGAGGTAGGCTTCGACAAGGTGGGTGAGAGCGTCGATGCCGGTCGATGCGGTGATCGACGCGGGGAGGGCGAGGGTGACTTCGGGATCGAGCAAGGTGAGCGAGGGCAGGAGGCGCGGATCGAAGATGATGCGTTTCCGGTGATCTTCTTCGTCGGAGATGACGGAAGATCGGCCCACTTCGCTGCCTGTGCCTGCGGTGGTGGGGATGGTGACGATCAGGGGGATGGGTTGATCGACAGGGCGACCGTTGGGGATGCCGTCTTCGTAATCAAAGATATCACCGGGATGATGGATCATCAGGGCGATCACTTTGGCGACGTCCATCGCGGCCCCGCCACCAAAGGCGATCACCGCGTCGGCTTGGTGAGCGCGAAATGCCTCGACACCAGCCGTCACTTGTGATTTGACAGGATTTCCCCATATCTCGGAGTATACGGCGACTTGGAGTCCTGCTTCGCGCAGCAGGAGTGCGTAATCTTGAAGGACAGGGAGTTTCGCAAGAACGCGATCGGTCACGATCAGCGGGCGGGATAGCTTGCGTTCGCGGAGTGCAGGGATGACTTCTTTTCGGGCGTCGAGACCGACGAGGATACGTGTTGGGAAATTGTAACGGCGGATCGATGACATGCGCTTGCTCCTTGGTAGTACCATTGCAGGATAGGAACAGGATGGGCGCGCAAGATACCACCCACTACGCCGCAGATCAAGCGTTTTTCAGACCAACTACGGCACTGCTTGAAACACCGAGAACACGGCTTTTTTTGGCAAATGCTTGGCTCCTATTGGGATAGGAAGCGCTCGTAGAGTTGGCCAAGATCGAGAACGGGCCCGAGGGTGGGATCTTGCATGGCGATGATGCGGAGGAGAGGGAGTGGTTGTGGGACGTTGGGCATGATCGGCGGCCAAGGGGGCGGAGGTTGACGCCAAGTCTGGTATTTGTCGAGCATGTGGCTGCGGTCGCTGTAAAAGTCGCGCAAAAAGATATCGCGTGGAAAAAGTCGGAATGACGGGGCATAACGCGGGTGAAGTTCGGCGGTCATGCAAAAAGTTTGCGAGAGATAATCGGCCAAAGGAACGGGCATTCCGAGCAAGGTATCGAGATCCCATATCTCCCAAGGCGAGGGTTGCGGGCCTGTCGCAGCGAGATAGAGCACATGGTAATCCCATAACACGGGTTCCCATGCGGAGTGACTGGCGCGTTGGTGCCAAAGCGCACAGGATTTTTCGGGATTCGAGAGGAAGACCGCGTAGCCTTCAACCTCAGAAAAGGCCGATTCATGGGCAAGTTGCCAGATATTTTCTTCGCAGTAATAGGCTTGGTAGCGATGGGGAGAGACGTGCGGGTGGGTGGGGATAGAGCGCGAGGAGGGGAGTTCGAAGGAACCCGAGAGTTGAGCATCATCGGGAAGAGTTTGTGGTTGGTTGGGGGCGGATAGTTCGACCTTTCCTCGGCAAGTGACAGAACGCCCGAAGGTGATATCCCCTTGGACGGAGAGATGTGTGCAGTGAAGCAGAGAAGGCGGGCCGTGGGGAAAGTGCCGATCGAGATCATCGACAAGTCGATAGTATCGGTTGTCGAGAGACACGACAGGAGGGATGTCTTCTCGCTTCGGGTGAAGGGCGATCCTTCCGAAGGAATCGAGCGTGTAGGCATCGGAGCGGACAGCGAGTAGATCTTGTGTGGTTTTGACTGGAGCAAAGCGGCTGCGGGGGACACGCAGGGCTTGAGCGTTGGAGAAGATGGAGATCGCCGAACCCATCGCGGTTTCCAGTTGAAAAACGGGCGTTGAGGCGGGGTCGCGGGGATCGACGGTTTTGGCGTTTCGGATCAGAGGTAGACCGAGGATACCGCTGTTGTCTTCGAGGGTTTTTTGAAGATGGCGGAGATTGAGCCAGATGTTGTTGGTGTTAAAGTAGCGGTAGCGTTGGATATCTTGGAAGGCTTGTTCGTCTTGGGGCGGGCATTGGGCAGATTCGCGAAGCAGCAAGTGGCCGTCGAGATGGCGTGCGAGGTGTCCGCCTTTGCGATCCACGCTGGTACGGTCAGCGACTTCCATCAAGAAAGGGAAGTCGTGTTCGGCAAAGTAACCAAGGATGGAGAGATCGACGCTTGCGCCGAGATTGTCGGCGTTTGCGACAAAAGCGTAGTGGATATCGGCTTGAAGGAGGGCATCAAGAAGCCCGCTGGTGATCAAGGCCAAATAGATATCCCCGTGCCCGGGAGGACACCAAGTGAGTTCTTCTTCGGTGTGCTGCGCAGGGGAGAGGTTGTCTTGGCGGATCTTGGGGATGCGGTGCTGTAAGAAATCGAGAGGGAGATGAGGGCGGATCTGACGGAGTTTTGGATGTTGTTGAAGCCGTTGGAGGGAGTCTTGTTGCGTGGCGAAACTGTTCATCAGAAGCAGCGGGATGTGCAAGGCTTCGGATTGTTGGGCGATGATATCGAGAAAGCAAAGATCTTGTTTGACGTAGAGGAGGGATTTGGCTTGTTGGAGTCCCATGCTGGTGCCAAGCCCACCGTTGAGGCGGATCTGGATGGTGTGAGGGAGTGCCTTCTCTCCGCGTTTTTGGGTGGATCGAGGGAGTTCTTCGGCGTCGGGCTGTGGGGGAGGGGGCTGGATCTGAGATTCGGGGAGTAGGCCCGTTTCGCCTTCGCAAAGTTGGGCGTAAGCTGCTTGAAAGTTTTTGATCAAGAGCGGAGGGGCTTGATCGTCCTGTAGCCGCTTGGCAAAAGGTTCAAAGCGTTGTGAAAACGAAGGCATGGCAGAGTCCCTCGGTGTGAAGACATCGTGTGGTTGGAAAGCAACTCGCCTCCAAGCTATCGCGATCTTGAGAAGCCGTACAGGGGGCACGAAAGAGGGGGTGGAGAGGCCAGAGATCAGGTGGGGTCGTTGGGGCGTTTTTCTTCGATGGATTGGAGGGTACGTTCGAGTTCATCGATCAGTTGGGCAGAAGCGATGGCGTCGTTTTGCTCGCCTGCGATCTCCATCTGGCGTCCGATCTCGGTGATCTGATCGAAGCCATAACTGGAACCCGATCCTTTGAGTTTGTGGCCGATGTGTCGGATCTCTTGGAGATCGTTGGCGTGTAGGGCCTCGCGCAACCGCTCGACGCGCTGGTGAAGATTGACGATATAGCGTTGGAGCAGAGCATCGAATTGAGCGGTGAGACTGGCTTTGGAGGGAGAGGGCGGAGCATTGCCTTGACGGGTCATGATCTGGCGTCCTTTCCAGAGTTCTTGGAGGGTTTGGAGAAGGTCTTGCTTTTGGAGAGGCCGAAGCAGCCACGCGTCATGGTGCTGTTGGAGCAGGGTGTGTTGCGAGGAGGACGGAGGTTGTGGGAGGAGGGCGACCGTGTGCAAGGGGTGTGGGTGTTCTTGGGCGCGGTGGAGGGTCTGCAATTTGGCGCTTAGTTCCCATGTTTCTGTGTTGGGGATCGGCGGGCAAAGAAAGACGAGATCGTAGGTTTGTTGGGAGAAGCGGTAGAGTGCTTTGGCGGAGTCTGCGGCGATATCGGGCGAGATCTCGATGGATTGGAGAGCGTGGCGGGTGAGGGCGGCGCTTTCGGGATTTGGGTCGATGATCAGGGTGCGTGCTTGTTTGAGGGGGCGGAGATAGTCGGGTGGGGGGATGAGATCGAGATCGGCGGTGGATACGGAAGAATGAGGGGGTAGGATGTGAGTGGAGAGATCGACATGGGTGGCGTGGGCGGTGGGACGGGCGAGATGGATCGGAAGACAGAGATTTAAGAGGAAGTGCGCTCCTTGTTGGGGATGGCTTTCAAAAGTGAGTTGCCCACCCATCGCTTGGCTGAGCCGTTGTGCGAGGGCGAGGGAAAGACCGCTGTGTGGGGGAGATTCGGCGGGGTGATAACGCAAGAAGATCTGGGCGGCTTGTTCGGGATGGAGTCCGGGGCTGGTATCGCGCAGGGAAAAGCGCAGCCAATCGGGGGCTTGGGGGAGGGGTTCGATCCAGAGGACGACTTCACCGTGTGTGGTCCATGCGATGGAGGTTTGGAGTAGGGCGCTCAAGATCCGCGTGAGTTGGAGCGGATCGCCTTTTCGATGGAGGTCTGTGTGGGGAGCGCAAGCGTATTGAAGGAAGATGCCGCGTGTTGCGGCGATTTCGCGTAAGGGAGCAAACAGTTCGGACAGGACTTGTTCAAGAGAGAAGGCGTGCTGGTGAAAAAGGGCTTCTTTGTTTTCGATCGCACTGATCGCGAAAAGATCGCTCAGGTGGGTTTGGAGGGCTTGTTGCGTGCGTTGGAGTTCGAGAAGAAGCGCACGCTGCCAAGAGTTGAGCTGCGTGACGTTGAGTTTGTGGAGTAGGTCGTATTGTTGGTCAAGAGCGAGCAGAAGATCAGGCTGCATTTGACCGATGAAGCCCCATGCTTCGGAGCTTTGGTTGGACCATGCAGAAAGAGGTAGGGCGCGTTTTTCTGTGTGGTTGGGGCTTTTTTGGAGGATCGGCAGGATCGTGTGAAGTTGGGGAGCCGAAGGATGGGGCGAAGCCGCTGGCTGCGAAGGAGGCGAAGCGGCGAAGGGATGGGCATTTGGAGAGGTGGAGGGGTAGCCAGAAGCCGCCAAGAAGCCTTGCGCAGGAGAGCGAGGCCAAGCGGAAGGAGCCAGATCTTCGTAGGATATCTCGCCAAAAGAGGGTTGTAGGGCGGGGCGCGGAGAGGCAAGGAATGCTGCGTGGGGAGGAGGGTTGTGGAGCGGATGGGGATCTTCGAGGGTTTCGGCTTGATGGTGTGCCGCACGTGGCTCGTAAGCGGCGGTGGTTGGGCGGTTCGCGGTATGCGGATCGCGGACAGCGGTGGTTGGGCGAGGTGTGGTGTGTGGTTCGTGGGGGGCGGTGGTTGGGCGAGGTGTGGAATGCGGATCGTGGGGGAGATCGCCTCCTGTGGGGCTGCGCAAAAGGCGCTGGAATTTGTCTTGTTGGGAATGGGCGATGAAACGAAGCAACGGCTCACGAAGAGACGGATCTTGCTGGAGTTTGGAGAGTTCTTGAACAGGCAAGCGCAGCAGTTCGCTTTGTGTGGAAGCGATGGCGGTTTCGCGCCCGGGTTCTTCCATCAACAGCGCGCCTTCTCCGAAGATCTCGCCTGTTTGATGGAGGTGAAAAAAGATCTTGTTTTTGCTTTGGAGGCGAACGCTGCCTTTGAGCAAAAGATAGACGTAATCGTTGTAGGTTCCTTCGGAGAGGAGTTCAAAACCTTCGGGTACACGGACAGCATGACCGAGGGAAGCGAGTTGTTCCATAAAGAGGTCAGGATAAGAGCGCAGACGAGGGGCTTGACGAAGAGTCGAGAAGAGTTGAAGGGAGTGAGTGTTGGATATCGTGGCCTTCACTTGCTTGTCCTGCATGTTGTTTCTCTGATGTGGGCCATACGTTTGCGCGAAGAAGCGATGCTTCGCAGCGTGGTGGAGGTATCTCCTTGTATTGGGAACCCGAAACACGTTGTTTGTCAAGCATGCGCGCAAGGGGGGTTCCTTGCGAAACTTTGGTGCGTGTGCCAAAGAAGCCGATCTTGTGCGTGTTGAGTGTTGTCGTGGGTGTGCGTGCTTGCTGTACCAAGGCGCGCACTGCTCTAAGCGAGAATTTGAAAGAAGGCTGACGATGGGTAAAGAAAAAGACGCGAGGTTGTTGCATCCGTTGGTGTATGTGGTGGATGACGACGAGGATATGCGGGGGATCTTGCGTTTGTGGCTAGAAGAAGCGGGATATCAGGTCGAAGAATTCGAGAACGCTCGGTATATGTTCGAGGGGATGCGAGAGTTGCGCCCGCAGACGGTAGTGATGGATCTGATGATGCCTGTGATGGGGGGGCTCGAAGCCCTCCAAGAGATGCGAGCGATGGGGTTTTGGGTGCCTGTGATCATCTTGACGGCCTCGGATACAGCTCGTGATGCGCTCCAAGCGATCAAACTGGGTGCTTACGATTATCTTGTGAAGCCGGTCGAGCGCGATCGTTTGGTGGCGAGTATGCGCAACGCCGTCGAGCGTTATGCCCTCCAAGCCAAGGTCGAAGAGTTAGAGGCCGCAGTTCAGGAGCGATACGAATTTCAGAACATCATCGGCGCTTCGGAGTCGATGGAACAAGTCTTTCAGGATGTGCGCAAAGTCGCACCCAGTTCGATCTCGGTGTATGTTCACGGTGAATCGGGCACGGGGAAAGAATTGATCGCCAACGCGATCCACCATGCTGGACCAAGGCGGGTACATCCGTTTGTGGCGCTCAACTGTGCCGCTATCCCAGAAACCTTGTTAGAAAGCGAGTTGTTTGGGCACGAAAAGGGCGCATTTACGGGGGCGCACACCACGCGCAAAGGTTGCTTTGAGCGCGCAGACGGCGGGACGTTGTTTCTCGATGAGATCGGAGAGATGAGCTTTTTAAGCCAAGCCAAGCTACTGCGCGTTTTGCAGGAGCAGTCTTTAATCCGCGTGGGCGGAACGCGGCTGATCCAAGTCGATGTGCGGGTGATCTGTGCTTCCAATCGAAACCTTGAAACCATGGTTCAAGAAGGCGCATTTCGTGAAGATCTATATTATCGACTTGCCGGATATACCGTCTATTTGCCCTCTTTGCGAGAGCGCAAAGATGATATCCCACTGCTGATCCAGTATTTCACCAAGAAGTTTCAGCACGAATCCGAACGGCAGATCCAAGGATTTTCCGAACAAGCGATGGAAGCGTTGCTCGGCTACCATTGGCCGGGCAACGTGCGCGAACTCGCCAACGTCGTCAATAGCGCTGTCGTCTCTACCGATCACGAATGGATTCCCCTCGAAGCACTTCCCAAACGGCTATTTCGTACACAACAAGCCCGCCTCGCCGTTCGTGGCGATGTCACCGACTCGATCATCCCTCTCGAAGAGTTGGAAAAACAAGCCATCCTCAACGCCTTGCGCCTCACCAAAGGCAGCGTTGAACACGCCGCCCGCAAGCTCCGTATCGGACGCGCTACCTTGTACCGCAAACTCGCCAAATACAAAGATGTCGAAGTTAAGAACTTTAAAGCCCCCATCGAGTGATCCGTCGGTAGGTTGCGCGGTTGGGTGGGTTTGTTTTTGTGGGGCGTAGGTTTGTTTTTGTGGGGCGTAGGTTTGTTTTTGTGGGGCGTAGGTTTGTTTTTGTGGGGCGCTGCCCCACGCCCCGCAAGGGACTGTCGCCCCTTGACCCCGTATCGGCGGAGCGGATAGACGTTTTTCAAACCAACAATCCTGCCGCTTGAACGTCTGCGAACACGGGTTTTTTGTTTGCGGCATGAACCAGATGATACTTTTTGGAGAGCGTAGAGTTCAAAATGTACGTTGGTCGTGAAGGAGGAGAGGACTTGATCATCCGAGATAAGTCGCAGCACACCCCACAGCGAATCGCAGAGGTCTCGATCGAGGGCTTTCGCAGCTTAAAGTGCGTTGAAAAGCTGCAACTTCCGCAATTAACTGTGCTGATTGGCGCGAATGGTGTCGGAAAATCCAGCTTTATTCGATTCTTTGAGATGTTAGGTTGGATGCTGCGTTCCCGAAACTTGCAAGAATTTATCTTGCGCAAGGGCGGTGGTGACGACCCATTTTTTATGGTGGATTGTTTCGATCTGGAGAATGTGATCATCGTCGAGGCCAAAGACGGCGCGACGATGTTGCGAAATCTGCCGACGGAACAGTACCAACATTGGTTGGATGACGACTCTCTGTTGTCGGAGATTACGAAGGCAGTGTCCTCAATTCGATGCGTGGTTGGCACGACTCCAAGGATGGGAGGATTAACCTAGCGTCGGTCGCCCCTTTAACATGCCTTGGGCAAAAGACTAGCGCTTTTTGACGCCAAGCAACTCGACTTCAAAGATCAAGGTAGCGTTGCCGGGGATGACACCACCTGCACCGCGTGCGCCGTAGCCGAGTTCGGGTGGGATGGTGAGTTTGCGTTTTCCGCCGACTTTCATGCCTGCGACGCCTTGGTCCCAGCCTTTGATCACTTGGCTTGCACCCAACTCAAAGGAAAAGGCGCTGTTTCGGTCAAGGGAGGAATCGAACTTGGTTCCGTTGGTCAACCATCCCGTATAATGGACGCTTACGCTCATGCCTGCTTTGGCTTCTTCGCCTGTGCCGATTTGAAGCTCTTGGATTTGAAGGTTTGCCATGATCTGTGATCCTTGTCTTGTGGGTGTGAGGGTTTGTGAGGTGTCGATGAGGACGGAACTCCCGTCAGGATAGAAGACGCCACCCGACGTCGAGCCACCGCCTCACAACGCGGCGCACCCTACCACAGACAGCGCGTTCTGCCAACCCGTTTTCTGCGCGGATGAATCCTGCTCTGCTATCCGCCGTTTGCGATCGCGAGATCCTGCCGCCCCAAACCGCCATCCCACAACGCGAGACCCCACCCACCCAAACTCCCGTGCTCGCGCTCTGTCAAGCGGAGCCGTCGTCTGTTTGTCCCGTGCTCGCGCTCTGTCAAGCGGAGCCGTCGTCTGTTTGAAAAACACCTGCTCACGCCGTCAACACGGGGTCAAGAGGGCTTCGCCAAGCAGCGGGGTGTGGTACCTCGCCCCACAAAACCATCCAACAAGAAAAAAACCAGACACCAGACTTGTTGAGAAACGGTGAAGCGTGCAAGATGTCACGCGCAGCAGAGCCATGACCTCCTGTTGTAAGATGCGGAGGGAGGGTGTCTTGCTTGCCTAGGGGCCTGCTTGCTTTGGAGCGGGTAGGTGTTGTGTGTGAACGAAGAGGAGTGTGAGCATGGGAGAAGCGTACATTTACGATGTGGTGCGAACGCCTAGAGGGAAGGGCAAAAACAACGGGGCTCTTTATACGATGCGTCCTGTGGATCTGGTGGTGACGGTGTTGAAGGCGTTGCAAGCGCGTCAGGGGTTGGACACTCGGGAAGTGGAAGATGTGGTGATGGGTTGCGTGACGCAAACAGGAGAGCAAGGAAGTTGTATTGCCCGAGCAGCGGCGTTGGAAGCAGGTTTTCATCAGGTGGCTGCGGGAGTGACGCTGAATCGCTTTTGTGGCTCGGGTTTGGAGGCGGTGCATTATGCGGTGGGACAGATCGCAGCGGGATTTGTGGATCTGATGATCGCGGGTGGCGTGGAAAGTATGTCTCGTGTTCCGATGGGTTCGGATGGTGGGGCGATGTGGGACGCGACCAACCAATGGCGCGTGGGAACGGTGCCGCAGGGAGTGGCGGCGGATCTGCTGGCGACGTTGCGGGGATTTTCGCGTGAAGATGTGGATCAGTTTGCGTTTCGCAGTCAAAAGCGTGCGGTCGAAGCAATCGAAAAGGGCTGTTTTCAACGCGGTATCGTGGCGGTGCGCGATCAAAACGGCGAAGTCGTGTTGGCGCGTGATGAGTTCCCCCGCCCAGACGCGACGTTTGAAGGGCTGTCGGCCTTGCGGCCTGCGTTTCAGATGATGGGCGAGCAGTTTGGTTTGGACACCATCACCAAGCGCAAATACCCGCACATCGAGCGGATCGATCATATCCATACGGCAGGCAATTCGTCGGGCATCGTGGATGGCGCGGCAGCGGTGTTGTTGGCGAGCAAAGAAAAAGGAGCCGCGTTGGGTCTCAAACCTCGCGCACGTATCCGCGCAGCGGCGGTGGTGGGGGATGAGCCGATCTTGATGTTGGATGGGCCGATTCCGGCCACGCGCAAGGCGCTCAAAAAAGCGGGGATGGATATCCGAGATATCGATCTGATCGAAGTCAACGAAGCCTTTGCAGCCGTTCCATTGGCCTTTATGCAAGCTTTTGGTGTCTCGCCTGAGATCGTCAATCCGCTTGGCGGCGCGATCGCATTGGGCCATCCATTGGGTGCGACAGGAGCGATGTTGTTGGGGACGGTGTTGGATGCTTTGGAAGATCGGGACCAGACGACGGGACTTGTGACTGCCTGCATTGCGGGTGGGATGGGCATCGCAACGATTATCGAGCGCGTGTGAGGGAGAACAGATGACACAAACACAGAAGAATCCGGCATTTTTGCAACAGTTCGATACAAACACAGGCGTTGCGACGTTGACCTTTGCGATGCCCGACGGAGCGAACAAGATCAACGAGGCGTTCGGCGTGGGCCTTGCGATGGGGCTTGATTGGCTTTCGTCGTTGACGGGCTTGAAGGGTTTGATTCTGGACAGCGCGCACAAGAACTTTTGTGTCGGTGGTGATATCGACGTGATGTACAAACAGCGCGATGCAGCGGCGGTTCGCGAGGGGGTGATGCAGCTACACGGCTTGTTGCGGCGTTTGGAAACGCTCAAAGTCCCGGTGGTTTGTTTGTTGGCGGGGTCAGCGTTGGGTGGCGGGTATGAGTTGGCTTTGGCGGCCCATGCGCGGATCGCGGTGGACGATCCCAAGATCCAGATCGGCTTGCCCGAAGTGTCGTTGGGGCTGTTGCCCGGGATGGGTGGGACGCAGCGTTTGCCGCGTTTGATCGGGTTGCAAGCAGCGCTCGAAGCAATCTTGCAAGGAAAGCTGTATCGGCCTGCACAAGCCAAAGAGGTCGGACTGATCGACGATATCGCTTCTGATGCACAAGCTGCTCGTGCCAAGGCCGAAGCGTGGATCGCCGCACATCCGAGGGCCAAACAGCCTTGGGATCGAGAGGGGTTTGTGTTTCCCGGGCCGCAGCCCGCCACAGGGGATGCTCGCAATCTCTTGATGGCGGCCAGCGCGATGCTGTTTAAGAAAACAGCAGGCGCTTTCAAAGGCCCCGAAGCTGCGCTCTCTGCGGTCCAAGAAGGGACGCAGTTGACCTTCGATGCGGGCTTGGTGGTCGAATCGCGCTACTTCGCGGGGATGGTCACAAGCGATCAGGCCAAGGATATGCTGCGCACCATCTGGTACCATCGCAATGCCGCTGAAAAGCACGACGGTTTGCCTTCGGTCGAAGAGGGTGGCATCCGCAAGATCGGCATCTTGGGGGCAGGGATGATGGGCGCAGGGCTGGCTTTTACGAGCGCGTTGCGCGGCTACGAAGTCGTCCTCAAAGATATCCGCCAAGAAGCCTTGGATCGCGGGATGGAGCATTGTCTTGGGGAAGTCAGCAAGCGCCGAGAACTCGATGACGCGGGGAAAAAGCAGCTTGCGTCACGCATCAAACCAACGCTATCGTCCGCAGATCTCGAAGGATGCGACTTGATCATCGAGGCTGTTTTTGAGAAGCTTGAGATCAAGCATCAAGTCAACCAAGAACTCGAAGGATTGCTCGCTGCAAACGGCATCTGGGCCTCCAATACTTCTGCGTTGCCGATGAACGATCTAGCGATCGTCTCCAAACAAAAAGACCGATTTATCGGGATGCACTTTTTCTCTCCCGTTGAAAAGATGCCTTTGTTGGAGATCATCATGGGAGCCGAAACCTCCCAAGACACCTTGGCGCGCTGCCTTCACTACTGCAAAGCCATCAGAAAACTTCCCATCGTTGTCAACGATGGCTACGGCTTTTACACCACCCGCGTGTTCTCCGCGTACGCGCTCGAAGGCGTCCAGCTGCTCGCCGAAGGCCATCCTCCCGCCTTGATCGAATGGGCGGCCCGTAGCGCAGGAATGGTCGTGGGACCGCTGCAAGTCTTTGATGAAGTCAGCCTGAGCCTCGGACGCCACGGGATCGAGCAAGGCGAAAAGTACCTCGGTACCGAACTGAAGCTTGCGGGTGTGGATCTTCTCAAGCAGCTTGTGGATACCCACAAACGCAACGGAAAAGCCGCAGGGGCTGGTTTTTACAACTACGAAGATGGCCGACGCAAGGGCTTTTGGGATGGCTTGAAGTCGCTTGTTGCACAAACGCCTGCCGAAAGCAGCGAGGCATTGGTGCAACAACGCTTGTTGTTGATTCAATGCGTGGAAGCTCTAAAATCCCTTGAATCGGGCGTTTTGCGCAATCATCGCGATGCCGATCTCGGGGCGATCTTCGGCGTGGGGTTTGCGCCGAATACAGGAGGGCCGTTCTCTTATCTCGATCGCATCGGCCTTGACAACGCTGTTGCAACGCTGGCGGCGTTTGCCGAACGTTATGGTACACGCTACGCTCCCCCCGCGATCTTGAAAAAGATGGCTGCTGCGGGCGAACGGTTTTTTGAGAAGGTCTGAGCGGCACTCGCACGCAACTTTGCCTCGCTCTTGACGATACCTTGGGTTGATGCCTGTTCAACAAAACCAAGCATCCTTTGGAGATATCTCCATACGATGCAGAGCGTTATCGCTAAGGAGCGCAAGGATGAAGATCAATCAAAAGCCGAACCTACCCCCTGTCCAATCCACCGAAAAAACCTCTTCTACTCAACAAAACCAAGGCGTGAAAGACGGAGGAGGCCGAGTTGCGGATGCTTTTGAACGCGCTGCAAAAGGTTTCCAAGGGGCTGCTGACGCTGTCAAAAACTTCGTTCAGTCCCAGCAACACGGCAAACCGCCGATCATGAAGGTGCGCGCAGATGTCCCATTGCCGGGCCAAGAGGGTGGACAACCTCATTTGCCCGGTGGCAACGGGCCGATCATGAAAGTGCGTGCAGATATCCCATTGCCCGGCCAAGAGGGTGGACAACCTCATCTGCCCGGTGGCAACGGGCCGATCATGAAAGTGCGTGCAGATGTCCCATTGCCCGGCCAAGAGGGTGGACAACCTCATCTGCCCGGTGGCAACGGGCCGATCATGAAAGTGCGTGCAGATGTCCCGCTGCCCGGCCAAGAGGGC
>CAUJFU010000185.1 GCA_963169055.1 Myxococcota bacterium
TGAGGGTGAGGCACTCCGCGTTGTTGGGGCAAGAGGAGGTGGGGCTGGGGGTGCATTTATTGAGGCAGTAGGAGACGGTGCCACCGTTGCCATCGTCGAAGCCGACGCAGACGTCATCGTTGCCGCAACCTTTGACGCCACCGCATTTTTCGAGTGTGCCGACGATGGTTTGCTCGATGCAGGTGCCGGTGTTGGGATCGCAAGCGAGGGGTTTGGTGGCACCACGATCGCAGAGTTTGATGGGTTCGCTGTTATCATTTTCACGGTTGCAAGGATCGCCGACGTTTTTCTTGATGTCGGTTTTGGTGCATTTTTGTGTGGTGTCACTGCAATAGAGGTCGGGATTCGCCGTTGCGGGGTCGTCTTTGCAGCGGGCTTGGCTTTTGTTTCCGAAGCCGCAGGCTTGGCCTTCGGTGGCGTTGTTGTTGAGGCAAACGCTGACGCTACCGTCTTGTGTAACGACTTCGCAGTTGGTGCGGCCATCGGTGTTTGCGGCGCAGACAGATTGGTTGCTGGTGCAATCTTGGAAGCAGCGAGCTTCGGTTTGGGTGATGCCAAGGCAGATCAGGCCGGCTTGGCAGGTGCCTGTGGGGTTGCCTTGTTGTTGGGTGCAGATATCGCCGACAGATCCGGTACCCGTGCCGTCGGGGTTGGTGGTGCCGTCGGGGTTGGTGGTGCCGTCGGGGTTGGTGGTGCCATCGGGGTTGGTGGTGCCGTCGGGAGTGCCGTCAGGAGTGCCATCGGGTTTGGTGCCGTCGGGGGTGCCGTCAGCGGTGGTGCCATCGGGGCTACCGTCGGTGGGGGTGCCATCGGTGGTGTTGGTGACGCATTTTTTTGCGCCGCTGGTGAGTTTGCAGACGAGGTTTGCGCCTTTTTTGGTACAATCGGCGTTGGTTTGGCACTCATCGGCGCTACAACCTGTGTAGAGGCCGGAGGCGACGACGAGTCCGAACATCGCCGTCAGAAAAAAACGAACAGAACGAGACATACTAGATTCTCCTTTGCTTGGGTCCATCCAAAGCTCCGAATTTTCTTGCATCGTGAGCTTTGTGGAGGGGTCAGTGTTTGCCACCGAGTTGGGTGATTCAACGCGGGAACGTGTGGAAAGTCAAGTCTTTTTTCGCGCTCTTCCAAGGACAAACATCAGTCCTTGGGGGGGAGCGAAGGTGTGATGAAAGAGAGACAAGTGATGGTTTAGTTGCAAGCGGTGACGATGCAAGTTTTGTCGATGCAAACGCCGCCACGGGTGGTACATTCTTGTTCTTTGGCGGATCCGACGCATTCGCCGACGTTTCCGATGGAGATCTCGCGGCATTGGCCGTAAGCGCAGGAAGAGGTTTTGCAGCGGAGGCGGTCGGTGACTTGGCAGATCTCGAGGCAGGCTCCACGGCTAGGTTCGCTGGCGCTTGCGGGCAAGCAGAGATGGTTGTTGAGCCCGTATTTTTTGCAGTCGACGTTGTCTTTGATGGTTTTGCCATCGACGCCGGGGAGGAGTTGACATTCGACTTGGCAGGTGCGTTTTTGGCCGATAAAGGGGGCGCGAGCGCAGATGATGGGTTTGCTGTCTTGTTGTGCGAGACAATCGTCGAAGTCGGGTGCGCCTGTGCTGCCGAGGCAATTTTCACCGAGTTTTTTGGTCTGTGGTGGGACGACACGGCAGACGCCGCCGCCGTTGGTGAGTGTAAGGCAGCTTGCGCCTTTGCATTGGGGGTTTTCGATGGCGCCGGGGTCGCAGTTGGGAGAGCAAAGAGGGCCAGCGTTAGAATCGCTGGAGAAGAGGATGCAGACCATGCCATCCTTACAGGCTTTTCCGGCTTGATCGCAACGGTCGCCGTAGTCGAGGACTTTTTGTCCACCTTGGTCGATGCAAGCGCCGTCGCCTGTGAGACCGTTGGCGTTGCTGAGGACGACACAGCGTTTGCTTGCGCCGTCGGAGCAGATATCGTTGTCCCAGTCGCCGTTGGCGGGTTTGCTGGTGCAGGGATCGCATTTTCGGTAGCAAGTAGCGCGAACGCCTGTGTTGAGGCAAACGTAGCCGTCTTTGCAGTCAGCGCCGTTTATGGGGTCGGAACCGCAATCTTCGCCAGCGCCTTTGGTTTTGGGTCGGTTGGGGAGACAAGCACCGTCATAAGAAACGCCGTTGATGATGGTGGAGCCGGAGAGTTGGACACAAGCACCGCCGCCGCACTGGTCTTTGTTGTTGCCGTCCGCGTCATTTTTGCAGGTTTGGCAACGGGCAAGACAGAAAGCGCCCGGGTCACCAAAGTTCACGCAGATCAGATCGCTTGCGCAGTTGGATCCGTCGTCGCATTTTTTGCCGACTTGAGCGGTTTTTCGGCAAAAGGCAAAGGTAAAGTCGGAGGAAGGTTTTTCGCATGTTTCATCTGTGCCGCAATCGGGGTTATTGTCTTTTCCTTTGTTTTCATCGCATTGCTTGACACAGAAAGAAGTGGTTTCGGTGAATGCGACGCAGCGGAGCGACTTGGTTTGATCACAGCGCATATTGCTGGTGTTGCATGGTTTCCCGGGTTCAGTGACGGAGGGGTTCGGCAGGCAAAGTCCTTCGTTTTTGCCAAACGGGATGACGCAGGATTCACCGCCCGTTTTGTCGCAGACGGTATCCGCGTTGTCGCGGGTACACTTGCGTTTGCAGGTGCCTTCGTCGCAGACAAGGCCAGAGAGGCAGTTGGTTTCGGTGGCTTGGGTATTACAGACTTCAAAGTTGCAGCGAGGGCCGGGGTCGACTTTGGGGAGGCAGAAAGAAGAGTTTTCGTTGAGGCGGGTGCAGACGGTGGGGCTTTGACAATCAAAGAGGTTGGCGCAGCGTTTTCGGCAGAAGCCAGCGGTACGTTCGATATCGGAGACGATACAGCTGAGGCTTTGCGTGGTGTCACAGAATTCTTGAACGGTAGCGTCGCAGGTTTGGTCGGCTCCTTTGACAAGGCCACAGATCTTGGGTTTATCTGCGCCTTGGTCGAGGCATTTTTCGTTGCTGCCGCAATCAGAGTCTTGGGTGCAGGGGGTGTAGCAATAGCCGCGATCTTCGATGCCGTTGACGACACAAGCGAGGCCGAGGTCGCAAGCGGTGACAGTCGAGGTGGTGCCTTTGCAAAGAGCGCCTTTACGGAGTCCTTCGGGGTAACAGATCTTGCGTTTTTGAGCATCTCTGGGGACTTCGGTGCAGAACTCGATACCGCAGTCGGAGTTGGCGTTGCAGGTGCGTTCACAAAAGCCCGATGTTGGGGGATCGGTGGAGACGCAAGTGAGGTTGGTTTGGCAGGCTTTGGTGGCTCCACCGGAGATGGAGCATTGGGCTTTGGGGGGGAGTTTGGTGGCTTCGCAGGCTTTTGTGCCTTGGAATTCTTCGCACTTGATGTTGGAGCCGCAATCACCGTCGGCGTTGCAGGTTTTGAGGCAGTAGCCGTTTCCGCTCAAGCCGTTGAGGACGCAGACGAGTCCGGGTTGACAGGGTTTGGTTTCGCTGCCGAATTTGCAGAGGCCGCCGAAGGGGATATCGGTGGAGCCTTCGACGATATCTTTGGGATCGGTCGAGGTTTTGCAGCGGTCAATGCCGGTTTTGTCTTTGTAGCAGAAGGCTTGTTTGTTGAGGCCGAGTTCAAGGCAAGAAGCGCCGTTGACGCAGGTTTTGGTGGGGGTATTGCCGTTTTTGCAGAGGCCACCGATGGCGACGACAGGGCCGCCCGTGGTGGTTTGGCCGCCACATCCGTTTTTCAGACAACCGTAAGGGCAATCGGGATTGGTATTTTCTTCGGGTTGTGGGCCATCGATGTCTTTTTCGGTGTTGATCTCGCTGCCGTCGGCGACGGTTTCGGTGTTGGGTTCGATGTTGGTTTCGGTGGGAGTTTTTTCGATATCGCCTTCGACGGAGCCGTCGTTGTTAGGGACACATTGTTTGTCGGCGGAGCAACGTTGACCGGAGGGGCAGGGTTTGCTGTCGTTGCAGAGTTCGTTGGGGCAGCCTTGGAGCCAAGGGGAGGCAGAGAGCAACAAAAGGCAAGTAAGTGGCGCGAGAGCGCGCACAAAGAATCGGTTCATGCGAAAGTCCTATGCTTTTTGGGAAGGAGCGATAAGAGGTTCCTTTGTGATAAAGAGACGAACACAATGTTATCTGTGTAGCAGGATCGCGTGAGGGTGATCGTTCAAAGATTGAACCCGCAAACCACGCAACAAGGTACGGCTTGTGATGCGACCGCGCATCGTTAGCACAAGCAAGGGGAGAGCGTCAAGCTTTCGATACGAGGCGAACGAGAGGGAAAGGAGAGAATTAGAGGCCGAGGCTTTGGGTGTAGAGTGTGCGGGCTTCGGAGGGGTCATCGGTGCCGTGGCAGAGGGCGCGGCCATCGGGGAAAAGGTGGAGGGTGAGGTGATGGTGTTGGATGCGGAGGATGTCGGGATTTGCGCGGATGGAGTCGAAGGCATCGAGGCGTTTGGCAAGGGCGGGGAGATCGAGAGAGAGGGGAGAAGGGGGGCGGATCTGGATGGTGTTTCGCCCGCAGAGTCGGAGGGTTTGAGAAGTGGATTGTCCCGAGAGATAGGGGGTTTGGTGTAGTTGGCAAGTGGGGCATTGTGGGCGGGGTTGGGTGTGTCGGATGGGGAGGAAGCGGTGTTCCCAGAGGTCGACGTGAAGGATGCCACGAAGGCAGTCGTGGGAGTGTTGGGTGAGGATCTTGAGGGCTTCGGTGGATTGGAGTGCGGCGATGGTGGCGACGATGGGAGCGATCACGCCGTTGGTTTCGCAGGTTTGGCGGTGTTCGGGATCGAGATGTTGAGGGAAGAGACAGGCAAAGCAGGGGCCTTGGGAGGGGAGGAAGGTGGCGACTTGGCCGTGAGCGCCGACACAAGCGCCGTATATCCAAGGTTTTTGATAAAGTAGACAGGCTTCGTTGAGAAGATAGCGGGTTTCCATATTGTCGGTGCCATCGAGGAGGAGGTCGGCGCGTTGGACGATATCGTGGATGTTGTGGTGATCGAGGTCGAGGGTGAGGGGTTCGGTGTGGATGGTGTGGTTGATCTGTGCGATGCGTTGGGCAGCAGCGAGGGCTTTGGGCATTTCGGCGAGGGTTTGGGCTTCATCGTAGAGGGCTTGGCGTTGGAGGTTGCTCCATGTGAGGATATCGCGATCGATGAGGAGGAGGCGGCCAACGCCTGCGCGGGCGAGTGTTTCAGCTTGGTGACTGCCGAGGGCTCCGCATCCGATGATGGCGACGGTGGCTTGTTGGAGTGCGGATTGGCCGAGCGTTCCGATCGAGGGGAAGCGGACTTGGCGGGTGTATCGGTCGTTGGGAGTAAAAGGGTTCATGAAGTGGGCTCCTTGAAATGGAGGGTTGCGCCGAGGTCGAAAGCGGAGTAGGGTGGGGCGATCTGACCCGCAGAGCGGTCTTGTGGGGCGAAGTGAGCGCAGAAGCGACTGTGCAAACAAGTGTAGAAGATATCGTGCGAGTTGAAACGGTTCGTGAGAGAGAAGGCCGCCAAATGAGCGATGTGGAGGATGCGGTGATGTCGCGGTTTCCGCGTTATGTTGTGGTGGAAGGTCCGATCGGGGTGGGGAAAACGACCTTGGTGGAGCAATTGAGGTCGCATCTTGGGGCGCGTGTGATCTTGGAACAATTTGAAGAGAATCCTTTTTTGGCGGATTTTTATCGGGATCGTGCGCGGTATGCGTTTCAAACGGAGCTTTATTTTTTGTTGAGTCGTTTTCGCCAACAAGAAGCGTTTCAACAAGAAGATCTGTTTCATCAGCATACCGTGAGCGATTATTTTTTCCACAAGTGTCGGTTGTTTGCGAGCATCAATCTAAGCGATCACGAGTTGGCGTTGTTTGATCATATCTATCAGATCTTGCGCCGTTCGATTCCGCAGCCTGATCTGGTGATTCATCTGCATGCGCCTGTGGATATCTTGTCTCAGCGTATCTTGCAGCGCGATCGCAGTTATGAACGCGAGATGGATCTTGCGTATCTTGAGCAGCTTTCGCAACTGTACACCCAAGAGCTGAGCCATGCGCATGATATCCCTGTCATCTCGTTGGATACGAGCTTTGTGGACTTTCGGCGACCCGAGAACGTGCAGATCCTGATGGAAGAGATCCAAGCGGGAAAACGGGGGCGCTTGGAGGTGAGAGGCTTTCTGCTGTCTTGAGCGGTGGTTGGTGTGCTTGACGGCGGCGCGGGGGTCGATTAAAGTTCGCGCCATCTGTGTTTCGTGAGCATCTCGTTGGCCGTCGGATGGCCTTTTGGAGCAGATGCTTGCGTTGTTGCGAAGGAGTCAATATAGGATGTCCAAGAAGTCGTTGAATCCGTGGTTTGTGGTGATTGCGCTTCTGGTAATAGGGGTGGCGGGTCGAGTGTTGCCCCATCCACCGAACGTTGCGCCGATTGCGTCGGTGGCGTTGTTTGCGGGATTTTATTTTTCGCATCGTGGGACAGCGGCGTTGCTGGCGTTGTGTGCGATGTTGGTGAGCGATCTGTTTTTGGGAGTGTATGATATCCGCCTTGCTGCGGTGGTGTATGTGGCCTTTGTGTTGCCGGTGGTGTGGGGGCCTTGGTTGCGTGGTGAAGCGCAAGTCCCCGCAAGCCTTGCTTGGCTGAAGCCGTTTGTGGGAGGGTTGCGTGTTCTTGGCGCTGCGCTCGCAGGTTCGGTTGCGTTCTTTGTGCTGAGCAATTTTGCGGTGTGGCTGTTTGGCAGCCATTATCCGCACAATGCAGCGGGTTTGGTGGCTTGTTATGTGGCTGCGTTGCCGTTTTTCCATCACACGGTTTTGGGTGATCTGGCCTATACTTCGGTGATCTTTGGCGGTTATGCCTTGGCGATTGCCGCGCTCCAATCGGAAACACGCCCGCTGTCTGCGTAATCTCTGTTTTTTTCTGTGGACTTTAGAATAAAAAGCCTTGGGTTCTGTTCCAAGGCTGCACAAAGTTCCCGCTGTGGGAATATTCTTCCTCCCAAGCCGTTTTTGGGGGGTGCTGAGTCTGTCGTTTCCTGTGGGGGTTTCTCTGCTTTGAGCGCTCCAAGATCGTGGCGCAACAGTCGAAAGCGAGAGACCAAATTGAACAAAGGAGATTTCTGATGAAGAACCTGCGCTTTTTGGGTCTGTTTTCGATGTTGTGCTTGTTGGCGCTTCCTGCTGCCGCACAAGCACAGGCGATTTATCTCAAGATCACCGTGAAAAAGGCGATGGTCTGGCCGATTCGTGACAGTGGCAAGTGCTTTGACCCGTGTTTGGGGAAAAAGTTTAAACTTCCTGCACGCGACAAAAGCCCCGAAGATTTTATGAAATATATGGAAAACGATGAATTCCGCAAAGCTTGTACTTCCCCCAAAGTGGCTGGCTGGACGCCCGATCCGTTGGTGGAGATCAAGATCGGTGATTACGGCAAATTCACCACCGACAAGAAAGACAACACCTGCCTTCCTGAATGGAATGTGAGTCACACTTTCCGCGTCGCACCTGGCGACAAGTTCAGCCTCGCGGTCTACGACAACGACGGTGCAGCAGGTGTGCAAGCCAAGCGCGATCTGATGGGCCTTTACGAAGCTGCCCAAGTACCCGCCGAGCTGATGAACGGTGGAACGCTGGTGTTGAAGCGCTTTGGTCAAGTCGAAGGCATCGTGCTTTCGGCAGAAAGAGTGACTGCTCCCGCCCCTGCGGAAGTTGCTTGTTCGGGCGTTTACCAAGCACGCGTTGTTGAAGTCGAAGTCGAGTCGACCAAAGCCGATGGCAGAACTTGGGATCGTGGCTTTGGCAAATACAAACTGCCTGATCTTGTAGTCGAATTGTCCGTAGGCAATGACAAAGTCGCCACCCCCAAAGCGGACAACGTCACCTCCGCCAAATATGATAGCGCGCAGATGGACGTGCCTGTGAGCAGAGGCGTTCCTGTTCGCATCATGGTTAAGGATATGGACCCCGGCAACAAGTTCGAAGAGATCGGCCAAACAGCTTTTGCCGATGTCTGCGAGCTTTTGAACAAAGCACAAGACGGCATCTATACGTTTCCTGCCTTTGGTCGTGTCAAGAAAGTTGTCGTGATCTTCCGCAAGATCCGATAAGACCGAAAAAACGAAAGCTGGTTCTAGCGGGAAGGCGGGGCAGAAAAAGAGACCCATCGTTGGGGGCGGGAGGGGGTGGGATAAAGAGAAGAGATTGCGTGTCGATTGATTCTTAAGTGCGAAGGGAGGGGGGTTTGTAGGATCGTGCCAAACCCTGCGAACAGTTCACCTGTGTGTTTGCCGTAGATGATGCCTGCTTTTCGAGGATTGACGAGATAGCTGTTTGCGGTGGCGCGTTCGATGGAAAGGGGGGTTTCACAGGCTTGCTTCATACGGTGGTGGGACCAACGGCATCCGTGTGAGCCGTAACGTTTTTGGCAAGCGGCGTAGCGTGTGCGTTGGGCTTGACAAGTCGGAGTCTCGGGGAGATCGGTTTGGGCAAGCAAGGGATCGATGTGGACGCTTGGCTTGCTCAGGTGCATGTACACGCGCTTGACTTTTCCGTCGTAATGGAGGACTGCGATCCTCCCGTTGGTTTCGATCTCTTCGACGATGCCGATGTGGGTCCAGAGATCATCAAGCAAGCCGTTGCGGTTTTTATCGTAAGTGTAGTGCCAAAAAACGAGGTCACCGAGGGCGGGCTGTTGGGCTTTATGGAAGGTTCCAAAAGCATCGACAAAGCGTTTGGTCAACAAGACGCCGTTGGCATCGTGCGGATCAGGTGGGCGCATCACGTCGAGGCGCATGTGAGAATACACACAACGTACCCATCCCGAACAGTCGCGCCGCAAGCGCATCCCCGCACCGCAGCGGATCGAACGCTTGCCAAGGCCACTTTGGGCGATCGAAACAATCTGGCGACGCAAGGCCCACGTTTCATCGTCAGCGGGACCCGGAAACATCGGTTGTTTGGGGATTTCAGCGATAGGTTGCGAGGGCGATGCGATCGGAACGGAAGGTTGTGACGGAAGGGTTGGGGGAGGTGGTGCGCGTCGTTGGCTTTGATGCGCACAACCCACCAACCAAACAACGCTGAATAAACAAAGAAGTTGTTTCATTGTTTTTAAGGCGCGGAGACCCCCTTCTTTTAGAGGGGGGAGGAAGCGCCGCTCTTTCTTTGTGTTGTGAGGGTGGTGGTTCGGGCTGCCAGCCGAGTGGTGGCCTTCTTGACATTGACGGAAGTGGTGAGGGTTTGGCCGTCGATGGTTTCGAGTGCGAAAAAGCCCGTACTGCGCTTGCCTTTGACCCATCCTGTGCCTTTTTCTGTCCTGACCAAGTCGTGTTTGCGTAGCCCAAACAGTTTTCCTGTGGGCAGACGTGTTTGTGAATGCCTGCCCATCGTTTGTTGGTAATCTCCTGCCGAAACGTGCCGCTTCAAGTACAAC
>CAUJFU010000186.1 GCA_963169055.1 Myxococcota bacterium
TCCCACGCAGCAGAAAAACGTGCTGTTGCGTCTTGCTGTTGCCAAAAATACAGATCAAAAGATCGATCCATCTCTTCGATGCGCCCTTTGCGAGCCATCACCAACGGTTGTTTTTCTTTTGCGTCCATCGTCACGTCCAGCCCTAATCAAGATGTGTGGCGAATTTTCAAGCTTCGAGAGGCTTTGTTTTTTGCTCAAACATGGCGGCTGTGGCGCAGGATGCTCCGCAGAAAATAAGCCATTCGCCCAAACAGTGCAGAAGGATAGACAAGAGCCACACCTCCGTCAACAAAAAAGGCTCGCTATCTCGCTATCCCGAACGAGATCTGTTAGGTTGAGCATCCTTTCGCCATCACAAGGAGCAACCGATGGGTCTTTCGATAGTTCAGCCGCTTCAATCTTCCCGATACATCGGGATCTTTTTCATTCTGTTCTTGAGTTTCTTGTGGGCGGGCTGTGTGCCTCAAACGAAGACCGAGACCAAACCCCCCGAAGGACTGCTTGCTCCGCGAGCCAACGAGTTTAACCGTTTTGTGCGATGGCGACGCTATGTCGAAGCCAAGATCTTTGTGGACCCTGCGATCCAAGCGGAATGGCTGATGGAACGCGAACGGCTCCGTGGAACGGACAATATCGTCGAGTATTCGCTGCGCGATGCAGTGTACCGAAAAAACGGAACCGAAGCGTGGGTCATCGTCGTCTACGAACGCTACTTGTTGCCCTCCCCCGTCCTTCAACGCCAAGTGCGCGCACAACAATGGAAGTTCATGAAAACCAACTGGTTTTTTTCAGGAGAGGTCGAAAAGATCCCCAAAGAAGCGCCAACCCCTCCGCCCGCCTCTCGTCCGACCACAGGCAAGTGAGCCAAAAAGCCGATGCAGAGGGAAAAAACGATGGGCGGTTGGCGTCGAATGTTGGTGGGCCTCTTGTTGGCTGCGTTGTTGTTGGGTGGGATGGTGTACTTCGTCGATATGTCGCGGTTTTGGCAAGCCGCCGCCAAGGTGCATCTCGCTTGGCTCGGGGTGGTCTTGTTGCTCAAGTCCCTTGCATCGGGCATCAAAGCCTTGCGTTGGCGGATCGCGATGCACGCGGTGTTGGGCTGGAGTCCGGGACATACTTTTTCTGCGACCGTCATCGGCTTGCTTGCCAACTTGATCTTTCCTGCGCGTCTTGGCGAAGTGTTGCGTGCGCAGATCGTACAAAAGAACAATCAAGGTGTGTCTGGTTCTTTGGCGCTAACGTCTAATATCCTCACGCAGCTATTTGATGTGATGTTGCTCTTGTGTTGCTTGCTGTTCGGGGTGTTGGGGGTGCAGCGCGCAGAGATGCAAATCGGCCATCTTCTCGCTGTCGTGGGCTTGATGGTGGCGATCTTTGTGGGGCTGGTGCTGTTTGAGGTGTATTATGACCGCCTTGCACCGTTGGGAGAACGTGTGGAAAGCGTTCTTCCTGAACGCATCGCGCAGACGTTGGGACGGATCTTGGGCCAAGTTCGCCAAGGACTCGGACTCTTACGCAAGCCGTGGGCTGTCTCGCAAGTCTTTTTCCTCACGCTTTGTCTGTGGCATGTCGAAGCCCTGTGCTACTTTTTGATCTTCCAAGCTCTTCAATTGAAGGTGTCTTTTGGGATGCTGTTGTTGGTGACGGGTGCGGCGAATCTTGCGTTTTTGGCCCCCGTCACACCGGGAGCGGTGGGAGTATATCAGGCTGTTTGTATCTGGGTGTTGGGATTTGCGGGGATATCCCGTGAGGTCGGCTTGTTGTACAGCCTTTTGATGCAGGGATGCGATGTCTTGATGATCTTGCTGCTCGGTGGGACGTGCTTTGTCCGTGAAGGGCTGCAACTCGGCAACGTCCAAGGCCACCTCCAAAAAGAACCTCATGATGGCGTAGTCCAAGCGAAGACCAACGTGTAGGTGTGGGGAGGATGGTGGACGAGAACGATCTTGTTGGAGCCTTTGCGCTTGAGGACTTCGGGAAACCACGGTTCTTTGCGAAAGTCTCGATCAGCGGCGATGTATTCAGGGACATAGAGATCGACTTCGAGCAAGGGGGCGTGTAGTTTGCCTTTGAGACGAGCAGCGTACGAAAAGGGCGCAAGCGTCTTTGAGGGTTCGAGGTCGTTGTGAAGCGCCCCACCGTACAAGAGGATGGAGCTAGGTTCGCGGCGTTTGTGGCGGATGGCGAGGATCTTGACGCAGTCGTGAGCAAGCCGATCGGTCACAAAGCGGATAAAGCGGGTGGGATCGAGCTCACCATCTTGACGAGTTAATCCTTCATACATTTGGCAGGGAATACGAAGAACGTGCGGCAAGACTTTTGCTTTTTTTGCTGCACGCATCAGATCGAGGATGTGGTTGCGTGTTTTCTTGGGGCGCTGGATCACCTTCGTCACTTGGGTGACCACCTGCTGTTCTTGTTTTCCGCATGCACCCGTCGTGATCCACGTTTCAACAAGCAGATCCCGCAAGGGCTTGTGAAAACGCCGCGTCTGTCCTTTTGGAAAAAATGCCCGTAGGTGGGGCGGAATGTTTTTTGGGGGACGGATCAGCGCAGGAAGGATATCACGGGTAAATCGCTCGATCGAAGAAGGGATGTGACGGAAAGCTTTGAGCTGGTGGTATTCTCCAAAGCCGATGGCTTGGGGCTTATGGCGCAACAAAAAAGGCACAATCTCGCTCGGATGTTTCAGTTCGTAAACGTGAAACGGGCGGGGCTTGGGACTGGCCTGCACAGCCCATCGCTCGCCGATTCCGCTTCCCATCACCCAGAAAAAAACCAAGACCCCAAACAGAAAACGCCCAAGCCGCCAAGCGCATGGACTCGAAAAAACACCAAGTGTTTGAGGACACAACAACGAAGAAAGCATATTCACCTCAAATCAGTATAGGAGTTACGCAGTCGAAAAGGAAAACCCTCAGATGTCAGCACATTGTAGGGGCGGTTCGCGAACCGCTCGCGCCCGAACATTGGCCTTTTTCGTATCCAACTACGTAAGTCTTATCAGTATAGGAGTGACGCAGTTGCCAAAAAAAAGCCGTGTTCGCACCCGTCCAAGCGAGAGCATCGTTGGTTTGGAAAACCTCCGATCTCTTCGCCCCTCTCGGGGTCAAGGGGCGACAGTCCCTTGCGGGGTGTGGGGTGGCACCCCACAAAAACCATCGAACTGCGTAAGTCCTATCAAGAAAAAAGAGAAGCTTCAAGGTCATGCTTTTGTGCAAGATAGCGGAGTTGTTCTTGGCGTTTTGCGAGGAGAGCCAAGAATCCGCCACGTTGGGCAAAAAGCGCGATGCGTTGTTCGACGTGGTAAAGCAATTCAGCTTTGCGGTGCGCAAAAGAATCTTCTGTAAACCCCCAAAGAGAGGGCGTGAGGGCCGACCATCCATAGCGTTGGAAAGACGATTCGATCAAGCTGACGGGGCCGGGTTTCCAATTGCGCCAATGCCGTAAAAACAGCATGACAGCGAGATAATCGCGTTGTTGTGGATCTTCTGTGCGTGCGATCTGATCGATGGCTTGGCTGTAAGCCGCGAGATCGAGATAGGTGCGTTCTTGTTGAACGGAAAGCACGGTGGAAAGGGACGGAACAAAGCTCATGCGACCCCCAAAAAGCAAATGGTCGATGAAAACGAATACCATCTTAGCGACAGATCACATCCGCAAACAAGGGGAACAGTAGAAACAACCCCACAAGCCGCATCGAAGTGATGCCGTCGCAAAACCCCGCAAACAACGAAATCTTGCGCTTCGTACCAAACGCCCGCGCTACGGCGCGTTGGGAGATGGAGGAGGAGGCGGGGAAGAAGAAAGAGCGGGTGTTGTTTCGGCCACGATGAATGGCTTTCTGCGCTTGACTTCTTCAAAGATTTGATGGAGATACACGCCGATCAAACCAAGCGAAAGCAAGATCGTCGAGCCAAAAAACAGCAAAAGAAACGTCAGCGAAGTCCAGCCGGGAACTGCGATACCTGTCAGCCAAGAATACAAGGCTTGAAGCGTAAGAAGAAAAGAAGCGAACAAACCAAATGCCCCAAGATAGGCGCTCCAATACAACGGCGCACCCGTGAAGGACGTAATCGCCGTCAACGCCAAGCGCGCAAGGCCAAGCATCGACCAGCGACTTGTACCCGCGACCCGCTCGGCCACCACAAAGGGAACGTTGGCTTGGCGAAAACCCAACCAAGGAACCAACGCTCGAAAAAAGCGCATCCGTTCGGGCTGTTCGAGATATTGACGGACAACAGTATCTCGAATCAGCTTAAAGTCGCTATGTCCGTGAAGATCGATCTTGGTCAGTCGTCGCATCACCCCATAAAACAAACCCGACGCTGTTCGGCCCAACAACGAATCCACGCTGCGATCTTGCTTGACTCCTGAGATGATATCGAATTGACCTGTTTTCCAGATCGCCCACATCTGCTCGATCACTTCGGGCGGATGCTGCCCATCGCTGTCCATCACAAGCACCGCTTCGCCACGCGCAGCCTCCAAACCCGCATAGATCGCCGCTTCTTTCCCAAAGTTCCGACTAAATCGTAATCCCCGCACCCAAGGGATCTCTGCGGCCAAGGCTTGCACGCGCACAAAAGTCTCGTCCTTGCTTCCGTCATCTACGATCAAGACTTCAAACGCAGCCGAGGGTTCGAACAGGCCCGAAACACTCGGAAAGATCTTTTGTAGCGTCGGCCAAAGAAGCTCTCGGACGACCATCGAGATGCCTTCGGATTCGTTGTAGGCGGGCAACACGATACTGAGTTGGGGGCGTGGTGCATCCAAGCGCCCAAAAGAGGCCGAAAGAACAGGAGAAGGCATAGGTGGCTGTGGGATGGTCATGAATTTTCCTTTGGCTGCACAGGTTCCGCCCAAAGAACGGTCATCGCCAAACTGGCAAGCGCGATCAACCATGCCAAGCCCCATAACGCAAGGCCCACAAACACCGAACGTGAACGATAGGCAAGGTGCAAGGTATGTCGGCCTTTTGGGATCACCACCGCTTGCATCAAGACGTTGGCGCGCAACAGCGGAACAGGTTTGAAATCCAAAGAGGCCGTCCATCCCGGCCAAAAGCGCTCATTGATCAAGAGGATGCCATCTTGGGGAGCGTCGATCAAAGCGATCAGATGTTGTCCATCCGCTTGGAGGATCTTGGCTGCGAGCGGCTTGGCAGGACAGGGCGGCGGCAAAAAGCGAAACACCACCCGCCCGCTGGGTGATGAAGCCCTCTCACGACGGGCAGGAGGCACCAGAGGACGGCTTGTCACACTCCTCTGTGTCGTAGAAGAAAGCACAGGCCGCGATGTCGGTAGATGCGGGCGCACAGCACTTTTCTGTGCAGCAGAAGAGGGCAGATGCGGGCGCACGAGGCTTTTCTGTGCCGCAGAAGAGGGCAGATGCGGGCGCACAGCGCTTTTCTGTGCTGCGGGAAAGGACTTGAGGGTGGGAGGCTCGATCACCTTTTGGGCGATCAGACGGGGAGGCGGCGGCGTATGCGGGGAGGCTTCGACAACGATATCGCAGGTCGGGTCGAGAGAGGCGAGTTGACGGACAGCGTCCTGCCAACGCGCAACCACCCGCCAACGCGGAAGCCATTGGACACGGGCCGCGATCGGACGACGGCTTTCGTGAAGCGCAGCTTTGGCGTCCGTTTCGGTCGGCAGATAGGCTTGTTGAAGCGAAGAAGGATGAGAGAAAAAGCGCAGGTGATGCAGAGAATTTCCCGGACGCGATGTGATCACGTGAGAAACCCCATACAACCGAAGGATCGAAGGATGTTTTTTGATCTCTTCCATCACAGCCCTATCGCGAAGCGTCTGTCGTGGAAGCTCCGCCCCTTCCAATGCGCGCAAACCAAACAGCGCGCTCGCCAGCTTGGGCGCTTCATCGTGTACGTTAAAGATGCGTTGGTGTTGCTGCGCGGGTGGAGGGATGCGCACCAACATCTCTCCCTGCCGATCGAGGTACTCCGAAAAGCTGCGATGCCCGCTTTGCCGCGTATGCGGTGCGATATCCAACCACACCAACAACACAAAGCAAAGACTCCATCCCCACACAAAACGCCGACGCACCCGCCAAACACAATACAACATCCCACCGCAAAGAACCCATTGCTGAAAGATCTGTGTTTCTTGGCCTTGCGAAAAACGACCATGCGAAAGGCTCCACAACGAGGCGCTCAACAACACCACGCCCGCCACGCCCCACAACACCGACAAAGCCACGAGATAGAACCGCTGCCAACCCTTTGGATCAGGCCGAAGCAAGGCTTGAAACCCAAGCGCCGCAAGCACACAACAAGCAGGGCTGATCAAGGCCAAATAGCGATCAGGGCGAGAAGTCAGATATGGTAGCGTAAACAAAAAAGAGGGCGTCGGATCAAATCCCCGCATCTGCGGCCACGCCGCAAACAAAAGCCCCCAAAACACCAACGTCGAACACGCCCATAGCACACGTCGTGATGCCTCACTCGCCCACGCCGCCAAAAACAACGGAACAAAAAAGATACCGTGATACAGATGATTTCCGTATTGTGGTGAAAAGAATCCCCATAAGCGAAACAGCGGAAATTCGTGGCTCGACACATGATGCGGAGGAAGTTCTCGGGCAAGTTCAAGATAGGGCAACCCCCAACTCGCGCCCCACAACCCCACCAAAACAACCACATAGCCCAATCCCAAAAAAGTCTCGCGGGGACGCTCGATCCCATCCCACAAAAATCGAAACAGCGTATAAAACCCCGCAAACACCGCCAACAACAAAAATCCTGCTGGGCTACCACTCAAACACCCAAACCCCAAAAACAACGCCAACCACGTCGCTCGCTTGAGTGTCGCGATCTCCAAAAAACGTTCGAGACTCCACAGCACCCACGGCAACCACAGCACCGCCGCAAACAAATGCGTCCCGTAAAACAACGGCGTCAAACCCGCCACCGAAAATAACGTCCCACCAAACCATGCCGCACGCGGATCAACCCGAATGATCCGCAAGTACAGATACATCCCCCATCCCGCCAACGCGATCTGCCACATCAACAACGATTGAAAAACCAAAAACTCATGCGTCCGAAATAGCGCAAAATACAACAAATAAGGCCAATGGCTCGGACTATACAGCCCCAACGATGGCTCCGCCGCCAACGGCCATCCACCCCCCAACCAAGGATCCCACTGCGCCCAACCTTGCGAAAATAACGCATTCACCGCACTTTGGAAACGTGGCCAACGCTCCTCAAAAAAATTCCACGCGACATATCCCCGCTCCTGCGGCAAACCAAACCACAACCGCCAAAAATGCAACCAAGGTAATGCAAAAAACCATGCAACGATCAAGACTTCTTGCCAACGCTGAAGCGAAAAACACGAAACACGCGGGCGCGCAAGACGCAAAGCATCGCACCCCTTTGGGGCTGTATCAAGCGAGGTCATCATCGTACAAAACTCTCAAAAAAG
>CAUJFU010000187.1 GCA_963169055.1 Myxococcota bacterium
GTATGAATGGTGTTGTGGGGTGTCACCCCACACCCCACAAGGGAGCGCAGCTCCCTTGACCCTCTTGTTGGTGGAGAGAGCAGGTCTTTTTCAAACCAGCAGCACAGCCGCTTGAACTGTCGCGGACACGGCTTTTTTGGCGACTTCGAACGCTCGATGGTGATAGATAGGGCTGACATTCTACGAACACGAGGACACCCGCTCGGCTTATGGATTGTTTCGCATCTCCTCGTGCCGAGGGAGGTTTTCGATGGGGCGGACTTTCTCTCCAAGGGCGCTGCGACCTTTATAAAACTCAGCGTAACACTCCGGCACGCTGCGGCATTCACGGATCCAACTTCCGATCAAGGAGCGCCGAGCAACCGCTTCCACATCGAAGCCCCAGAGCATTGCCATCAGCGGCCAAAGGAATAACTTTCCTTGCTGTACCCGCTGTTTTAAGATCGGCGGCACCACATCGCGACCGAACCAGCCTTGGATCGCGGAATCGATCGTGCCGGCAAGGACTGAGCGAAATTGCTGTCGTTGGTAGATGTGCTCCAAGCAATCGCGGTAGAACATCGACCCAGCGGACGAAGGCTCTAAGCTCACCGCCCCAAGGAATCCACCCGATTGCGTCAGTTCGGCCACCGCTCGAAGAGAAGCTGCGTCCGAAACTTGATTGAAACGATCTGTGCCAAGACCGACGACGAGTAATAATTTTGCCTTGAGTCCGGAAAGAGAAGCCACAGCGGCGATCGAGACAGCATCCTCGAGCGGATCGCCCAAACCTTCTTCGTCACCGGCCATAAGTGAATCTGACCCCCCATCAACCAAGACGATGGCGTCGATGGAGTGGTCGGCGATGAATTGGCTGTAGAGCCGTTCTAAAGCAGGCACCGTAAACGCCCGAGCGTAGTAAGCATAGACGAAGTGCGGAGCAAAAGCGGGGTAGATCGTATCCAAGTACGAGCAGATGTGGACCTCGGGTCCGTAGTGGGCGTCGGCCACGTTGGTGGCGTTGACACGCACAGCGTTCGCTCCGTCCTCTGCGAAAACCGAGATGGCACCGTCGATCTTGGCGGGACTGCCGAAGGAATAGCTGCCGATCACCACTGTTTTGCCGAGGCGACGAAGCTCTGGGTAAAGCAGCAGGCTATGGACAAAGTCGAAGCCGCCGCCACAGCCACAAAGCAACACCGTGCGTATGGCGGGATCCGCCAACCGTGCGAGGAATGTAGGCAGGAGATGTGATATCTGTCGATCTTCGCGTAACGCTTCCATCGTTCTATCCTATGCAAACAAGGGGCGACTCAAACAAAAGTTGTGGGATTGTTTGTGTGGGCGAGTGTCTCACCATTGCCCACGAAGGAGGGGGAGGTGGATCTCGACGCGGTTTGTGCCGGGGGCGGTGGGATCGTTGGTGAGGATGGGGATGGGAGCGCCAAGAGACCATTGCCCGTCGCTGTAGTTTGCGAGTGCGCCAAGGGAGGCGGTTTTACGGGGGGTTCCTTCTTCGCTCGATTCGGTGGGCATGCTGCCCGTGAGGAAAAAGGTGAGTACTTTTCCTGCGAGGCTGCTGAGGAGGATGGTGATCAACAAAGCGGGTGTGTTGAAGGTTGCGCCGACCGAGGCAAGCGTGAAGATGCCTCCGGCGAGAACGATCCCCAAGACGCCGCCGAGGTTGACAAACAAGGTTCGGCTGCGCGACCAGTCGAGCTTGTTTTGCAGAAATATCCCACCAAATAGCCCGCCATAGGCGGAGATCAACACAGGAATAATCAAGGACCAAGGGCTGGTGTTGCTCGCGCCTCCTGTGATGAAGCTACCCCAGATCAAGCCCGTGTAGCCTGCCAACCAAGCACCCATCGACGAGCCGAGTGCGATCTGGCCGGCGGTCGGTCGCGCAAAACGCGGGATGATCACGCCCGCTGTGTAGCCAATGAGCGGCCCAAGGAAAAGAAATTTGAACATCTCGTTTTGGACGTTGCTTCCTGAAAAGCCCGAAAGCAGCATCCCGCCCGTAAGCAAGCCCCAAAACATCCCAACGCTGGCGCTGCTGGCTTGCCCGGGTGTCATCTCGCTGTTCATCGTGCCTAAGATCGAGGACACGACCGCAGCCGCAGTAAAACCAAGCAAAGACAAACCCACCCATCCATTGCCCGGGTTGTTTGCGGAGATAAACGCAAAGGGCATCATCGCGCCAAAATAGATGCCGTAAAGGCTGGTCATGACGATGAACTCGACGCGCCCACGCTGATCGAGTCCGTTGGGAGATAAGGGTATGTTTTGCTGGATGTTTTGGTAACTTTCTTTCTGCGTGTCCCATTGAAGGAGATGAAGTTTGGCGATGCGGGCGATGCGGGTGTTTGCGTAGTACAAGAGGATGTGTTGGAGATAAGAGCGGGCCATGCGGGTATAGCGGATCCGCCGAAAGCGTAGGGCGGTGTGGTAGAGGATCGAGGCGAGAGCTTCTTGACACGGGCGGGAACAGTCCTTGGGGGGCAGCGCGAACTCGAGTTCTTTGAGGGTGGTGGGATCGATCTGGAGATCTTCTTGGAGAAGCATACGCTTCCGCGCTTCGATAGAGGAAAACGGTGCGATGCGTTCTTCAGAAGTTTGGGAAGAGGGGGTGGCTCGTCCTTGGAGGGCTGGAGTGGGCCGTGAGGTGGGTGTGATGGAAGAGGGTGAAAGGCTCGGTGGTTTGGAGGGAATGGAGGTAGGAGTGGGGCTTTGGGCCAAAGAAAGCGTCGAAAAGAGCGAGAGGATAGAAAAGGCCAAGGAAGGAAAGAGCGAGCGGATCGGGAAGGCTACAGCGTGGAGAGGTGGTTGCTTGGTTTGCATCAGGCGCTCCTTTGGGGATATCTGTTGAAGGGAAGAGTGTGGGCGCGAGTGTGTGGGGATCATCCTCTCTGAACAGAGTGTGGGAGGCTTGTTCCGCAAGTCTAGTGCCGCGACTGATAACTATCAGAGAATGCCTGAGCTTTTTTGTTTTTTCTTTGCCGTGGTGGTTGCGGCTTGCGGAGAGAAAGCCGTGTTCGTGTTGTTTCAAACAAAAACAAGGGAGGCGTTTGGGTGAGGTGTGTGTGGGAAAAGAGACACCGCGAGTTTGGATCGCTTGGAGGACAGCGGCAGGGTTGTACTCCACCGAAGGGGAGGGGGATGCTCCACGCTGGAGGAAAAGGAGAGCGAGAGGGATCTTGGCGGGTCACCGATTCATCGATTTTTCTTTTGTTTTTCATCGTTTTGTAAAACGTTGTAATGTGGCATGATCTTTGTTTATGTGCTTTTCCAACTACCGACAACGCGCCGTATCGGGTCGCCGTTTTGATAGAGAAGGAAGTATCGGGTTATGTTTGGAAAGAGCAACACAACACAAGGTCAAGTCATCCGTATGTGGGTCGGTCGAGCAGCGCGTGTGGCCCAATGGGCGTTTGTGGGTTGGGTGTTGCAAGGCTGCATCCCGACAAGTGCGGTGCAGGCGACACCAACCCAAGAAGATACCTCGGTGATGGCGATCTCGCGGCATCAAAGCGACGCAGAGGCCGTTTCTTCGCTGCGTTTTGGCCCGTACCAAGTCAAAGAAGTGCGGCGCAACGCCAGTCCGATCTCTTCGCTAGACGAGGCATCAGGAGAAAGCCGAGATGTCGGGCATTATCAAGGGTATGCTTTTCGTTTGGAAGGTCGGGAAGCGCCCGTCGTGGGGGCTTGTACTGCCGAGTTTCGCCAAGACCAACAAAAACAAGCTTTTGAGTGTGAGTTGGCGGGCCGAACCAACAAACGCTGGCAGGTGCGCTTGCAAGGCGCTACGCCTGAGGCGCTTTCGGGCGCAGTGGCCGACGAAGGAACCACGATGCAGATCGTGAAAGAGCATTTCGTCCAAGCGGCTGTCCCGCAAGCGATCCAAAAAGCCGATTATTATATCCTCAAACAAGGCCGATTGGTGGGGGCTTTGCACAAACAACAAAGCATCGTCTGGATCAGACCGAACCTTACGCCCCATGAACGCGAGTTGGTGGCGAGCGCGACGGCTGCTCTGTTGCTCTTGCAAAAAGCACCGAGCACACGTTAACCCGTAGGATGTAGGGAGATCGAATGATCCCTCTCTCGACTAACGCTCGAACCATCCAAAAGCACACGTTAATCCGCAGGATGTAGGGAGATCGAAGGCGGACGGACTGGACGTTCTGTCACCTTTTTGTCATTTCAGGGGCGTAGGGGTGCATGGGGAAAAGGGGATGGTGTATGTTCTTCTTCGGCGGGTGGTGTTGTTTGCGCCACCGAAAAGAATCGAAGAGTGCCGAAGGAGTGTTGGATGTACGATACAACCCGATCTTACGATGATATCGCGACGCATGAAGTCTGCCCTGTTTCTCGACAATCCCCGAAAGAAGAGCGTGCAAACGCATGGACGCATGGTTTGGGGCTGGCTTTTAGCGTGGTGGGGTTGGTGGTTTTGACCTTGTATTCGCTGTCTCAGCGCAATTGGACGGCGTTTGTGTGTTGTGGGATCTTCGGTTTGACGATGGTGATGACCTACGCAGCGTCGATGTTTTATCACAGCGCAACACGCGAAGAGCGGAAGCGTTTGTTGCAGGTTTGGGATCACGTTTGCATCTATTTGTTGATCGCGGGATCATATACGCCGATCGCTGTCTTGGGCCTGAAAGGGTGGTGGGGATGGGCGCTGTTAAGTTTTGCGTGGAGTTTTGCCGTGATCGGGATCGCTATGAAAGTCTTGATCAAGCGGCGTTATCACTTTGTTGAGACGATGTTGTATCTGTTGATGGGTTGGGCGGCGATGGTTGTGATCGTGCCGTTGTACACCAGCTTGCCGTCGTTGGGGTTTGCGCTGTTGGTAGCGGGTGGAGTGGCGTATAGTTTGGGGGTGATCTTTTATCTCAGCCACCGCCTGCCTTATCACCACGCGATCTGGCATCTGTTTGTGATGGCGGGTAGCGCGTGTCACTTTTTCGCTGTGTTGGTGTTGTTGATGTTCTCGGTGCATGGGGCTTGATCGAAAGGATGATCGGGGTGGTCAAGGATCTTCGTGCGTAGAAGGCGGATATTGGGGGGGGTAGGTTAGGGATCTTTCGGGGCCCAAGAGACTTTGTATTCGATATCGGCTTCGCGTTTGAGTTTTTTGAGTTCGTTTTCGAGGTGGCTTTGGAGTTTGCCCATGCGCAATTCGCGGACAAGTTGTTCTTGGACTTGGGCGAAGGGGGGCGGTGTCTTTTTGTGTGTCACTTGGAGGATATGGAAGCCAAGAGAAGAGCGGATGGGGCCGCGTATCTCTTGAAGATCCATGGAAAAGATCACTTGATCCAGTTCTTTTACAGCATCGCCGCTTCCAAGGAATCCGAGATCGCCGCCCTGTTCTCCGCTCAGATCGTCGGAGTGCTTCTTGGCGAGGGCGACAAAGTCCGCTTTGGGGGCTTGCACTTCGGTGAGGATCTTTTGGGCGCGTGCTTCGGCTTTTTGGATCTCTTCGGAGGTTGGGGTTTCGCTGAGGTTGACGAGAATGTGCCGAACGCGAACTTGGCCTTTGCCGAGCGTTTCGTCATATCGGCGTTTTACATCTTGCGGAGAGAGCGGATAGTCGCGTGCGATGTGTTGCATATACAGGTTGGTAATCATCTGTAGGCGGAGATAGCGGGAAAATTGAGCCTCGCTAAGGCTGCGGGTACGTAAAAATTGAGCGATCGTGGTGCCGGGGGGTTGGGCTGCAAGAAACAGACGTACAGCTTCTCTTTGCTCTTGCGGCCCGTAGGGAACGCCGACTTGGGCGGCTTTTTGAGAAACGAGGATCTGGCTGACAAGTCCTTCGAGCGTTTTCTTGCGGATCTCGTCGAGCATCGCATCGTTGAGTTCGATGGCTTGTTGAGAGAGGACGAGCTGTTTGGCTTGTTCAAAGGCCACGCGAAAAGTGATCGCGTCGATCTCTTCGCTGTTGATCATCGCGATGACGCCCGATGTTGGAAGCGAAAACGGTGCAGAGGCCGAAGGATCGGCTTTTTTGTTCGCTTTGGCCTCTTTGGGGTCGGTGTCTTTGGTGTCGGTGTCTTTGGTGTCGGTATCTTTGGTGTCGGTATCTTTGGTGTCGGTATCTTTGGGGGAGTTTGGGGAAGAGGTCGGGCGCGAAGAGCCGGAGGTTGGGCGTGAGGTTGGAGTGGAAGGCTCGGTGGTATCGCTGTTTTCGTTCGGATTGAGTTGGAGGGAGAGGCCATCTTGGGAGGGCGGTGTGAGTCCGCTGTTGTCGCCAAGGGAAGGCATGGTCAGACCGAGGCCGAAACCTTTGGTGGGGGCTTGAAGTCCAAGCCCTGCAGTTGGAGCGGGGGAGGGCGTTTCGCCTTCTTTGCGCGCAAAGAGGGCTTTTTTGGGCCACTTGTCGTCTTCGTTTTCACCGAGGCGGGGTGCGGGCAGTTCCATTTGTGCTGAAGGAAGGCCGATAGAGGGCATCGTCGAGGGTTGATCGGATTTGAGATGGTTGGCTGGTTGGGTTGTGGTTGGCGGTTGTTCGGGCGTTTGTGCGCTTTTTGTGGCGGTGGTGGACTCTTGGGTGGGGGTTCCGTGGGTGCTGTAGGGATCTTTGCATCCAAGGAAAACGGTTGCGAGAAAAAGCAGAGCGAAGGGGGTGGTGTAGGCTGGCTTGTTGAGGCAGGCCATCGTTGTCTTTTTGCTCCTGTGGCTTTGTTTGAAAATCTTTCTTGGGGATATCAGTCCAATGGGTCGTATCGGTCGGTAGTTTGCACACAGACGACCTTTTGTGCAAGCGTCGTGCAGGTATGGAGGGGGGAGATAGGAATTCTTTATTTGAGAGGTTGCGGCTTGAGAGCGACTAAGGAAGGACTGAAATAGGATGGATGGTGCGAAGGTTCTTTTTATTTCGGGGCTTGGCAATCGCGTTCGCGGTGTGTAAGACTCGGATGTGTGGATGGTGTTTGTGGTTGCTCTTGCCTCGCGGAGTTGTTTTGTGACAGCGTTGAAGCCCGGCACAGTATTGGGAAACCATCGGTACGAGTTGGTCTCGTGTCTTGGGAAAGGTGGACAGGCGCAAGTTTGGGAAGCGCGGCAGGGGGGGATCGGCGGGTTTTCCAAGATCGTGGTCTTAAAGATCCTTGAATTCGATGCAGTCCGAGAAAAGCAGCGCAGTTTGCTTTTGCACGAAGCACGGATCGTTTCGCAGCTTCAACACCCCAACTTGGTGTCGATCTTTGATGTCGATGAAGTTCCTCCGTACCTGTACATCGCGATGGAATATGTTGATGGGCATGATATCGAGGACTTTATGGCCCATGTGATCGCAAGCGTTGGGCGGCGCTCTCTTCCTTGGCAGGTGGCGTTGACGATCTTTCGCCAAGTTTGTCGGGGGCTGTATCACGCACACACCGCAACAGACGCATACGGCCAACCGTTTCGCTTGATTCATCGGGATCTCAAACCGACAAACTTGCTGATTGGTCGCAATGGTCTTGTCAAGATCATCGACTTTGGGATCGCCAAATCGACAGCCAACACTTTGAAGACGCAAACGGGCATCATTCGGGGAACACCCGCTTATATGTCGCCCGAACAAATCCAAAGCAAAGAGCTTGACGAACGTTCCGACCTGTATTCGCTTGGGGTGATCTTGTATGAGATCTGCGCAGGCATTAATCCCTTCGCAAGCCCTGACACGTTCACCACCATGATCCAAGTGACGCAGATGCCCGCCCCTTCTTTGCGTGAATTTGTGGACGACTGCCCGCCTGCTTTGGAAGAGCTTCTTGCAAGTCTACTCTCGAAACATCCCGAAGATCGGCCTCCTGACGCAAGATCCGTCTATCGGCAAATCGAGCAGATCTTGCGCGAACGCAATTATCCTCAGGAACAAGAAGATCTCGCCGATTGGTTGACCCTTTTTCGCCACAGCCCACCTGCTGCCTTCAATCCCTTCGGATTCTCCGCAGATCCGCGCCGAACTTATCTTGATTCGAGTTCCTTTCGCCCTCCTGTGAGCGGGCCTTCGGAGGCCAACGAAGGAAGCACAGACGAGGGAAGCACAGACGAAGGCCATACCACCACCACTTCCAACCCTGTTCTGTCTTCGTCCGAGCCTTCTCCGCCTCTTCACGCGAGTTCTTTGCCTCGCCCTCCGATGTTGCCCCCTCCCAAGTTACCCGTTCAAACGGTTCCCTCGCTGCCCCCACACGAATCGATCTCTGCTCTCGAATATATCGCACAAAGCGGAGCATCCGAGCCTTTACGCACCGAAAAAAACAGCGCACCATCCGAATCTTCCGAGCCGCTACGCACTGAGAAAAATGCCGCACGATACGAATCTTCCGAGCCGCTACGCACCGAAAAAAATGCCGCACAAAGCGATTCGTCGTGGCTTGACGCACAAGGTCGCGTGATGATTGATCGCGGAATGGGTACGCAAAAGCGCGAAGGATGGGGAGATATCTCGTCTGCTTCTACCAAAACCAACATCGCTTTGATGCAGGGTTCACCTCGCGATACCATCGAACAAAGCGAATTCTTTAAGATGACGATGGAGATCGGCCCCAAACCTCCCGCGCTTGTCGAGCGCGGAGAACGCTTGTCTGTGGCCCCTGCGGATGCGCAACTCAACGCCGCAACTTTGACTAACCTTCCGTTTGTTCAAGTCGATGAAAACGGTCAGATATCTATCGGGCATCCGTCCTCCCTCCACGACTCGATCTCTGTTCGGAAACCATCCCTCGAAAAACAGGCTCCTCAAGAACAAGAGGAAACGAAATCTCCCTTGTATCCGTCAGTTCCTTCGGATGATGATCTGATCGCGCTGGATGAACAAGATTTGATCACCGCGACAGGGATGCACCCGCATCCCGCTCCTGCTAACGGAGAGGCATCGAGATCTGTCTTGATCGAGAAAAAAGCCGTTGGGGTGGCCTCTTTGAGGGAGCGCCCAACGATCGAACATCCTTCCTCGCAAAGAGCGACTACAGCGGGATCTGTATCTATTTTGGTTGTCCAACCGCCTGCGATCGAATCTCTTTCTGAGCAAAAAGCAGCGGAGGGCGAGTTGCTGTTGGAGCCTGTCGAAAAGGATGCTTTTTTTACAACGGACTCCGACGATCGGATCTCGCCCTTGTATGGGATGTTTGCAACGCAACACAACGATGGCTTCGAAGCATCGGGGGCTTCGGTAGGCATCGCAAACAAAACAGAACCCGAGAAAAAGGCTGTCTTGGAGGACGTCTCGTCTGGTTTTTCTGCGCAACGACCCGCACCAAGAGCCTTCGCGCAACAAGCCGAACCAAGAGCTTTTGCGCACCAAGCCGAATCAAAAAAGCATGAAACGCTGGGGGGGTCTTTACCAAAAGCGGATCCGTTGCGTGCGACCATTGAATACCAACCGAGCGTTAGCCGAAGCGCATACGAAGATCCTGCGTTCTTTTCGGAGTCAACGGGTGATGAGAGTCCGCGATCGAACGAAGGCAGATCTTCTCAACAAAACTATGATCTCGGTGCATCGGGCGTTTTTGATGCGTACAAGGACGAACGGGTGGATAGCGAAGACAGCGTCGCAAGAAAGCCGAGTATCGGGCGGCGTTGGTTGCTTTGGGGGTTGGTGATCGGTCTGGTGGGGATGGGGGTGGGGATCTGGTGGTTGCTGCGTTGGTAACATCTTTTGGTGTATAAGTTCTGTGAAGAAAGAAAAGACATCTTCGACAAAACATGATCTCTCGACCGTCGGCGGCTTGCGAGTGGTGGACGCTCCTTGGGTGCCGCGCTCGCTTTGGCTTTAATTCTCGATAGGATGGACATCATGGATTTGCATCATCGACACCGATCCGTTTGGTTCGCAGCCTTTTGGGGTTTTGTTCTGTTCTTTGGGTGGGGGAATCCATCGGTGTACGCAGCGCCGACTTTTACCAACACTCCCACCGATTACGCGATCTTGGGATCTCCTTACCTGTTTGATCTTGACGCGGTGGATGCTGGAGATCCCAACCTGACCTTTTCCCTGATCACGAGTCCCGCAGGCAGTACGATCAACGCAACTACGGGGGTGGTGACGTGGCCTAATCCTACGGGTACTGCGACGTTTACAGCGCGGGTGTGCAACTCCGCCAACCAGTGCGTCAATACGACGTGGTCTGTCACGACCAAAAATGGGCCGGTGTACCTCGTTTATAGTGCCTCCAATATGTTTCTTTGGGGCTATCAGGACAATGCGCGTTATTGGATTCATCGCATCTCGGATAATTCGCTGATCGAGGCGGGGACGATCCCTGTCGCAGGGCGTGCGAAGTTTGTCGATCTGAGCGTGTACGGGATCACTTCGGCGACGGGGCATTTGTACATCCGCGCAGACAAGCCGTTGTCGGTTGTGTCGGGCGATAGCAAACCGACCGCAGGAGGGGAAGGAACGCACTTTTACAGCCAAAATGGAACATACGTTGGGAAGGTCTTTGTGGGCTACACACGAAAAGATATCCTTGTGTATTGCCACACGTCAGACACGACAGGAACGGTCGTCCCAAACATCCGTGTCACCGATGTTTCCGACGCTGACGACAGCACAACACTAACCTCTGCGAATGTGAAGTTTTCCAATCCATCGCGTGATGTGAATGGTGTCGTCTCGGGTCGTTATTGGATCTGGGAACTCACCACCTTTGATAACGACGAATTTCGCATCGAACCCACCAACCCATCCAGCCCGAATAATCCCGATTGTTCCGTTGCTGCGGGAGTGATCGTCGGTCGAAACGATTGGTCCATGACAGCCCCGTCGATGACGCCTACAGACCTTGGTCGTTCGTACGGGACACGTTTTTATACGCACGCCTCGATTGAGACGGCGATCTTTGCTTCGCAAGCCGACACCAAAGTGACGATCCGAAACATCACAAATCCCGCAGGAAACAACAATACGACTTTCACCCTCAACGTGGGCGGAAACCCCTCGTTTTGGTCTGCGACATTCTTTCCTGACGTTTACAACGGCTTTTCGCAGATATCGAATGGAACGGGGTTTAACGGAGAATACATCGAAGTCGTATCAGATAAGCCGATCAGTGTGTATCCAACGGCGATGCGGGCGGTGGGATCGTATATTACGAATGTCCAGCTTTTCAAGCGCCCTGACAGCAAATACGAAGGTTATTGCTACGTCAACAAGGTCGCGGCACAAGGCGCAGATATCAGCATTTACACGAAAGATGCGCAAACACGCGTCGAAGTCCGCACCATCGGTGGGCAAAAGAACGATACTTCCGTCAATTATTACATCGGCCCGTGGACAGGGGGGCAAAGCCCGTTGTTGCCGTGGTCTGGGCAAACGTACAAATACGCCCAAGCACCCGCCAACTCGATCAACGCTGAGCTTGTGCAGATCATTGCAGATCGTTATCCCGTCTTGGTGGTTTGTGGCGATATCAGCGGAGCAACTCAACTCTATCATCTGACAGGCAAGGAATCACCGTTGGATCTGCCTCCTGTGATCGCCGCTCCTCCGCCTCCTTCGCTCACAGCCGTTGCGGGGGTTCCTTATAAGCCCAATCAGGTGGTTGCGACTGATCCCGAAGGCGGGCCGTTGTTGTACTTTCTGTCTGCCGCCCCCGCAGGGGCGACGATCAGTCCGAACTCTGGGCAGATCTTGTGGACGCCTTCGGTTGGAGAGATCGGTCAAACCTTTACGTTTACGGTGGTCGTGGTCGATCAAGAAGGGAATACGGCGACTCGGACGTGGCAGGTTCGCGTGGTGGTCTGCAATAACGGCGATACACGGGCTTGTTATACAGGGGCAAGCGGATGTTCGTTGCTCAACGGTGTGTATTCATGTGTTGGAGAATGTCGTGCAGGAACGCAGACTTGCACAGGAGAACAATGGCCCGCCGTTTGTGGAGGTCAACAACTCCCTGCTTCGGAAGTCTGCGACGGCAAGGACAATAATTGCGACGGGCAGATCGACAACAACCTGACTGCGCCGCTTTGTGCGAAGCAGCAGGGCGTATGTAGCGGGGCGCGGCAGATCTGTACGGGCGCGACGGGATGGCGTGATTGTACAATTGCCGATTATGCGGCCCATAACGCGAACTACGAGGCCACCGAAACCAAGTGTGATGGTCTCGACAACGATTGCAGCGGCCAGATCGATAACAACTTGACTGCACCGCTTTGTACGAAGCAACAGGGCGTCTGTAGCGGGGCGCGGCAGATCTGTACGGGCGCGACGGGATGGCGCGATTGCACAACTGCCGATTATGCGGCTCATAACGCAAACTACGAAGCGACCGAAACCAAGTGCGATGGCCTCGACAACGATTGCAACGGCCAGATCGACAACAACTTGACTGCGCCGTTGTGTGCGAATCAACA
>CAUJFU010000188.1 GCA_963169055.1 Myxococcota bacterium
GGTGTTGATCCCTTCGGTTGGGTTGTGTATCCATCCGTGGTTGTTTGCAGAACACGGTTTGTTCGTGGTTGCTACAGATGTTGCAGAATCCGCATTGAGCGCGCTGGCAGCACCCTGTCAGTGGCCCTTGTTGTACTCACAAGCAGCCTTCGAGCGATGGGATATCGCAGAGTCTGCGATGTATGCAGAGTACCAAAACCCCAACAGCTTTTCTCGTATGCCAAGGCTCGAAGATCCAGAAGTGCTTGAGGCGCTTCGGCATCGCATCACATTCGCCCTCAGCGATTGGAGCGGTCTCCCGATGGCGGACGGAAGTATCGATGCTCTTTTTGCCACCAATGCTCTACCGCGAGAGTCCGATGCTGAGTTGTTTCGTGTTCTAAAAGAATGGTCTCGTGTTGTTCGGCCTGGTGGAATCGTTTTGATTGCGATGCATAACGCAAAACACAACGTCATCGAGCCGATATTGCGGGCTTTTGGGTGGGTACAGGCGGATGTCTTGAGCGGCCAGCGAGTTGAACAAGCTGAATCCACCGTGTTTCAGGTATGCTATTCATCTGGATAACAACGTCGAAATGGGCCTTGTTACGTTTGTGGTGATCAAAGATGTCTGTCCAAGCAAAGATCTACAAAAATATCGATCCATCTGCTATGAAGGGAATGATCCCGTTAGAATTTCGCACGCTTTTGGGCACAAAACCGCTGCGGGCCTTGTGCTATACGGTTCTTTGCTTTCCGGGGAAACGAAACCATTCTTCTTCTGTTGTGAATTCTGCGTCTTTGTTGCGGGCGCTTCGTAAACTGGCAGCGAACAAGAGTCCTTTGGTTGTGATCGGCTACGATTTTACGGTGGAAGCCCGAGAGATACTCGCAGACTTTGATGCGACGATTTTTTCGCAGCGCGACTTTTCTTGGACTGACGAATCGTGGGCGCGTCTTTTTGATCCATCGAATTGAACGATATCATGAGTTTGTGGAATCCCGCCCCGCGCTCCGTCTTCGAACTGCGTCCCCTTGATCCCTTCAGGTGCGGGGCAAACAGGCGTTTTTCAAACCTCCGTATCGGTGGGGTGAACAGCTTTTTTCAAACCTCCGTATCGGCGAGGCAAACAGGCGTTTTTCAAACCAGCGGCTCTGCCGCTCGAAGCACCACGAATACGAGGGGTTGTCTATCGCGTAGGCCCGATGTGGAGTCGTTTTGATCGTGGAAGTTGGAGGCGGGGTTGTTTTTATGGAGCGGATGGAGCGAGGACAGCGCAGACTTTGCGGAGCTTGCGGGGAGAGCGGATCATTTGGATCTCGTGGATGGTGTCGTTGTGGCAAGTGAGCGATATCAAGGTGAAGGGGTGATCGTGCCGCCAGATCAGGACAGCGAGGTTTCCGTTGAGAGAAACGAGCTCGGCGCGGTCGGAAGGATCGCTCTTTCGGGCAAGGCCCAAACAAAAGCGCGAAACGCGATGAAAGCCAAACAACGGTCTGCGTGCAGAAGAGACTTCTCCGCCGCCATCGCTGTAGAGAGAGACTTCTTGCGAAAGGATGCGCTGTAAGGCCGGAATATCGGCTTGTTGGAGCGCTTGCAAAAAAGAGAACAACAGCATTTGATGGTTGTCTGCGTGGTCGAGGGGAGGAGGTTCGGAGGCGCCGAGTTTTCGTGTGGCGCGAGAGACAAGTTGGCGGCAAGCATCTTCGGTGCGTTCGAGCATCACAGCGATTTCTTCGTAGGGCAGATCGAAGACTTGGCGCATCACAAAAGCGACGCGTTCGGCAGGCGAAAGGCAGCCCATCATCCGTAAAAATGCGGTGGATGCTGCATCGCGCAAGATCAGCACACGCACAGGATCATGGGAGTCTTCGTTCAAGGCCGATGATTCGACGGGTTCGGGTAGCCAAGGCCCGATATAAACAGCGCGCCGTTTGTAGGCCGAACGCAAGATATCCAACGCAAGCCGCCCAACCACACGAGTCAACCACGCCGCAGGCTCCCGAATCTCCGAGGCTTCGCTCCAGCGCAGCCATGCCTCTTGTACGACATCTTCGCTTTCTTCGATGCTTCCGAGGATTCGGTATGCGATGCCAAACATTCTGCGCCGATGCTGTTCAAATAGCAGGCTTTGTGTGTCCATCTGTCTTGCTCTCCGATGTTTGCTCTGCCTTGCTCTGCGGTGTTTGTTCTGCCTTGCTCTCCGATGCTTGGTAGGACGCCCAGCGGAATACAGGAACGCGCAACCATCGTTCCAACGCAGGGGCTTGCCATGTCATACGCAAGATCGCTTCTTTGGTCCACGCAGCTCGCCAGCCTGTCCAAAAGCGCGGTGTGGGCCGATCATCCGACGCTACGAATTGTAATACACCATCCCGACGCCCAAGCGCTACACACTGCACCAAATAGCCAAGCGAAAAGGGCAGCGCCTTTTGACCTTGCGCTGATCGGATGATCTGTTCGGCGGCATGGCACCCCATCGGCATCGCGGTTGCGCATGCAGACCGATACAACGGACCTTGCGCGTGTCCTTGATGGCATGCAGCCAGATCTCCCGCCACAAAAATACCTTCTGTGTTCGGGAGTGCCAGCGTTGGTGTCACAATCACCCGTCCTTGCGCATCGACAGGCCAACCCATCTCTTTCGCAAAAGACGACACGCGAAAACCCGCGCATCCCAACACCGCACCTGCGCGCCATCGCTCGCCCCCCGCAAAGACCAACGCATCTCCTTCCACCCGCTCGACTCGACCGAGCGCAAAGCGCAGCCCCACTCGCTCCATAAACGCCCGCATATAGGCCCTTGCGCCCTCTGAAAGACCCGAACCCGGCTCTTCACTTCCAACCAACACCACGCGCCCCGCACCATGCCGCTCTGCAAGCACCGTCGCGATCTCGATCCCCGTCAAACCCGTTCCGATCACCACCAACGGAGCATCCTCCGTGTACGATCCACGTACAACTCCCGCTGTTTCAGGAGCTTCTGCTCCGAAAACGGGTATCTTGGCGTCGATGCTCTCGATCCCACGCGCCCGACTGCCCAACGCCACCACGATCCCATCCGCCTCGATCCGTCTCACTTCTCCGTCGATTCGTGCCGTCACTACGCGGTTTGTGGCGTCGATCGCCTCCGCCCGTCCTTGCCAATGTTCACCACCACGCGGCAATGCCTGAATCATCGGGAGCTTCCATTGCCGCCAGCCGCCCAAGACTTCGTGATAACGCGCTCGCTCGACCACCACCGACGAAGGTTCCACCACCACGATCCGCGCTGCTCGATCTCGCGTGCGCAAACGCAATGCCGCCATCCGACCCGCGTATCCGCCTCCAACAACCACATACGACTTTTGCTTCTTGCTCTGGATCAACATCTCCGCACCTCCTTGTCCTTTGGGTTTGCGCCCACCTGACGAGAGGTCTTGTTGATCTGTGACGTGATCGCCTGTGCTTTTTTCTTTTGATGGCGGAGGCGGATTGAAAAAGTGACAACTCTAGCCTCGGATCGCTCGGATGTTTCGATTCCTTGTGTTTCACTACTTCAATCGGCTAGTGCCATGGAGTGGTGGGGGAGTTCTTTCTTCAAAACGATTCCTCTTGTTGGAGTCGGATCCGACAGTTCTTGACGCTGTTGGGCTGGCTCGTTATACCCAAAGCCCGTTTGGTGTTCTTTGGCTAGATGTCATCACGATCCTTTCATGAGACATCACAACGTCGTCGCTTGCCGCGATAGGATGGACCCGATCACGGTGAAACGTTTTTATTCTCTCGACGTGCTGCGCGGCTTCGCAGCCCTCAGCGTCGTGTTTTGGCACTGGCCGCATTTTTTCTTTTTCGGTGCGAAGCCCGGGACATTCGATGCCGCACGGCTTCCGTTCTCTGAGTGGATGTTTGTCTTCTATACAAAAGGTTGGCTAGCCGTCGATTTGTTTTTTTGTCTGTCCGGTTTTATTTTTTACTGGCTTTATTCAACGCGGATTTATCAAGGCGAAATCTCGCCAAGCAAGTTTGCTTTGCTGAGATTTTCAAGGCTGTATCCTTTGCATCTCGCGACTTTTCTTTTTGTCGTTGTAGGCCAGTTCTGGATGATCCATGTGGCGGGACGCTACTTTGTTTATCCGAACAACGACGTTAAACATTTTCTCCTTCATCTCGTGTTGGCTTCTTCATGGGGGTTTGAACGAGGCCATTCATTTAACGGGCCTGTCTGGTCCGTTTCGGTGGAAGTATTGTTGTATGTAATGTTCTTTTTTTGCTCTCGCTTGTTGCCTGTACGAGCGTTTCTCTTAGCTGCTTTTTCGCTGGTTGGATTTCTTTTTATACAGAAGCTCTATCCGCCGATAGGCCGAGGTATCGGTTCCTTTTTCTGTGGTGGTTGTGTCTTCTTAGCGTATAAGGCCATTCTCTCTTCTCATCGTTCTTTTGTTCTTACAAAATGGGTGATTATTTTGACGGCTAATGTGTGGATTGTGACGATTTCTGCCGTATATCAGGGAATAGATATAAGACTTTTAACTGTTTACACTACTTTATTTTCGCCGCGCTACGAGGCACTCTTTGATTGGATCATCCAGAAAGTGCTTGTCTTGTGGCCCGTTTTGGCCGTTTTCCCGCTAACGATTCTGTCTCTCGCGCTTTTCGAAACGCATCGCGGTTCGCTCGCAAAAAGACTGTCTTTTCTCGGTGATATCTCGTATTCCTCTTATTTGCTTCATTTTCCTTTGCAAATTTTATTTGCTGCGATCGTGTCCGGCTTTGGGATCGACAATTCGGTTTATTATTCGCCGTGGTTGATGCTGTTGTTTTTCGCTGTACTCGTTCTCGCTTGCTTC
>CAUJFU010000189.1 GCA_963169055.1 Myxococcota bacterium
CGACGCATCTTCCAGCAGCGGCCATCGAGGAGGGGATCGCGCTTGTGCGCTTCTATCTGAGCGAGCAGCTACGGGCCAACGCTGCACGACCCACCGAACAAGAAGAACTCGCGGAGCTTTTGCTGCGATGGCTCCATGACAAATGGGGCGAAGAAAAGATATCCGCACGGGATATCTGTCGCAGAGGGCCGACGAAGCTACGCAAGACCGCTGTGGCAAAACACACGATCATGTTGCTGGTGGAGCGCGGATATCTTCAGCCGCTGTCAGGCGCGCACTTGATCCAAGGTGAAAAGCGCAATCAATGCTTTGCCATCGTGGACGGGTATCTGGGGGGCGTTGCTCCTATCGTACACGGCGCGGCAGGTGTCGCCAACGCTGCCTCAGAAAAACCACTCCAGAAAGCACAAGAAAAACAAGGGAATCGCCGCTCTGTCGCAAGCGTCGCAGCCATCGCGCAGTTTGCTCACAGGATGGGTTTGGTGCCGTCGCGTTCTCAAGGTGGGCGGAGTCAGGAGGCGACCTCTACAGCGCGTGGCGTGGAAACCTTTGCGACACCTGCGACAGCGCATTCGATTCTTTCCGCAAGTCCTTCGACCACAAGCCTTTCCTTGCCTCCAGAAAGAGAGCGTGGGATCGCGACAGAGGCTGCGATAAGCCCGATAGCGTTGTCGAATGAGGTGCTTTTGCTCTGATCTTTCGCCTTGACTTTGGGCCTCGCTTGGGTGTCCTAATACCAAACCAAAACCCCCCATGTTCGCGACATTTCAAGCGGCAAAGTCGCTTGTGTGAACATCCCTGTTCGCCCCGCCAACACGGGGTCAAGGGGCGACAGTCCCTTGCGGGGTGTGGGGTGGAACCCCACAACACCTATCCCCCAAGCTACTCCGATTTCGATGTTTGTCTGCCGCCGCGCTTTTGCGATCAGTTCGAGGAAGGGTGTTCTTGCGGGGATGGCGTTGCTTCTGTGGAGAAGCACAAGCGGCCATCGCGCAGGGAGGCGTGGATCTGGCTTCCAGCGGGGAAGCGATCTTCGAGAAGAGCGGTAGATAGGGGATCTTGGATCAGGTGAAGGATAGCGCGTTTGAGGGGTCTTGCGCCAAAGGCGGGATCGTAGCCTGCCTCGACAAGAAAAGCTTGGGCTTCGGGTGAAACACACAAGGAGAGAGATTGTTCGCGAAGCTGGCGGTGGAGACGTTCGAGTTGGAGGGTACAGATCGTGTGCATCGCGGCTTTGGTCAAGCGATTGAAGATCAAGATCTCGTCGATGCGGTTGAGGAATTCAGGACGAAAGAAGGCGCGTAGTTCGGACTGGATCGTGTTGCGCAAGTCGTCGTCTTGCGTACCTTCGGCTTCCAAGATCGCGGATGCACCGACATTTGAGGTGAGGATGACAACGGTATTGCGAAAGTCGACCGTACGGCCTTGGCTGTCTGTCAAGCGTCCATCATCAAGGACTTGCAACAACAGCAAGAAGATATCTTGGTGAGCCTTCTCCACTTCATCGAAAAGAATCACTGCGTATGGGCGAGAGCGTACGGCTTCGGTGAGTTGTCCGCCTTCTTCGTGCCCTGCGTAGCCGGGGGGCGATCCCAACAGGCGGGAGACTGTGTGCTTTTCCATAAACTCGGACATATCGAAGCGCAGGATGGCGCGTTCGTCATCAAACAAAAAGGCTGCAAGAGCTTTGGCGAGCTCGGTCTTTCCGACACCTGTGGGGCCAAGGAACAGAAAGGAGCCGATGGGGCGTTGCGGATCCGCGAGTCCAGAACGCGAGCGCCGAACAGCAGAGCTTAAAGCGGCGATGGCTTCGGGCTGTCCGATCACACGCTGTTGAAGGTGCGCTTGCATCTTGAGCAGCTTTTCGCGCTCGCTCTGCATCATCCGCGCTGCGGGAATGCCCGTCCAATCCGCGATGATCTGCGCGATATCTTGAGCATCGACTTTTTCTTTCAACAGACGCTGTTCTCCCGCCGCCCCCAACAGCGCTTCGGCTTCGGCCAATCGCTCGCGTAATTGCAGCACTTGGTTGTAGCGGATCTCTGCGGCACGTTGAAAGTCGCCCTCGCTTTCAGCGTCCTTCTCTTCGAGTTCGTAGGCTTCGAGCTTTTCTTTGATCACGCGGATCTCGGATAGAGCGCGTTTTTCACGACCCCACTGGGCTTTTGCTTGTTCAAGCCGTTGTGCGATCTGTGCGGCCTCCTCGCGCAATGCGTGGATTTGCTGTTGTGCGCTGGCGGTTGTTTCATGCAACAGCGCTTGTTCTCCCGTTTTCAAATGGATCAAGCGCCGATTTAGATCGTCAAGCATCGGAGGCATCGCGTCGATCGAGAGACGCAGACGACTGGCGGCTTCATCGATCAGATCAAGGGCTTTGTCCGGCAAGGCGCGATCGGCAAGATAGCGCTCCGAAAGCTGAACCGCTGCACACAAAGCATCATCCGAGATCTGAACGCTGTGATGGATCTCATAACGCGCCTTCACACCACGCAAGATCGCGATCGCTTCGTCTTGCGTGGGCGACTGGACGGCGATGCTTTGAAATAAGCGCTTGAACGCAGGTTCTTTGTCAAAACGCTGTCGATAAGCTTCCGCCGTGGTCGTACCAATGACTTGCACTTCTCCCCGAAGCAGCGCAGGTTTGAGCAACCCTGACGCATCAGATCCACTGCTCCCTTCCCCCGCCTTGATCAGCGTGTGCAGATCGGGCAACACCAACAAGATCCGTCCTGCTGCATCCCGAACCTCCTGCAAGATCGCCTTCAATCTTTCCTCAAAATCCCCCCGATACTTGGCCCCCGCAATCACCGACCCCATCTCCAACACCACCAAACGCCGATGGCGCATCTGGGTCGGCACATCCCCTCGCACGATCCGCAACGCCAAACCATGCAAGATCGATGTCTTCCCCACACCCGGCTCTCCCACCAACAACGGATTGTTTTTGTGCCGACGGCTGAGGATCTGCATCATCCAACGGATCTCGTTGTCCCGCCCAATCACCGGGTCCAATCCACCGCTCTCCGCAAGATACGTCAAATCCCGACCATACGCCCGCAATGCCTCCCCCAACGGTGGAGACAAATCAACATCCGATGCCACCGACGTTCCCGAACTCACCGACATCCTCGATGAGGCCGATGTTCCCGATGCCCCTGATGTTCCCGACCCCACCGATGTTCCCGATGCGCTCGACCCCACCAATGTTCCTGATATCCCCGATGTTCCCGATGATTGCGAAATCCCCGATGATTGCGAAATCCCCGACGCTCCCGATGATTGCGACATCCCCGATGTTCCCGATGATGCTGATGCTCTCGAACCCACCGATGTTCCTGAGGGTTGAATGGGTGCCTCATCTTGCGGTTGTTTGCGTAGGCTATGCAGGGCACGACTGACGCGCAGGCGGTTGACGCCAAAAAAGCTTAATTGTTCGGCAGCACGGCCTCCTCGTTCATCGAGAAGCGCCAAAAACAAATGCAGCGTGGAGACCCATTCTTCGCCGCGTTCTCGGCATTCTCGCTCTGCACGTTGCAATGTTCCCAACAGGCGGGCCGAAAGAAAGACCTCTTCACGAGCTTTCCCGCTGCCTGCGATCTCTCGCATCAACCGACGTTTCAGATCGTCGCGATCAACCCCAAGCACCGAGAACAAACGCAACAACATACCGCTGTTTTGGCAAAGCATCGCATACAGCAAATGTTCGGGGGATATCTCTGTACGACCGGAATCTGCGGCGAGTTTTTCTGCTTCCAACACAGCTTCGGCAGCTTGGCGAGAATAACGATCAAAGTCCATCGGTTGGCTCGCTTCTTCACTTGATCTGCGCGTTTGGGTTTGACAGCACCGCCGCTGCGCGCAGTGGGTCTCACGTCTTGACTTTTTTCTGCTTGATTTGTCTCGCGTCTTAGCTTTTTTTCTGCTTGTCGACGTATTTCATCTGCAACTCAAATAACAACATCTGCAAGAGTTTTTCTTCTTCGCGCTCCAAGTTCCCACGGGTCTTTTCGCGCAACATCTCCAAGGTATCGATCATGTGCTTGGCCATCGGCAGATTGACCTCCGCTCCTTCTCCAAGGTTCATGATCGCGCTGTGGTGCAGCGACAACACAAACGTCGGAAAGTCCAGCTTGGGCAAGCGCAACCCACGCAATCGCGCTTTGTCTTCTTCGGCCTTGGACGCCCGATCAAATGCGGCTTGGGCTGCCGAGGCTTCCTTCGATGCCGCTGTTTCCGCACGTTCGGCTTGGTTTTCTTTTTCGGCATTTTGCTGTGTGGTCATCGACTAACCTTTCCCTCCATCTCCAACAAGGCTCGCTCTCGGCGCGACCTTGCGATCTCGCTGGATACATCGCGAAACAACAACACCGATTCGCAACGCGTTTGTAAACGGAAACGATCGAGAAACGATAGACACGATCCCAAGAAGCGCAAGCAACAAATCCCTCCCTCTCCCTTTTCATCCCACCCCTTTACAGCTTCACCCTCCCTCAAACCAAGCCTGACTCCCACACACCACTAACGGCGAAAGTGCTTGTTCCAATCAAAAAGATGCTGCCAACCCTCTCGGTGCAAAGCTTCGACGGCACGGGCATCTTCGCTCGAACAAATATGGCCATCTTGATTGTACCAACGATACTGATGGGGGCTGGTTTCTGGAAGAGAACGCCGTTGGGTCTCGATCACTTCTTCCGAACGGATGTGGCGGCGGATATCGCGTTTAAGCAAACGAACATCAAATTCAAGAGCCTTCCGAAACTTATCCATTATCGACCTCAAACAAGGGGGGTTAGAGAAGTTCTTCGATCAAGCGAAAGCTGTTTTGGCTGTTTTGGCGAAACGTCCAAAGATAAGCCCGCGAGACGTAGCCTTCTTTCTTGATCTCGATCTGTACGCGTTTGCCGACTTCACCACGAATTGTCAAGGGGGTAGCTCCCACTTTTTTCCCATCCACAAACACAGACGCCCCGTTGGGGGTGGTTGTAATGCGGTATTGAACGAGCGTAGCCGCCTCACGACGGGGCATTGGCGTAGCTTCGCGGGGGGCAGGAACCGTCGTGCGCGTCGGCACATCGGAAGACGTAGCGGGAGGCTCTTGGGTGCGCTGCCCCCGCGCAACTCGCGTTTTCTTTCGCTTGACTCGCCTTCCGCCTCGCCTGTTTTGTCGAGGTTTGCGCTTGACTTCGGGTTCCTCGTCTTCTTGATCGGCTGCTTTTTTCTGCCCGTCTTCACTAGTGTTGCCTGCGCCCTCCTGTGCTGCCGATCCCAACGGAATCTCCCGAACTTCCGGGGCGGGTGGTGCCTTCTTCGACTCGTCCATCCATGCCGCAACACGCGGCTTGGGTTTCACCGACGGAGGCGGCGGATACAAGAACCGAATCCCCACAAAACCACCCAACAACAACAGCACCGCCACAGAAACACCAATCATCATCGATCGCAAAGGCCGCGTAGGCGGAACCACAGAAGCGATCATCTTGTACTGGATATCCCGACGTTTTGGCATCGGGAACAACCCTGTCGCTTCGCCGCTATCGTGATAGATATCTTCCCAGATCGGATCGATGCCGATCGATCGCATCGCTTGTTCCAGCGTCTGATTGAATTCGTGCGCACTTTGAAACCGATGCGCAGGATCTTTCGATAGCGCCTTGGCGACGATCGCCTCCAAGATCTCGGGGTATTCGCGATCAGGGTTCAGTTCCGCCATGCGCGGTGGCAACGCCTCCAACTGCAATCGCATCGTGTCGCGGTTCGAACCACCTTCAAACACCCGCTGCCCCGTCAACATCTCCGCCAAGATGATCCCGCACGCATACAGATCCGCCCGATGATCAATCCGATCCAACTCCCCCCGCACTTGTTCGGGCGACATATAATACGGCGTCCCGATCGCCGCACCCCGCTTTTGCAAGTCGTCCGTTTTCTCCCCTTGTTGTTGAAAGTGCTTCCCCACGATGTGCGCGATCCCAAAATCCACGATCTTCACCAACAAGCGCCCCCGACTCCCCGTCGTCAAGATGATGTTCTCTGGCTTCAAGTCCCGATGCACGATCCCCTTCTCGTGCGCGTATGCCAACGCATCCAACAATTGTAACATCAGCGCCAATACCCATCCCCACTTCAAATTACGATTCAAACGCCACAACCGATACAGACTTTTCCCCTCCAACCACTCGCAGATCAGATACGGACCCAACTGCTCCGATACCCCAAAGTCGATCACTTGCACCACGTTCTCGTGCCGCAACTCCGCCATCACCAACGCCTCGCGTTGGAATCGCTCAAAAAATTTCTCTTCTTTCGCCCACTGCGGCTGCAACAACTTCACCGCAAACGAATTCTTCAACGTCACGTGTTGGGCCTCGTACACCGCACCAAAACCGCCCTGACCCACCAACCGCGCCAATTGATAATTCCCCACCACCAGCGCTTCTTCCGACCAATCCTTCTCACCATCCAAGGTCACCACCGCCACCGACGGATATCCCCCTTGATTTGGAGCTTGCAGCCGAGAACTCGCTTTTTCTTCATGCTTCAGCGTTGTCATGAATTTTTGCCTTTTCGTTTTTGCTTTCCACAGCAAGAAGATACAAAAACCGCGATCTTTGCCCAAAACATCCAACCTTGTCTAGATCGTCTCTCTCAAACCACGCACTTCCGCTCTCCTACTTCTCCTCCTGCGCACCCTTCTCCGTCCTCGAACTGCCCACTCTCCAACGCACCTCTCACACAAAAGACCTACACACCTCACAGACTTCGCTCCTCCATAACGCCTCCTGTCTTGTCGCTTTGCCTGTGCACACACTCAATTCACCGAATCCCTCCCCCACCATTGACGAGCATACACGGGTTTTGTACACTACCCAACGTTCTTTCCCTACGCACCGCCCAGCAACGGGAAACCCAAACCATCGGTCATCTCTCCCCCAAACGACCGATCCCAACACAAAAGGCTTGTTGTTTTCGTGAGTTCTTCGCAACGCGACCCACACACCTTTGCAGGCAACCGACCGCACGAAGATGATCATCTCCTCGGGATGGAACTCGGCAGTTACCGCCTTGTCGAACGCCTCGGAGAAGGCGCTTCGGCTGTCGTTTATCGCGCTGAACACGTTCGGCTCGGCATCCCCTACGCCATCAAGATCCTCCACCCCATCATCGCCTCCCGACAAGGTATGCGTGAACGCTTCCTGCGCGAAGCACAAGCCGCTGGTTCCCTCCGACACGAAAACGTCGTCTTTATCGCCGACTTTGCCATCGACACCAAAATCGGCCCCTACATGGTCATGGAGTACCTCGAAGGCGAAACCCTCCAAGCCGTCCTCGAACGCGATGGCGCTCTCCCCATCGAACGCGCACGCAATATCGCCAAACAGATCTGCAAAGCCCTCGCTGTCGCCCACGATACCGGCATCATCCACCGCGATCTCAAACCAGAAAATATCTTCCTCCTCAACCGAAAAGGCGGTGAAACCGTCAAAATCCTCGACTTTGGCATCGCTCGCCTCGCACAACACACCCACAACCTCACGGGCGCTGGCAACATCGTTGGCACTCCCCTCTACATGTCCCCCGAACAATGCCGTGGCGATGGCGAACTCTCCAAATCCACCGATATCTACTCTTTCGGCGTCATGCTCTTCCAGATGCTCATGGGATACACACCCTTCCAAGGCGATCACCCCCAAAAACTCTTGATCGATCACTTCCTTGTCCCCGCACCTCCTCTCCCTTCCTCCTTCCCCGAACCTTTGCGCAAGCTCCAAGCCGAACTCCTCGCCAAAACACCCGAAGAACGACCTTCCGATATGGAAACCGTCTGGCGTCGCCTCGCCGAGGCCCTCGTCTTGACCGCACCCAACGCCAAAGAACCTCACTCTCCCTACGACGACGGCGGCGATGACGATCACACCGACCTGACCGCCGCTTTTGAGGCCGTCCCCGACCCCAGCGCTCCCACCGTCTCCCTGCGCGAAACCAATCCCAACGACTTCTCCCGTCTCACGGGACGCTCCCTCGAACGTGAAGAAACTGACT
>CAUJFU010000190.1 GCA_963169055.1 Myxococcota bacterium
TCAGGGGTTTCATTGGCAAGGTATCCCATCATGGCTCCCATGACTCCGTGTGCGTAGGTTAGCGGCAAGCAAGAGACAAACAACGCCAACAGACCCACAAAAAACCCGAGCTTGGCGGATTGGAGCAGATTGGACAGCAGCAGCGGAACCACGCCTGCAACAAAGCCGAGAAGAACAACCAGCGTGTATTTGATCGGAGTTTGTATGATAGCGCGGAGGCTTTCGTGAAAGTACCACATCCGCGAGATCGACCCCGAGGCCATCCGCACCAGAGATATCGGCCAAAAAAAGAACGGTAGGAAAAATAGAAAGAAAAAGAAAATCAACGAAAACAAACCGCTGCGTGGATTCCCGCCAAGGCGGCTAATCCACAGATAAAGAGGAAGAAAAGCCGTTGCAAACCAGCCCAAAAGTACAATTCCACCCATGATCTATTCGCTTCGGCTTTCGCTGAATTCGGGGAAGGGTTCGGGTTGTTCTTCGTGTTGGATCGCCGCAGAAAAAGTAGCGAAGAAAAATCGCGCATTAAGCGTAAGTAAAACACCAAAAAGGACGAGATTCACAAGGAAAGAAGCGAACGGGATCAGGAGCAAGACAAGGGTGATGCCGATCATGGCAAAGAGCGCAACGAAGGTGAACACCCCGATCAACAACATCCACGAGATCCCGCGCCCACGAAGAGGCATCAAAAAGGCGGAAGGAAGGGCTTCAAAAAAGCCCATCTCAGGGGCGCTCGGGTTGAGCATCGGAGCCATCGGGATATCGGGTTGAGCAGGGGAAGACTTTTTCGGAGTAAGCCCTACGTCCGTGGTAAACGATATCTCGTAGGCTGCGGCAGGTGGGGCGCTTTCCCACTTGCTATCCCATTGCCCAAGCAACGGCGCTGGGGCTTGAGGGAGGGCAAAGGGATCAGATACGGGAGCGGGGAGGCTGGTGTCTTGGAATTCGAGGACTGCGCCGTGAGGCACAAGGTGCTCTTGGAGTTGGAGCGCATCATCCAAGGAGATATCGCGCACAAGTGTAAAAGGCGTGCGTGAAACAGCCAGACGTGCGGTCATTGCTTCAAAGCGAAGATGGGTTCGCAAGGCGTCGATCAAGTCTTGCGGATCGATGCTTGGGGCTTGCAATCCCGTGAGGATCAGGTTGTAGCGTTTTTCCATGTGTAGGCTCCGTGTTGAAGATATCATCGAAAGATGAGACTTTTAGGTGCTTTTGGGTTGTTCAAACATCAAAGAGACTTTTTCCAAGCTTTCAGGGGAACCGATCACCGAGACTTGGTCGCCGAGTTCGAGTTGTGTGTAGCCGTGAGAGATCAGTTGCTTGCCTTTGTGGGTGACAGAAAGCACCAATACATCGGGTGGTAGGGTAAGTTCGCGCAAGAAGAGGCCATCGAGTTGCGGATCGCGGACTTCGAGGTCGAGTACTTCTTGGCGTTCATCAAGACCAAGCAAGAACGAGGTGCCAAGGGGAGAACGGACAAAGTTGTCGAAGAGGTTGATGATGGCTGTTCCGGGTTCGACGATCAGCGTCCCAAGTTCTTTAAATCGTTCAAAGTTTTTGTGATCGTGAAGCAATACGACGATCGACTTTGTGCCAAAGTGTTCGTAGATGATCTCAGCGGCTTGGTAGTTTTCGTCATCTTGGAGCATCATGACGACAGATTCGACCTTTTCGATCTCAAGACAGCGAAAGCTTTCGATCGAAAGATTGGGCAGGCGGCAGATCTGGATATCTTCGAGGGGTTGTTCTTCGGGGGCTTGCGTTTTGAGGGTGGCGATCTTGACGTTCCATCCGTGCTTTTTGAGCGAACGAGCCAGAGCAACCGTTCGACCATCAAAGCCAAAGATCAAAGCGTCTCGAACGCCGTCAAATTCAGGGGTTTCCGCACGGGTATGGGCTTCACCCACGTGATGGATCGCCCACTTAAACAGCGGAGGGCCGATGATCTCATCGACGATAATCATCGAGATCAGCAAGGCCGCGAAGGTTGTTCCCCATGCAGGAAAAGCGGCGGTCATCTGTTTGGTGAGTCCCAAACCAACGCCTGCTTGCGTAATAAAGACCATCCAACGCAAACGATTGCAAAGAGGGGGAGCTCCCGCGAGTACGCTCCCGACCCAAGAACCCACAAACATCAAGCCCATGCGCAAAAAGACAAGAAAAAGTGTGATGGCCCACATCTGAGAGAGGACATCAAGGCCAAGAGAAGCGCCTGTAAGCGTAAAAAAGGCAAGAAAAACAGGGGGAGTTAATTTATGGAGCGTCTGTGTAAATTCAGCGCGACAAGGATTAAAATTGGCTAGAAAAAAACCAGTGATCACGCAAGTCAAGAGAGGTTCGATGTGCAGAGAAAAAGACAAATAGGCTTGACTGGCTTGGTAGACCTCGTGATCGAGGCGAAAGACAGAATAGCCAACAAGCAAGATCAAGCCGCGTTTAAGATAACGGTGAAAATGAAAGGAAAAAAGAAATTGAAAGATGCGGCTAAACAAGTACCCCAACCCGACGGCCAGAGCGAGTTCAAAAAGGATCAGAAAAATAGAAAAGCTGTTAAAACTGCGGCTACTCATCAGCGTTTTGGCGACAGAAAGGCAGATCGCAAAAAGAATAATCACGGCAACATCGGAGAGCATCGTCACGCCAAGGAGGGTCAACGTAAAAGGGCCTTTGGCACGAAGTTCTGTAATCAGCGCGACAGCGGAGCTTGGAGAGCGCGTCACCATGATCGCAGCCATCAACATCGACGCCGCGAGCTTTGCGGGAGTAGGCATCTGCGCCATAAAGCTGATGTGTTGGGAAGCTAAGTAGATCGCGATGCTGCCTAGTCCGAATACTGCGAGAAATTGAAAAGATGTAATCAAAAGAATGATTTTGAATTTGCTTCGCAGTTCGTGGAGTTGAAGCTCGCTGCCCGCAACAAGGGCGATCATGGCGAGCGATATCTGATCGAGAAATTGAAGTTGGGCGATGCTTTGTTTGGGGAGGAGATTGAACACAAAAGGCCCGATAAGAATTCCTGCGAAGAGAAACCCTGTGATACGCGGGAGTCCGATAGTTGAAACAGCTTCACCGATTTGTTTTGCGTACAGGGCAAGGAGAATGAAGGCACAAAGCGCCACAAGAAG
>CAUJFU010000191.1 GCA_963169055.1 Myxococcota bacterium
CCGTCTTCGAGGCAAGGCCATGTTTGCGTAGGGGCGGTTCGCGAACCGCCCGTGTATCGGGACATCGAGCCGCGAACGGACATGGGGGGCCGACAAAAGAAAGAGCGATCATCCTCGACTCTACGAAGTTTCCACCTTAACAAGGCGCGTATGGGGTTCCACCCCACGCCCCGCGAGAGGGCTTCGCCCTCTTGACCCCATGTTGGCGAAGACAGCACTGGTTTTTCAACACAACGACTCTGTCGCTTGAAACACCGCAAACACGGCTTTTTTTGGCAACCGCGCAGATCCTATCTCATTGATATTTTTGTTATTTTCCTGTTTTCGGATGCTTTTCGTCAGACAGCGCCTTGGTTTCCTGTTCTGTCCATGCTTTGATCTGCGTCGCTTTCGCTGTATCCATTTTCGCCTCTTTGTGCGTTAACAAATACACACCCATCGGCATCTTTCCTTTGGCGATCTCTTCCCATATCTCTTTGAATTTTTTCTTTTTTCTCTTGGTTGTATACGTTTGCCATACCGAGAAATTCAGTTCTCTGCGCCCTTCTTTGACATCGTAAGCCACCAACCACGAGATCGGGGCCACATAGCTATACCAAGGCCAGCGGGTTTCATTGGAGTGACAATCGTAACATGATGTTTTCAATATCTTCTTCACTGCGAGCGGTACTTGAATCTCGCCCGTAATCGGAGGATTCGTTCGATTGACAGGCACCAGTTGGATCAACAAAAATAACCCTCCAAGAGAAAGGGTTCCATACAACAAGAACTTTTTCACGGATCATTTTCCTTTTTCAAGAGTCTAACGCCTTTTTTCAAGCGAGACTTGGTGAACAATACGGCCAACTTGAGGGAAGATCCCTTTTATCCGACGGCCTCTATAGCCTCTGGCGCGAATCCGCAAACGATAGGGCGCTCCCGGGATTCCTTTGAAAGAACAAGGAGGACAAACGATCCTCCAGCCATTGGCTCGCACCCGAACGGTCGGGATATCCGAAGAAACCACCACTTCCGTCAGCACTGGCCTGTTCGGCAGATTCGATGGATTCGTGGTGTTCGATGGATTCGTGGCGTTCGATGGATTCGATGGATTCGATGGGTTCGATGGATTCGATGGATTCGATGGATTCGTGGCGTTCGGTGGATTCGTGGTGTTCGATGGATTCGTGGCGTTCGGTGGATTCGTAGCGTTCGATCGATTCGGTGGATTCGTGGCGTTCGGTGGATTCGTGGCGTTCGATGGATTCGTAGAGAGTGCGCCTTTTTCAGGGGAAAGAGACGGTGGAAGTTCTGCTTTACGGGCGAGCGGTTGAGGGATCAAAAGAGGCGCGGTATCGGCCTGTTTTCGAACGCGCAAGGCATACCAAGCTCCAAAGGCCCCCACCCCCACAAACAACAGGGCAAAAAAAGCAGCCCAAAAAAGATTGCGCTTTTGTGCTGAGAGTTTGCGTTGCAAGAGCAACACGGATTGTCGATCAAAGCGTGCGCGAGCAGGTTTTTGCTGGAGCGTTGTGATCAAAGGATCATTTCCAAGCGGATACTGCGGGAATGTTGCGTCGGGAGTGAGATCGCGTTGAGCCGCCAGAGCGCGAAGACAGGCGTCCACAAAAGCATCGGCATTTTGATAACGATCTTGCGGGGCTTTGGCGAGTGCTTTTTGGAAAAAAGCTTCGATGGACGGACTCCAAGAAAAGGCAGGGCGAACGTCTTTTAGCCGTGGGATCGGTGCGTGGAGGTGGTTGAATAAGACGCTCATCATATCGTTTGAGACATACGGAGGCAGTCCCGCCAACAAATGAAACACGATCACGCCAAAAGAATACAGATCTGCGCGAGTATCGGCTTTTTTAGCATTCCCCTCGATCTGTTCTGGCGACATATACAAAGGAGATCCCAAGACAGCCCCTGTTTTGGTCAGTCCGGGTTCATCCGAAAGTCCCGCAATCCCAAAGTCCAAAAGCTTACAACGTAGGCTCTTTTGACCCGATTCAAACGACAAAAACAGGTTGGCGGGCTTTAGATCACGGTGGATCACGCCGTGTTGATGGACATAACTCAGCGCAGAGCCGATCTGTTTCAGCACATTTTCTAACAAAGCGATCGACAAAGAACGGCGTTGCTCAAGCCAATCATCTAACGGAAAACCTTCCAAAAGCTCCATCACAAGGTAGTGGCTGCCGTCCTCGAACTGACCAAAGTCGGTCACGCGGATCACGTTGGGGTGGTTCAATCGTGCGATGGTACGGGCTTCTCGTTCGAATCGTTTGATCATCACGCTCTTGTCGAGATGTTTTGCGTGCAACACCTTGACCGCAAAAGAAGTCCCCAAAGTCTGATTTTCCGCACGGTACACCGCACCAAAACCGCCTTCACCGATACAAGAAACCAGACGCAAATCACCGATACGTCGCCCCAAAAAGGCATCCGATGGGGAAGGGTCATCCACTTCCGTTGCAGAAAGCACCTGTTCTCCCGTGGGAGACGATAACGGCGGATCAGGGGGAAGATCTGGAATCATCGACTCTTCGGCGTGGAAATCCCCTTCTGTCGAGGGGGAGGAAACGCCGTCCTTTCTTCGTGTACAGGTGCATCCATCGGTGTGTTGAAGGAGACGACAATGTTTGTAAGAAATGCCTTGTGTTGTACCACATCGGGTGTCCATGTCGCGTCCTGATGCGCGGCAGAAACAGGTGGAGTATGCAACAAGACGCTCTCTGCCACAAGCCCAAACCCACGCGCTCGCCCAGAAATCAAGCCACACCCGCCATCCACAGACCAACCGCGTCACTTCCACTCCATCCAAACAGTTTTGTGTTAACCGTTCCTTCGCTCTGTTGCATCGGCCTCTTGCTCCTCCATCTCCCGCAACAACTGTGCTTCCCCATAGCGCAAGAAATACACGCCCGCAAACAACACCAACACCGCGCAAACCACCCCACTCAAACGAATTCCCAGATCATTTCCCCGATCTTTTCCAAGCGAAGTCAGCGCCGCAAAAACAAATACACCCAAAGTCTGACCGAATTTCTGCATCAACGTACGCACCGCAAAAAACATCCCTTCTTGCCGAATCCCTGTCTTTTGCGCGTCGTGTTCTGCGATATCTGCCAGTACGGCGTTGGGCAAGATCCCCAAAAAAGAGATCGGCAACGCATACGTAATAATTAACAAATACGCTTGTGTTGTGTGGTCGATCGGTACGCGGCCCAGAAAAAAGATCATAAAAAAGATGATGGACATCCAGAAAAAAGATCCTGAAATCAGTATTTTCTTTCCAACCTTTTTTGCCAAGATGTTGACCATCGGATAAAAAGCAAACGACAAGATCACCATCAGCGGCAGCAAAACGCCCATCATACCTTCGTTAAGGCCCAGCAGCACCGTGATGTAGTACAACAAGCCCGTGGTCATGATCGTCAGCCCCATAAAATAGGCGAGATCTGCCACCACATAATAAATAAAATTTCGATTGCGAAACGTCTTTTTGATGGCTTCAAACATCGGAACGTCCGAGGGAACGCCTTCGCTGTATTGCTTTTCATGGATGGTCCACACAGGCACCATCATACACAACGCCGCGATCCCCGACACCAGCGCGATCGCAAATTGGATCTGCCCCACGGAACTCACCACACCAAACAAAGGCCCCAATCCCTTGCCGATCGCGGGAACTTGCGCAGCCAGGACGATCCCCAAAGCGTACGTCACGGAGATCCATGTGGACAAATTCAGACGCTCGTCAGCGGTATGTCCTAACTCAGGTAGTAGCGCAAAATACGGTGTCACATAACATGTCAGCGCAAAATAAAACAAGAGCTGAAAAACAAATAAACCTACGATATTCCAGTAACTTTCTGCATGAACCAAAGGAAAAAACAACAAGACACAGCAAACCGCTGTCGGAAACGCACTCCAAGCCAAAAACGGCATCCGACGCCCACGTGGACTATCAAAACGATCGCTCCAGTTGGCCACCAAAGGATCCGTGATCGCATCAAACAATCGACCACTTGCCGCCAATAACATCAGCACATTCATCACCAGAAAAAAAACCGCTTGCGTAATAAAGATCGGCAGCTTCGCCTCAGTTGGAGGCCGATAAAAATACACCAACTGAAGATTGACGATATTGATTAACGTTGACCAACCCAACTGCCCAACCGCGTAAGTGATCTGCTTCGACAAAGGCAATTTCTGTACGGAACCCATGCGTTGCTTCCCTCATCCACCTAGTTTAAAAAGGCCCTCTCAGGCAACTACGCAAGCGATGGCACAGATCGCGTCTCAACGCAACCCGACACCGACGAAAAAAACACAAACGTTCCATTTCCAACAAGATAGGATTGCGTGGTTGGTCGAACACAGCTTTTTTGTCCACGACGTCCGTCCTATTTCGGTTGACAGCCACTTTGTTTCTCTGCTAAGAGGCCGTTTCAAAAGCAAGAACGCACTTCACACCACCCACACAAAGGACAAAGCATGGCGAACAACACGCAAGGACAAAAGGAACGTATCGCGATCTTGGGCGGCGGACTCGCCTCGTTGGTGACAGCTTTCGAGATCACCAGCGAACCGCACTGGCAAGACCGTTATGAGATCACGGTGTATCAGGCGGGCTGGCGGCTTGGTGGCAAAGGGGCAAGTAGCCGAAACCCTGAACACGCCCATCGCATCGAAGAACATGGATTGCATGTTTTTTATGGATTTTATGAAAATGCGTTTACGATTATGCGCCGTTGTTATGAAGAACTTGGGAGAGAAAGCCATCAGCCGATGGCGACATGGCGCGATGCTTTTACCCCCCACAACTTGATCACGTTGCAAGAGCAGATCGGGGATCATTGGGATGCTTGGGTCTTGCCGTTCCCTGCAACGCCCGGGACGCCGGGGGATGGCGAGCCTTTGCCTACGCTATGGCAATCGGTGTCTCGGATGATCGAGTATGCCGCAGCCGTTTTTGATTACTGGCATTTTTCGCTGTTGCCTGAAGATGCAGGTGGATTCGGCAAGTCGCTACGCCGCCACAGTCGCCGCCTTTTGCGCCAGATGTTGCAGATATTACGCGAACAAGACGCTTCGTGGAGTGATCGCTTGTTGGGCGCGTTCCAATGCGCGATGATTCGGGTCTTTCAGCTTGGGATGCAAGGGATGACGCAGCCCGAAGGTCTGCCATCATCGCTTGCGTCGGGGATGTTGGGGATCGCTCGGCTCCTGATGGAGCGGATGCGCGATAGCCCCGAAGGAGTCGCCCCGATCGAACTCAAGCTGCTGTCGTGGCTATTGCAACAACAACGGGCCTTGGTACACCGCATCGACCGTAAACCACGCAACGCCAACCAAGCCACGCGCAGAATGCTGATCTGTGAAGACCTGTTTTTAACGACCATCCTCGGCCTGATCGACGAAGGCATGTTCGGCAAACAGGTCGACTGGCGTAAGCTCGATTCGCTCGATATCAAAGAATGGCTGCTCCAACACGGCGCACACCCGACCACCGTCCATTCCACGCTGTTGCACTCGTTGTTCGACGCCGCCTTTAGCCAAGGGCACGGCGTCGCCGCAGGAACGCTGATCCATTGCATGATCCGTATGTTCGCCACTTACAAGGGTGCGTTCATGTGGAAAATGAATGCAGGGATGGGGGAAACCATTTTTTCCCCACTGTACGAAGTGTTGCAGCGCCGTGGCGTGCGTTTTGAATTTTTTCACCGCGTCGATCAGCTTGATGTCGCTGAAAAAGACGGAAAAATGCGTATTGAGCGCATCCATATCGGACGACAGGTAACGCTCAAAGATCCTTCACGTCCCTACCACCCCTTGATCGACGTACACGGACTCCCCTGCTGGCCTCCCACGCCCGATTTTTCACAGCTTACCGAAGGCGAAGCCTTGCGCGAAAGTGGTGCCTCCCTCGAAGACTGGTGGACTTCGTGGAAAGATCCCGTTCCTGCGCGAGTGTTGTGTGCCGATCAAGACTTTGATCGCGTTGTTTTGGGCATCTCGATCGCTGCGCTTCCCTACCTCTGCCAAGATCTGATCAAAAAAAGTCCCCGTTTTTCGGCCATGATCGAAGGCATCCAAACCACGCAAACCCAAGCTGTGCAGATCTGGTTTTCCACACCTCTCCAAGAAACAGGCTGGAAACAACGATCGCCGATCTCAATCCAGTTTGCTGCTCCTTTCGATACATGGGCAGATATGACACATCTGTTGCCGATCGAAGGCAGCCCCGAGGGGCATCCTGTCGGAAGCATCGCCTATCTTTGCTCAAGTATGCCAGACAACGAACCTCTGCCACCACGCGGCCCCAACGATTACGCCAAGCGCCAAAACGAGCGCGTGCATCAACACGCCCTGCGTTGGCTGCGTGATCATGCCCACCACCTCTGGCCCAAACTACGCGGCGAGCGCTTGTGGGAGGCCATGATCGACCCACTCCACCGCGAAGAGGAAGCCCGCTTTGCCGCCCAATACTGGCATGCCCCCGCCCATCCGTCCGACCGTTATGTCGTCGCTTCCGCAGGCTCCACCCACCACCGCTTGCGCACCGATGAATCAGACTTCTCCAATCTACTCTTGACAGGCGATTGGATCTTGACGGCCATGAACGTCGGATGTGTCGAAGCCGCAACGCTCGCTGGACGCCAGACTGCCCAAGCCATCCTCCATAAATACACACCACTCCCGGGCGACTGGCTCGCTGCTTTTCGAGAAAAAACTACCTAAACCTCTTGATCAAACATCCACGAAAGCGGAACGAAGCCTTCCCCCATCACCCCCTAACATTTCTCGTATCTGATGCAACCATTTCCAAAAAACGTTAATACGTTGCGAGTGTCGGAACAGGATTGACACGCGCCGATGGGTAGGCAACGACACCATCTTGATCTTGCAAGCGGATCCGCCCGTCCCCACCGTCTCCGCCCTTGCCGCTCGGTGCCGTTCCCTTGCCTTTTCCGCCCGAAGCATCGAGATAAGCACTCGCTGCAACCGTGATCTGCCCCTTCGCCAAGATCCAGATCATCCCACCCGACCCCCCTGCGCCGCTCCCCCCAGAAGAAGAATCCCCAAGCAGCCCATTGCAGGTGGCTCCAGCGCCACCCTCCCCGCCCTGCGCTAAGATCGCCCCGCTGATCGTGACATCACCTACTGTCGACTCGATCTGTACCGCACCACCGCCCCCACCGCCTGAACCGCCGGGAGTGAACAC
>CAUJFU010000192.1 GCA_963169055.1 Myxococcota bacterium
GCAAAACCCCTTTTTTCGCCCAGTTAACGCTACCTTTTTCCTTCTTCTTCCCTCGAACCCATCCACCACCCTCGGTCGAAGGGTTTTTTGCTATTTCCCCCCCATCCACAGACCCACCACACCGCCAGCCCACCCGTCCACAGACCCAACACACTGTCAGTCCACCTGTCCACAGGTCATCCACACCGTCAGTCCACCCGTCCACAGGTCATCCACACTGTCAGCCCACCTGTCCACAGACCCACCGCACCGCCAGTTCGCCTGCCTACAGACCCACCACACTGTCAGCCCATCCGTCCACAGACCCACCACACTGTCAGTCCGCCTGCCTACAGACCCAACACATCGCCAGCCCACCTGTCCACAGACCCACCACGCTGTCAGCCCAGCCCTTTTCTTCACAAAAGCAGCGCCTCAACAAACAAGAGGGTTGCCAAAGAGAGGACTTACGCAGTTTCCAAAAAAAGCCGTGTTCGTACACACCCAAGCGACAGAGTGGTTTGTTTGAAAAACCTCTGTTCGCCCCGCCAATACGGGGTCAAGGGGCGACAGTCCCTTGCGGGGCGTGGGGTGGAACCCCACAAACAGCAACCAACTGCGTAAGTCCTATCCTAGAATAGAAAAAAACCGAGGAATGCAGATATCCACGGATCATTCGACGTGACGGAGATTTTCTTGGACGCCAGCGCGATAAGTGCGTGCGTTGACGATCATCCCGACGAGAAACGGCAAAAGGATGGCTGTAAGAAATATCTGAAAAAGCTGGGCAAAGGTGACGCGAAAAGCGATCTGCATCTGTTGGGCGAGGATGGCTCCTGTCCCCCATGAGACGACGATCACCACAAAAGTCGTGATCAAACCAATCAACAGAAACTCGACGATATCGATCGCCACGATGGTTCGGTATTGACAACCCAAGGCGCGCATTAAAGCGACTTTTTCTCGGCGCTCGCGTTGCCCCATCCCAAGGGTTCCTGCGAGGATCAACAACCCGATCACCAAACAAACCCACGCCATCGCTCGCATCGCCGCAAGAAAAGCTCCCAAAACTCCCCGCACCATCTCGATGATCCGACCGATATCGATCACGCTGACATTCGGATAACGGCTGACCAACGCACGTTGGAAAGGCGCGATCTTGTCGTTGGGTTGGAGGGAAAGCGAAGTGATCCATTGTTGCGGGGCATCTTGGATCGCGATCGGTGTCATCACCACGAAAAAGTTGGGAAGAAAAGAACGCCAGTTGATCGTGCGGATCGAAGTGATCTTGCCCTCCACAGGCTGCCCAACGATATCGAAGCGCATCGTATCGCCTACGTTGAGGCCCAAACGCCGCGCCCAACTTTGTTCGATGCTGATCTCCATCCGCACAGAAGAAGGCTCCCAAAACCGACCCGCAACGATGGTTTCGCTGCTGTTGAGTGCGCGCTTGTAAGTCAGATTGTATTCGCGACGGATCGCTTGCGCACGCATCCTCGATTCCAACGAAGCACCACGCAGCGCCTTGCGCTCGATCTTCTGGCCGTTGATGTGCGTAAGACGCGCTCTCACCAACGGATCGAACACAGGCAACGTTCCACCAAATCGAGAGATGATCTGCTTGACTCCATCGGCTTGTTCGCGTTGGACGTCGATCAAAAACAGGTTCGGCATCTTGTTGTAACGCGAGATCTGCACTTCCGCCTCGAAACTTTGCTGGAGCATCTGAAGCGTCGCGATCAAGGTGACACCGATCGTAAGGGCCAAAAGATACGTCAGCGAACGCGCTCGTTGCCGCACAAGCTGCCGTATCCCATGACGCAACACAAACGAGACCGCAGATCCACCTTGCAGCCGCTTCGCCACCAACGCCATCAGGCCCAACGCCATCAGGATCAGCAGCAAACAGATCACCATCATCCCCCCAAGCGTGAGCGTAAAAAATCCACCCACCCACCAACTCAACGCCGCCCATGCCGCATAAAGAAAAAATCCAACGAACAGCGCCGCTCCCGTCCAGATCAAAGCAGACCGCGACAGCGGGATCTGCGACTGCCGCCCGCTCAAGATCTCTTGCGGTGAAAGCGCCGCAAGGCTTCGCACCGTCGCCGCATTCAACCCCCACGTCAACAACACCGCCACACCAACCCCCTCGATCACAAACAGCGGGTGCATCGACCACATCAATCGCAACCCCATCCAACCCTGCACAAAGCGCACACCCATCGCGCTCAAGCTCACCCCCATCGCCACCCCCAACGCCCCCCCAAGCAACCCAATCCCCACACACAAACGCGTATACAAACGAGCGATATCACGCGGCCCCAACCCCATGCAACGCATGATCCCCACCGTCTCCATCTGCTCATTCAAAAAGGTCGTCACACTCGCCGCCATCCCGATCGCACCAAGCAATAGCGCCACCAACGAAACGAAAATAAAGAAGATCGCCACCCGCTGAAGAACATCACGCACCGTCGGCTGTGCTTCGGTATACGCTGTCACTCGAATATTCGGGATCTGCAACTGCGCCTGTAGGGCCTTTTTGACGCTCGCAATCCGCCGAAGATCCGTCGTTTTCGGATCGTTGGTTTTGAGCAACGTTTGATAACTCACACGACTACCAAAGCCCAACAAGCCCGTCCTTGGCGCAAGATCAAATGGGATCATCACACGCGGCGCAAGCCCCCCAAAACCACCCCCTGCAAGCTGATCAGGCTCCCCATCAATCAACCCCACCACCCGCAGATGCAACACCCCCAAGCGCACAAGATCCCCCACCTTCAGCCCTTGTTGAAGCGCAAGACTCCGATCCAACAAACACGCCGACCGACCAAAGAAATCGTTTCGCCAATCCTTTGGCTCGACCTCAAACTCCCCATAAAACGGATATGCCCGTTGGATCGCTTTGATATTCACAAGTATCGGCGTCGTAAAAGACGCAGAAACCGTCCCGCTCCTCCCGTCCGAATCTCTCCGATGCCTCGACGAGAGCGACGCGGTGGACTGCTTTGGCGGTAAATGCGGCAAGATCGCCGATGTTGTCGACGGATGAGATATCTTTGCAGCCTTTGTCGTCGGAGAAGCCGAAGCATCCGATGTTGTGGCCTTTGTCGTTGAAGAGGCCGAAGCATCGGATGTTGTGGTCTTTGTCGTCGGAGAAGCCGAAGCATCGGAGGTTGCAGGGAGCGACGTGGCGTGTGGAGAGCGTTGTGGGAGGTCTTTGGAGGGGGGAGCCATCATCGAAGGGAAAAGCAGTTGGTGAGCGAGTGTAAATTCGCCCTTCTGTTCGAGCGATTGGAGGTAAGCCGTCGTGGAGGGTGGCAAGGGCTGGCCGGTGGAGATCGACAGATCGGCGGCCATCAAAGAGCGTGCTTGGCGGGCGATGCTGGTGTTGATGCTATCGAGCAGGCTTCCCAAGGCGATCAAAAAGCCCACACCAACGGCCACAGAGGTCGCGAAAAAGAGCATCCGAACGCGATAGCGCCAAAAGATCCGCCAAGCCATGCGCGTCATCCCCTGCGCATCAGGAGATGCCGAAGCTTCGGGCGTGGTCTGTTTCGATATCTGCCGTGTATCGGGAGAAGGCGAAGTGCTTTTCATCGAAAAAACGTTCCTCTCAAGCTCTCATCGGTGTGAGTTATACGATATCCGCAAGATGTGTGATCGCATCATGTAGGGGCGGTTGTCGGACCCCCCCACCCTTGGGGGGCCAAAACGTGCAGGCCCCAACTGTTACGAAACGGGCGGGG
>CAUJFU010000193.1 GCA_963169055.1 Myxococcota bacterium
CACCCTGCTGCTCTGCCTTTGGGCCTGCTCACCTTCTCCTGCGCCTCCGCCTTGTACCTCTTCTACCGACTGCCCCAACGCCACCTGCGATCTTGCCCTTGGCTTCTGCCTTTCCAACCCGCCCAAAACCAATCCCCAACAGACCACCTTCCCCAACGGCAAGCCCACCCCCTGCCTCAACAACACCCACTGCCCGCTCGATCATCACTGCAAAGACGGCTTGTGTACCGCACAGTGCAGCACAGAAAACGACTGTTCACAAGAACAAAAATCTTGCTTGCGCACGCGCTTTTGTGGCCGATGCACCCAACACAGCGACTGCTTCTCTGGTCTCTCTTGCCAAGAAGGGCGCTGCGTCCCTTGCACACAAGACGCCTCATGCGATACCACCGAATACTGCGACGCCACCACACAACTCTGCAAACGCCAATGTACAGCCCGCGAAGACTGCGAAGTCGGCCTACTTTGCAAACAAAACCGCTGCGAACCTTGTGAACGCGACTCCGACTGCAACACCCGCGAGATCTGCGAAGCTCTCGTCACAGAAAACGGTGAAACAAGCACCAAGCTCTGCCGCCAAGGATGCCGTACCGCCCAACAATGCGCAGCCCCGACCCCCCAATGCGACCTCTCCCGCTTGGCTTGTGTGGCTTGTCTCCAAGACCAAGATTGCGCAAGTAGCGGCCTCTTTTGCCGACAAAACGCCTGCGTCACTTGCGAACAAGCAGGATGCAACAATGGTGAGTTTTGTGTCCGCGCCAAACAGCACTGCCTCCCCAACGGCTGCAACCAAGACAGCGATTGCGCCGCCCGAAGCAACGGCACCGTCTGCGATCCCACCACCTCGACTTGCGTCCAATGCTTTCAAACCGAACACTGCACCGCTCACAAAAAAGGCTCCGTCTGCAAACAGAACACCTGTCAATCCTGCGAAAAAGACTCTGAATGCCCCGCACAGCAGATATGCCACGAAAAAGTCTGCAAAGACCAAGCGTGCCGAAGCTACCTCGATTGCTTGATCGATCCCAACGCAACCTCACCCAATCCCTCGGGCCTGCGCTACTGCTCCAAAGCCGATGGCCAAGAGGTCGGAGTCTGTAAAACTTGCGCTCTGTCTCAAAGCTGCGCCAAAGAGCTTTGCGGAACCGATCCAAAATGCAAAGCCTGCACAAGCACCAAAGAATGCCAAAATCTGTTGGGTTCAGACACGCATTGCGTCCAAGGATTGGGCGTTTGTGCATCAGGCCAATGCACAACATGGCAAGAATGCTTTGCGACACTTCCCACCGCAGATCCCCTCGGAAAGCTCTGTCTCGACAAGGCATGCAAAGACTGTAGCAGCGTCTTCGGATCCCTCGGTAGCATCGGCCTCGCTCCGAGCCAACTCAAACTCGCTTACGAAGGGCAGACCGCTTCCGCCCCTTTTTCGTGGAAGCCGAACCTGCTCCCCACCGACACCCGCAACATCTTCTACCAATGGGATGTCGGTAATCCGCCCCCCGGTCTCCAATACACATACCCCTCTCAAAATACACCGATCTTCTCGATGCACGGCACTTTTGCGAATGCCCCAACCACCGGCCAAAAACAAAGCGGCAGGATGACCCTCTCTCTTTCGATCTGGCAGTACGCCCCCCACGGAAGAAAGGCCGTTTGCCGCCTCGATCATTCGGTCGATTGGGTGATCTGGCCCAAGCTGGAAACCTCGATCACGGGCAAACCCAACGCGCACCCCTCTCAACCCTTGATCGTCTGGCGGCCCTACGAACGCAATCAGCCCGAAGAAATCGACGCTTCGTCTTATGTCAAAGGCGGCGGCATCGTCCTTTCCAACGAATCTCGCCCCCGTTTCCGCTGCGCGCTCTACCAAGGCCCGGGACAAGGCGTCGTTCCCGATATCTTTGAAAGCACCAACGGATGCAAGCTCAAACGCAAGTTCTCGATCAACCCACCCAACGGCTATTATGGCTTCATGGTCTCGGTTGAAGACACCCTCGGCCAAAAAGTCGAAATCCCTTTCTTGGTCATCCCAGCCAATTGCGGCGAATCCAACCGCAAGATCGACGGCCCTGATCCCACCACTTGGACACGCCTCGCACCTGCCCAAACCGCCACATGGAATGTACGCATTGAAGACGCCCAGTATCGGACTTTTAGCGATAACAAGATCTGCGGCTTGCGCTTCCGCACCTCCCTCACCTCTCCCTTGCTCTCCCCTGCCCAAGATGCCCCCTCTTCCGCCCTTTCATGCACCAATGCCAGCCAACCACTCTGTGTCCGCTGCATCAACGGCTGCACCCTCTGCAACGACAACGTCTGTCGCTCCCGAAACGTCCCCAGCCTCTGTGTCCTCCCCGAAGGCGTCACCCTCTCTTATGACGTCGTGCTGCGCCACACACAGCCTCTTCGCCCCGCCAAACCCGCATTCCTCGTCTTCCAGATCCGCAACGCCTACAACTACGCATCCCAATTCCATTGCCAGATCTCGCTCTTCGAATCTCCCCTTCTCACCGCCCCTTCCCCCTGATATCGGAGTAACGCGGTTGGATAGTGGGGTGGGGTTCCATCCCGCGCATCCAATCGCGCCACTGCAATCGATTTTCAAAGAAGTTGCCTATCTGCCGCAAGATGCGTACAATCGCCCAAGAAGATCGCCTCCACGCCACACGGCACGAACCCTCAGTGCGGATCAAGCATGCCAGCAGAAGACCTGATCGAATGGGAACACCATCTTGCCCCCATCTATCGGCACAATCCCTACAGCCACCCGACTTACGAACGCGAGCGCCGCAAGATCGAGCGCCAGCTCCAAGCGATCCAAGGAGATGTCGTCTCAGCGACCGTCGACGATCGGCTGCAAATGATGCGGCGATGGCTCGAACGCTACGCAGCACAAGGGCGGCTGTATCCGACACTTTGGCAGCGCTTTTATCTTTGCCTGTTGCGTTTCGTCCTTGATGCGGATGCCCGCACCCCCCAATACATCCCCTCGGATACAGGGACACTTTGGTATCAACTCGATCACCTCGGGCAGATCTTTGATGTCCACGAATGCCGAAAACTGCTGTCGATCGCCGAACGTGCGCGCTTAACCAAAACGGCGCTCAATCGCATCCGTGGCGCAAGCAACGAACTCACCCAACTCAAACGCCAAGCATGGGGGGCTTGCTTTGGCGAAGATCTGATCCGCCTGTTGGTGTACGAACGTCTGCTCCAAGAACTCAATGTCCTGATCCTCGGTCCGACTGGCGCAGGAAAAGAACTGATCGCCCAAGTCCTCCTCGCCGCTGTTGGGGGCGAATGGGACGAGCGCAAACGCGGGCAGTTGTGTTGGCACTCACACCGCACAGAAGCCCTCAACCTCGCGGAGTTTCCACGCGATCTGATGGCGGCCCAGATCGTCGGCTACAAGCGCGGTGCATTTACAGGAGCCAACCAAGACTTTCGCGGTGTGATGGCCCGTTGCCACCAAGGGGCTGTTTTTCTCGACGAGATCGGCGAACTCCCCGAAGAAGGCCAAGTCGTTTTGTTGCGCGCCCTTGAAACCCGACGTATCCGCCCTCTTGGAGCCGAATCCACCGAATACGCCGATGCCCGCGTCATCACCGCAACGCACAACGAACTCGACGATATCCAACGCGCTCCGCACTTTCGACGCGACCTGTATTTTCGCCTCGCGGGTTCGATTATCCGCGTGCCACCCCTGCGCCAACGACGCGAAGATATCTTGCCGATCGCCCTCGGTTTCCTCGATGAATGGGGGCTGCGCACCCAAGCCAGCATCTACCTCGAAGACCCACGCCACCTGATCACCCAATGGCTCGAAAGCGACGAGATCCGAAAACACCCTTGGCCCGGCAATGTCCGCGAACTCAAACGCGCCATCGCACAGCTTTTGCTTGGCCGCAGCGATACCCCCCTCCACGCCCCTCCAAGTACCTCTCCCTCACCACTCTTTCCCAACACAAACTCCGCATCATCGGCCTCATCCGCAATCCCTCCCTATCCCAAAGAGATCCTCCTCGCCGAATGGACCATGGACCAAGTCAAAGAATGGTATCTCCAGCACGCCCTCCAACACTACCAAGGCAACCAAAACGAAACCGCACGACGCCTCCAAATCCATCGCACCACCATCTATCACACCCTCCGAAGATCCGTGCGTTCGAACCCTTCTAACCGCAAACCCAGCGCATCCTAAATGTGCGGTGACCTCGTGAGGAGACGCGAAACTTGAGCCAACCAACACCGCCCGAACACTTCCTCCACGACTTCCCTCAATTTGTGGGAAAGCTGCTTGAGGCCACCACCGCCACCCATCCACCGTCCACCCACAAAGAGATGCCCCCTCCCCTTGCCAACCTCTGGCTCGCCGCAAGTGCAAGCCTCGGCCTCACCGTATTGACCCGCGTCGTCAACGACTCTCCCCAACTCCACGCCATCCTCGAACAATACACCGATCACCCCATCCACCCGACCCATCACGAACATCACGCCTCCAAACTTTCCCTCGGAAGCACCCTCCACAACCTATCCTCCGGGCTTGCCATCGACGCAGACAGCCTCGCTCAACAGCAGCAATATCTCTTCCTTCTCGAACGCCTCGAAGAGGACTTCCGCCTCCTCCAACAAGAACGCCATACCCTCTCCCTCACCCCCGAAGAGATCGCCACCGAGATCGAAGAACTTTTCGCCACCACCCTCTACTCCCTCACCCGCCTCCAACGCCCCTAGAGTATCCGCGTATTCCTTCTATGCTGCGGGCGCTAAGACGCCCACAAAGCAGGCCCAAGCAATCTGTAGGCATCATACGAAATCCGCCCATGCTGTGGCCTATGTAGGGGCTGCCCCCTGTGGCTGCCCAAGAACAGGACTGCTGCCGCAAATCGTGTCGACGTTTCGAGCACACTTCTCTTGGGTATCGTATTACGGCACCAACAAAGCCGAACCAACGGGCGGATAAGCAGGATACGAACCGTCGCGAGCCACAAGCTGCGGATTGGTCTTCAAGATCGCCTGAACGGACACCCCGCGCATATAAGCGATCATCTCCAACGTCTCGCCTTGTCGGACGATGTGCATGCGCCCACCCGCAGCAGTGGGTTCACCGTCTTCGGTTTCCCATGCAGGGACAGGCATGGCCTCGCGCCCTACGTGACGCATCACAGGCAGGGGCGCATCGTGAAAAGGTGCGTTGGAATGTTGTCGCACGTGCTGGTAAGACTCGTTGGGGGCGGATTGTGCGGCCCATCCTGCACGTCCAACCGCGCCGTGAACCGTTTGGTCTGGATCGAGGTTCACGTTGTCGAGTTCGGCTTGGCCGATGTTGTTGAGCGCGTTGCGCTGGTGATGAAACCAATTGGCTTGTCCGGCCTGCTTTCCAACAACCCCTGCCACGGTCGAATCCGCATCAAGCTGCACGCCTTCCAGCTCGACTTGGCCAAGACTATTGAACTGATTGCGTTGTTGATGATGCCAACTGCCCTTGGCCCCGGCACTTCCGACCACCATATCCACCGTCGACTCGCCTTCCAACTGGATTCCGCTCTCTGCCCGTTCGAGGGTGTTGAACTGGTTGCGCTGTTGATGGTGCCAACTGCCCTTGGCCCCGGCACTTCCGACCACTACATCCACCGTCGACTCGATCTCTAGCTGCACGCCGTCCAGCTCGACTTGACCGAGACTGTTGAACTGATTGCGTTGTTGGTGATGCCAACTGCCCTTGGCTCCCGCACTTCCAAGTACCACGTCCACCGTCGACTCGATCTCCAACTGCACGCCATCCAGCTCGACTTGGCCGAGGCTATTGAACTGATTGCGTTGTTGATGATGCCAACTGCCCTTGGCTCCGACTCTTCCGACCACTGCGTCTCGGGTGGTTTCGGGATCGAATTGGATATCTTGAGCGATATCCGAACGGCCCAAGCTGTTGAGCGCGTTGGGTTGGTGATGTTGCCAGCCTCCTTTGCCAACCATCGCAGCCATCGTACTTTCGGGATCGAATAATTCTTGTGGCGAGACTTTGCCTTCACCGTCCCGATTTAAGGGGGTGACACGTGGATTGGGTTGGTTCGGTGCGCGAAGCCTCGGTTTTTTTGGCCCTTCAAAAACATCCCCTGCCACGCCTTCGAGGATGGGGGTGGGAGGGGCCTCTTCGGGCTTCTTTTTCAGACGAAGTCCCACAGCGGCGTTTTGCCACAAGTTCGCCAAGCTGGAGCGTACACGCGAAAAAAAGCTTGGTGCATCTGTGCTTTGGTGGGTCTGTTGTTTTTGTGCTTCTTCGGCCAAGCGCTGTTTCTCGGCTTGTAGCGCAGCTTCGTTTAGCACAGCCACCGAAGAACTCGGCGCAGCGGAAGGTGCAGCGGGTCGCCCTCCGACAGACGCAGCAGCGGCCTGTTGCAGCTTGGCTTGGTTTGTCGGATCGTTGAGCGCTACAGATGGCGGTGGGTTCGAGGGTTTGGCGTCGTTTGGCTTTTCCTCGACCACACCATGCAAGACCGCCTTGGCATGACGGATGTACGACATCGACATCTTGTCTTGCATCTCTTCGAGCGGAACTTGAGCGCGCTCTTTCTTTTTTGCGGGGGGTTTGGGATCTTGTGCTTTTGCCATCTTTGCGACGCCTACAACCTACTTAACGACTCACAGATCGATCTTCACATCTTCGGAAAAGGGCTTGGATGGACGCACGACAGGAGGGGCCTTGCGCGTTGGAGTGACACGCCGGACGGGTGGGGCTTTTCGCTTCCACGCTTTCTTTCGGCGGATGGACGGGGCCTGTGGGTGCCCCCTCAAAACAGGTACACGCAGCGAAGGGGCCACGTTTCCACGCACGATCACGGAGAGTTTTTCGAGTGCGAAGGTGCGCTCGACGTTGGTGCTGTTCATCGGAAAAAGCACTTCGATCTTTTTGGTGTGGTAGCCTTTGCGTTTGAGTGTCAACAAAAGCTGCTCCCCGGGTTTTCTTTGTAGCGGACAAGGCGTCAAACACAGGTAGTTTCGACGCTCCCACACTTCGACCGCGACGGGATCCGATTTGATCAAGACACGCGCATCGTTGCTATTCTCGTTGGGACCCGTAGCGATGGGGGGAGGCAACAACAGATTAGATTCTTCTTTCCAAAAGCCCGACATCACGACGCCCACCAAGATCACCATCCCCACGCCCAACGCCACCACAAGCCCCCACAAAAACGGCGAGCGATGAGTTTGTGGGGTGACGTTTTGTTTGTGCTCGGGCAGCGCCAACGTCCCCACAGGAGAGGCTTTGAGGGCCGCCGTCACAGGAAGAGCCGAACGCCCGCTTGCGCTTTGTGCGTAGCTATCGTGCAGAGATTGACCGCTCGGAAGTCCCGAAGGTAGGCTATCGCGCAAGTTTTCTGCCACAGTCATATCGGGGGTGGGCTGCTGGTAGCCATAACGCTCCAACTGGGTGCGAAAAGCCACTTCAAAATCTGCCCAAAAAGCCGAGATACGGGCATAACGATCTTGGGGAGATTTTTCGAGGACTTTTTGGAAGACGGCTTCCATCTGCGGAACCCACGATTGATGGGGGCAAGATTGGGCGAGATGAGGGGGCGGATCGAGCAGGTGTTGGCGCAACAGCGCGGCGAAAGAGTCCCCTCGAAAAGGCGGTCGGCCCGTCAAAAGCTCGTAGGCAAGGACGCCCAAGGAATAGATATCGGCGCGTGCATCGACGTGGCGCGTGTTGCCTTCGGCTTGTTCAGGGGACATATAGGTCGGCGACCCCATACATGCGCCTGATTGCGTAAGGGAGCCATCTTCGGCCATCGCAGCGATCCCAAAGTCCAGCAGCTTGACAATCTCGCCTTGAGGGCTAGGCATCAAAAAGACGTTGCCCGGCTTGAGGTCGCGGTGGATAATGCCCTTGCTGTGGATATAATCGAGTGACGAACACAACTGATACATCGCCGACATCACCCACTCCCCTGTGATCGGCTCATGCTTCTTGATCACGCGCTGTAGCGTGCGCCCTTCCAAATACTCCATCACAAGATAATAAAAATTGTAGCCTTCTAAAAAGCCGAACTCTTCGACACGAACGACATTGGGGTGATTCAACTGGCCCATCGCTCGGGCTTCTCGACGAAAACGCTCAACTGCTTCTTCGTGCCCTTGGAGATTCAGGTTCATCACCTTGACGGCGAATGAGTGTTGCGTGTCGACGTGTACCGCCCGATACACGGCCCCAAAACCACCCTGACCAATCTTTTGCACAAGTTGTAAACGCTGGATCATCTGCCCAAGCAGCGGATCTTGCGCTTGTGGGAGACCTTGCTGGGGGGCTGGCCCCCAAGCCTGCGAAGGAGCCACCACCGCCGAAGGGCCGCTCGCGCCCCCACCATACGAGGAAGACGCCCCACCAAACGATGACCGCCAATCTGCTCCGTGAGAATGGTGACTCATGTTCTATTACGGCAGCCCCGCCGCCTTTTGCGGCATCGCCAAGACTGCCTCTCCTTTCGTTGTGGAGCGTTTCACCGATCGGCCCATCAAGCCCCATCGCTGTAGCCTTGAGCCATTCACCACCAACCGCACTTTTCGTCCGAAAAAGCGCACACATAAACGCGAGAGTAGTCTTGTAGGCACTCCCTGTCAAGCCAACCACCCGCCACGAGCGCGACGGCTTGAGGATGAGCGTCTGATCGGCGCACTTGGTGCGGACGGCGCGTAGCAAGCTGTTTTGAGCGCGATGGATTGAGAATGAACCGTCTGATCCGCGCTCTTTTGTCCAGCCAACGGCCCGCCCACACAAGGCACATATACCCCCGAATGTTCTGATGAAAGACTTGCACTTGTGATTTGTCTCGGGCATCCTACTTCGTACTCTACGACCGCTGGCCCCCACGGAATCACGGAGATGTCAATGCCCTGTTGTTTTTTTCAAATCTTCCGATCCATCGCACTCAGCGCGATCCTTCTGCTCCCTATCGGAACGCTCCGCGCCCAGCAGCGCTATGACGCTTATCGTGAAGAAGTCCAAAAACTCTTCCAACAAGGCAAAGAACTTGCCGCAAAACGCGATTACAAGCGCAGCCTCGTCAAACTGAAAGCTGCCTTTCGGCTCCTGCGCGATATGGAAGCCGAAGCCCGTACCGACGAACAGACGGCCAAGATCAAAAAAAGCCGCATCAGCTTCCTTTACTTTATCGGTCGCGTTTATGAACTCGACGACAATCTGCGCGATGCTGTCGAATATTACAGCCGCTGCATCCAACAAGATCCCAACAGCACAGCCGCACAAGCCGCACAACGCGCTCTCCATGCGCTCACTCCACGCGTTCAAGCCACCCTTCGCATCGAAAGCATCCCCTCTCGGGTCTCGCTTCAACTCACCGATCCTCGCGGAAACACCTACACCCGCCAAACCCCCACGACCTTTCAACTCCTCCCCGGGAAACACGAGATCACCCTTCAAAAAAAAGGCTTCACCCCCGAAAAACGCACCATCGATCTCGACCCCAACGCCGATCAGCGCGTCTCGATCCGCCTTCTGCCTCTCCTCAAAAAAACCACCCCGCCCACACAACCTCCCCCCCCAACCCGCAACGCATGGGGCATCGTTGGATGGGTCGGCATCGGCATCGGAGCCGCCGCCGTCATCACCGCCACTTCGTTGTTGGTCGTCGTCAACGGACAAGTGACCAGCATCGAGCAAAAACTCGGTCAGCCGGGCGTTTCCACACTGCAACTCCACAACGACCTCTCCACCGCCCAAAGCATGGAGATCGGTGCAATCGCCTCCTTTGGTGTCGCCGCTGCCGCTCTGGGACTCGGTATCACGGGGCTGATCCTCGCCTCCCAAAAATAAGAAATCAAAGGCGTCAAAATACAGGGCACGACCACACACGGATCGCCTGAGCCGCAGCAGCGGCCAAACGCAAGCTGTCTGCCGACCAAGCCAGCCCAAGCACGTTCTCAGACGCCGTCCCCGAGATCCCGCCAAATACGATGTTTTGGCGCGTCCATGTTTTTGTATCCCACACAAAAACGCGGTTGGTTGTCGACGAAGCCGCCAACCAAGCACCGTTCGGACTAAACGCCACACGACGCACCGTCCCCGCACCCTCCAACACCAGCGTGCGATCCGTCTCAACGTTGTCCAGATCTTTAATCACCAGCTTGTCTCCACCCATCGCCAACCACCGCCCTTGTGGGTGGATATCCAGCCCCCACACCGTCCCCATCTTGTCCTTCACCAACGTGTGTTTGAGGGTGCTGATCTCGCCTTCGATCTGCCAACGAAACACCGCCCCGCTATCCGATCCCGAATACAGTTCTTTGCGCGTTGGATGTTGTGCCAGTGAGTAGATTCGGCTCAAATGCCCATTCAATGAACCAAGCAGTTTTCCTGTGTCCGCTTCCCATCCACGGATCACTTCATCATCACCACCCGTAAAGAGCAGATTCCCCTGCCCAAAGATCGCCGTCTGTACACTGCCTTCGTGTGCGGTTTTGTTCGGCGTAGCAGGGTCGATCAACTCGCGGATCTCTTTGCCCGTATCGGCATCCCACAGCTTGACTCGTGCGTTATAATCCCCCGTTGCAAGGATCTTTTCATCGTTATTCAAAGCCAAAGCCGCGACAGGTTGCGGGGTTCCACCTTTGGCAGGATTCACCACAAACAACGGCTTCGGATCCATCGCGGTTCCCCATGCAGCCACTTGATCTGTGCTCGATGAATACAACACGCGCTTGCGAGAGTAGATCATCCGCAACACCAAAAATCCCCGATGTGCGGCCTCAATGCTCTTTAAGTTTTGATCACCGCTTGGCAAACAACAAGGCTCATCCGTACGACCATCGCAATTGCTGTCCACGTTGTCATCACAACGCTCGGCAGTGGGCCGCTGATCTCCTTCGCATACCAACCAACGCCCCGTCGCATGGCAGCTTTGCGTACCTTCGACACAGGCCCCCACCCCCTTAAAAGTCGATGGCCCGCTATAACAAGACCGTGTGCTTCCCGCATCGCAAACCTCTTCCGTTGGATCGAATTCGGGCATCGGTTCCGCTTCGGGTACAGGCTCCGCTTCGGGCAAGGATTCTCCTGCATCGGCCTGTTCTTCGGTCGATGCGATGATCTCCAAATCCCCCTCTTGTGTCCCCACAACGCACGTCCCTGATCGACACACTCGACCGCTCTGACAATCCGCATCGCGTGCGCACTGCCGACACAACGCACCGACGCAAAAAGGCCGATCCTTCGGACACTCCGCTTCTTCTTTGCATTCCAAACGCACGCGCCCTGTGCAAGACAACCCCGACCACCACAACAAACCCAACAAGCCCCCACACAGCGCGTACCACAAGCTCCTCGAATGCCCTACCCCTCGATACATCGCCTTTTTTGATCTTTGCCCAGATACCCGCATTCTCAACACCATCGGCTCACCCAACATCACTTGCCAATACAACCAAGCAGCCCTCATCGACTTGCAAACACGCCCAAGCAGCCCTCATCGGCTTGCAAATACGCCCAAGTAGCCCTTCGCAAGACGAACCTTTCCACTCACCACAAAGCCCCCACCGCTCTTCTCTGTGTAGCATCCACGCTCGCACACCACAAGCAGAGTCTCCGCAAAAGTATGCTCGCAACACTTCGTTGCTCTCGCGCCCAACACCACCCCATCCTCGTCACAAATGGACGCCAACACTCGATTTTTTTTCGCGTCCTGTGATACCTTGTCGAGGTCTGTCTCGTGATGTTTCGCCTTTTCGACCACGAGGAAACCACACCATGCGATCTTTTTTCTTGCGCTGGCCGCTGATCGGCCTGTTTCTGCTTGGTAGCCTGATTGTCTTCGGCGAAGGCTGCGCAACCACCGCAACAACCTGTCTCACCGACGAAGAATGCGGAGAAGGCTTCTTCTGCAACACCAGCTCCTCCTCCTGCAAAAGAGAATGTACCAGTAGCGCCGATTGTCCGACCGATCAGACGTGTTTCTTGCGACGCGGCAAGTGCCTTGGCGGAGAAACCTGCGCCAGCAAACCCGCACGCCCCATCTGCGTCAACGGTCATGTCCATACCACCGATGGTTGCGCATTTGTAGGCGATCGCAAGACCGATTGTGGTCTCCAAGGTTGTCTCGATGGCAAGTGCTTACAAGCCCCTGTCGGTTGCGGCGACGGCATCTGCGATCCAACACAAGAACACTGCCTCAACTGCCCCTTCGATTGCGCCTGTCCAAGTGGTGAGCTGTGCGATACCACCTCCTCCGCTTGTCTGACCTCCGCCAACTGTGGCGATGGA
>CAUJFU010000194.1 GCA_963169055.1 Myxococcota bacterium
GTTGCGCTGTTCCATGAGGGAGGCACCTTGGAGGGCAGCCCCGAGGGCCACCACTTCGTCGGGATGGACGTTGCGCGAGGGGTTGCGTCCAAAGAAAGAAGTCACGGCTTGTTGGACGCGGGGCATCCGCGTCATGCCGCCAACAAGGATCACTTCGTCGATGTGTTTGGGGGTGAGGTTGGCCGAATCGAGGGCAAATTGGCAGATCTTGATCGAGCGCTGGATCAGGTCATCGCACAAAGAAACGAGTTTTTCGCGAGTGAGTGTTTGTTGGAGGTTGTGGGTTTTCCCTGCGTTATCCGTGATTAGAAAGGGGAGGTTTACTTCGGTTTCTTGGATCGTGGAGAGATCCCATCGGGCTTTTTCAGCGGCTTCTTTGAGGCGCTGCATGGTCATAGGTTCGCGGCGCAGGTCGAGTTTGTTGGCTTTGGCGAAACCAAAGATCAGCCATTCGATCACGCGTTGATCGAAGTCTTCGCCACCGAGAAAGGTATCGCCTGCGGTGGAGATCACTTCAAACACCCCATCTTTGAGTTCAAGGATCGAGATGTCGAAGGTGCCACCGCCTAAATCGTACACCGCGATGCACTTTTCATTTTCGTCTTGGCGTCCATGTCCGTAGGCAAGGGCTGCGGCGGTGGGTTCGTTAAGGATGCGCAAGACTTCGAGGCCAGCCATGCGTCCTGCGTCTTTGGTGGCTTGGCGTTGGGCATCGTTAAAGTACGCAGGGACGGTGATTACGGCGTATTTGATGGTTTCGTTGAGTTGTTCTTCGGCGAGTTCGCGTAGTTCGGCGAGGATCACGCTGCCGATCTCGGCGGCACTGTAAGCGTGGCCGTAGATCTCGATCCGAGCGTCGTTGTGGGGACCCGAGATGATCTTGTACGGTACGACTGTTTGCGTACGTTTGACAATGGGAGAGTCCCATCGTTGGCCGATCAAGCGTTTGGAGGCGTACACGGTGTTGGTGGCGTTGACGATGGCTTGGCGCTTGGCGAGGTGTCCGACGAGCCGTTCGCCTTTGTTGGTCATGGCGACGATCGACGGCATGGTGGTGTACCCTGCGCTGTTGGCGAGAACACGGGGGCGGCCTTGTTCGACGATTGCGACACAAGAGTTCGTGGTTCCAAGATCAATACCGATTACGCGGCCTGTTGTCATCTAGGCGCTCTCCGCTTCGGGAACACTGTGGGGGTTAGGGGAAGAAAACTTCGGTGTGTGTGCTTGTTGCGGTATCTTGTCAAGAATCCTTGCGCATCATAGCGAAACGGGCGCAGCGGAGCAAGGGCTTAGAGGTCTTTTTGAAGGATTCCACCGATCTTGAGGGCCAAGGCGAGGTTGCCATCGATGGCGACTTTCTTTTGCTTCCAAGCCTCCAGCGGATGAAGTTTGCGTTCTTGCATGGCACGGGCGGTTGTGTAATCGGTGCGCAAGACGAAGTCTGGGCTGCGGTCGAGCTGTTGCGTCCACAAGCCTGCTTTGAGCGATAGATTCCCGTGGGGGGTGCCTTCGAGGATGGCTTCAAAGACGATGGGGGTTTGACGGAGGGCTTGGAGTTTGGCCTCTGTGAGGCGGAGGAGCTTGCCGTTCTTTTTTTCTTCGTAGGCGATGAGCTTGTTGATGTATTCTTCGGGTCCACCGGCTTCTTCGATCTCCTTGCATACGCGATCGTACCACAACGGAAGAGCGAGATCCCATTGTTGGCGGGTCGAGCGTACCGCCAATAGCGGATCGCTGCTGCGGGTTTCTTTGGCGCTATAATCGCCTAGATCGAAGGTGAGTTTGCAAGACAGACCCCCTTCGCCTTGGATATCGAGTTGCACATCAAAGCAGACTTCTTCGAGAAGTGGCGGGGGAGAAAACACTTCTTTGGCCCAATCTGCGAGGATTTGAAAGAAGAATTCGCGGGGGGTGGGTTGAGGCATTCCGGTGGACTCCTTGTGAGGCGAAGGTTGAGGGGGCGCGAAGAGAGCGAGAGAACCTCGCGGTTCTTGGCTTGCTTGGTTTAGCGCAGCCATTGTAGAAAGAATGTGGCTGCGCTGAGATAGATCAAGATCCCAGAGACATCGTTGAGGGTTGTCACAAAAGGCCCCGAAGCCAGCGCTGGATCGATATTCAATCGCTCGAACACCGCAGGAATCAGCGTGCCCATGCTCGATGCCACCGTCATCGCCACAAATAGCGAACAGCCCACCAACAGACCCAGATACGCATTTCCGTGCCAGACCCAGCTTACCAGCGTAAGCGCCAAACCGCACAAACCGCCCATCAGTGCGCCAACGCGCATCTCCTTCCAAAAAAATCGCTGGATGTTGTTGAGATCAATACGACCCAGCGCAAAGCCCCGTACCGTCACGCTCGCGGATTGTGTTCCGACGTTGCCGCCCATCCCCGTAATCACGGGAACAAATGTGACCAAGGCGATGATCTGATCGAGCGTTGCTTTGTACATCCACATAAAATAGCCCGTCAGCAGGCCCCCAAACAGGTTCGTGACCAGCCAAGGCAGTCGCAACATGGCGCTGCGTACCGTGCGATCCGCCACAAGATCTTCGCCCCCTGCACCCGCCATCTGCAAGATATCTTCGGACGCTTCTTCTTTGATGACATCGACGATATCGTCGATGGTAATCCGACCTAACAGTTTGCGGTTGTTGTCCACGACGGGTAAGGAGATCAGGTTGTAGCGTTCGAACAGTGTGGCGACTTCTTCTTGATCCATCTCGGGCAAGGCCCAATGGATATCGGTTTCGAGCACGTTGCGGAGTGGAACGTGGGGTTTGGCGGTAATCAGTGCTTCGAGAGACAGTTGGCCTTGGAGACGGTGTTCTTGATCGACCACAAACACTTCGTGGATATCGATCGTTCCTTCGTGTTCGGTGATCTGCTGACGGATCTCTTGCAAGGCCGAGTCGGCTGTGCCGTCCAGATGGACCCACACCAACTCGGTCTGCATCAAGCCTCCTGCGCTGTCTTCATCGTATTTGAGCAGCGCTTGGATTGGGGCAGCATCATCGGCATCCATCTGACGGAGGATCTCTTGGGCTTCGTTGTGGGTGAGTTCCCCAAGGATGTCGGCGGCATCGTCCGAATCCATCTCCGACAGCAGATCGGGCAAAACTTGGCGTTCGATGTGTTCGAGAACCCGCTCCACTTCGGGGTCTTCGAGTTCGGCGAGTACCGCAGACATCTGTTCCCCGTCCAGAAATTCCAGCAACGGGCGCCATTCTTGGGTGGGAAAGATGATCAACAGATCCGCGATCGCAGAAGGGTGCATGGCCGTCAACAAACGGCGGCGCTGTGTGGTATCGCAAGCCGAAAGTAGGCTTTGCATCTCTTCGCGCTGGATAAATCGGACAAGGGGTTTGATCTCTTCGTCAAGCAATACGGACAGATCCTCGGGGCGCAACAGCTTGACAAAGGCGCGGATCTCTTCTTCTTGCCCCGACTGGAGCAACCATTCGAGATCGCTTTGATCTTGTTGAGATTGGGTCATAGAACGCTCCAAGAGGCCAGACAAATCGGGTGTTGGTTTTGTGAGGCAGGGGGAGGGCGCAACGAGCAGAAGAACCTCGATGCCTTGTGCCGCAAGCAGACGTTTACGATGTTCTAGGGTTCTGTCGATGCCGCTGGACGGGCTTGGGCGGGTGGCTTGCGTTTGAGGGCTTTTCGGCGAAGCGGGGATGCCGATGAATCGGCCTTTGGCGAGCTTTGTGTCGGGCGTTTTTTGAGCGCACGTCGCCGCTTGAGGGGGCGGGGGGCTGTGGGTTGTGGAGTGGTGCGAAGAAGTCGTTTGGTCGGGCCTTTGCGAAGAGGCCGCTGGCGTTTCAGGGGGAGAATGCGTCGTGGTGGTGCGGGGGTAGCCTCTTCTTCCTCTTCTTTGTCTTCTGCCTGATCGTTTCCTGCGTCGGCGGGTACGGCTTCGGCGGCGGGTACGGCTTCGGCGGAAGGTTCGGTGATCGCAGGTTCGCTCGTTGTCGATGGTTCACCCGCAGGGGTGGCCTCGTCGGAAGGCTCCACTGTCGCAGGGGTTCCTGCATTAGGGGCGCTGCGGCGCGCATCGGGGGCGGGCAGGGCAGGCAACGGGGGGTGGGGGCGTTGTTTTCCTTGGGGGGTGGGTGGAGAGGGCGGCCAGAGGGTTGAGCGCAGGAACCAAATAGCCGTACCCACCGACAGAAGAACCGCCAACAAGGTCAGCAACACCCACAAAAACCCGCTTGTTTTGGGCGGCTGTTGCAGAAGGTCTTCGGTCAGGCTTTCCGCAGGCAGCAGGGGTTGGGGGAGCGGGCGCAACAACAACCGATCCGCTTGTTGGAGGTGGGCTTGTGCAAAGGTCTGGTTAATGCGCAGGGGTTCATCGTGGCCGTTGCGTCGAACAAAGGCTTGCCAACGATTACGGACGGTCTTGGGGTCCAAAAACGCATCAACTTCACGCAGGTGGCCCAAGACAAAGGCTTCCATCAAGACGCGCTCAAGAACGCGCCCGATCTCTTCGTCTTTGGATGCGACGGTTCGGCGGATCAGGCGCACATCGTCGCCCAGTTGCCAAGAAACTGCGATCAAACTGGCGTTGAAATTCTCGGGGAGCAGGGGAGATTCGCGTTCGGTCATCAACAGATCTCCGCATTCAAGGCTGTTAGCGATGGTATCTCAAAGGCGATTTGATCGCCGCCTTGTTGTTGCGCGTGGTGGAGTTGTTCGTGGGCGGACTGTAAAAGTGAGAGGGGAAGACGAGCAGGATGCGGGATCGTCGAAAGCATCCCGATCGAGACGGTCAGACAAAATGGTGTCGATCCCGTCGGTATCGTGAGCTGCTTTGCGGTTTGACGGATGCGTTCTGCGACATGGAGCGCGCCTTCGTGGGGCGTTCCGCGAAGCAAGATCGCAAATCCATCGGCTCCCACCCGTGCAAGCGTGTCTTCGCGGCGAAGGCTTTGTTGCAATCGCTCGCTGTATTGACTAAGCACGCGATCCCCTTGGGAAAAACCCCACATCTCGTTGTATTGACGAAAATGATCGATATCCAAACACAAGATCGAAAGCGGGTGTTTGTGTCTCTTGGCGTAAGACCATTCTTGTTCGAGAAGGTCTTGAAAGTGCCTTGCATTGGCGAGTTGTGTCAACGGATCGTGGCTCGAAGACCGATAGATCTGTTCTTGGCAAGCGATCTCGTCTTCTTTCAGCCGCAAGTACTTGAAGGCCAGATATGGCCCGACCTGCAATCGGTCCCCGTGTTGCAGTCGATGCCGCTCGACAATCGGCTGCCCTTGGACACGAAGGCTTTGAGGGCGGTGCAAGTTCTCCAGAAACATCTCTCCTGCCTCGACGAAGATCCGCGCCTGTTCGGGCGCGATCTCTGGATACGCAAGGCAAAGATCTGCCGTCTCCAACCGCCCGATCTGGATCGCGCCTTCTCGCGTCGGCAAGTAAAACAGCCGACCTGTCCCCACGCCCGACAATTGCACCAAGCACGGCTGGCTTTGGGCCGATTCCCCCATCATTGCTTGGGGCGAAAACTCGTCGGTGGGTTGCTGGGGATCGTGAATTCTTGTGTCTGTTCGTTGCATGCGAAACCCGCAAAGAAAGTGGAGGGGTGACTTTGCTCTCTTAGCGACTTATGCTATCGTTTTTTTGTTGTCTTGTACAGCGCTATCCTCTCTCCACAGGATGCGCTGTGCCGTCCTCTCCGTGTTCTCTCTCCCTCTCCCACGAAGCGGACACCCCACAAATGCTCTACCTACCACCCCTTTGTTGAGAGGAGACGCCACCATGCGTATCTCGTCCATCCAACGCTCCGAACGTAGCGTGTACGACCGCATCCAAGCCATCCACGAATATGAAACCTCCCAACGCCGCGTCCGTGCCATCGACGCCCAAGAACTCACTCGCACCAACACTTCTTTTCCCCAAGTCATGCAACAACTCCAAGACCCTGAAACTCCTCGAACCCTGCGCGTCATCGAAGTCCTTTTTGCTCCCGGACATCCCAACCCCCGAACATATCGCCTTGGATAGTCCTTCTCCCTCGAACAAAACTGCTTCGCCTTCGCGCTCGCCATCGGACAAAACCACCCTATGATCCGAATCAATAGCTTCCTTCATCGTCAGCGTCTTCTCGATATCACACGACGTTGGTTCTACAACCAAATGGAAACGGGCGACGTCCCCGCCCTCAAAGCCATCATCAACTACAACAGCATCTGGATGGGCCGTATCGGGCGCAGCTTTTCCCAATGGCTTTTTGGAGCCTACGCGCAGCCTCCCATCGTCGAACGTGTCGTCACCAGCAAAGGCGCTCTCAAAGACCTTTTGGTCGCCCACCCACCCTTTGAAAACCAGCGTATCCGCGAGCTGATCGATCGTTACCGCGAACATCCCGAGCGCTACTTTCGCGAAACCCCCTTCTCGGGTGTCATCTACGAAGGCGTCCGCAACGGCATCTCCACTTACGTTGGCTCTCGCCGTGTCAAGCGCGTCCGACGTATCGCTGAAAAGGGCGCCCGTCGCGTCAGCGATTATCTATACGAGCAGATCAAGGCTCGCGCTGATGCTCTTGCTCAACAGCGCGCCGATGCTCTTGGCGTCACCAAAAAAAATCTGATCACTTCTCCAAGCGAAATGGTGGTCGAGTTCGAACGCGCCGAACGCCGCATCGCCTCCGATATCCAACGCGGGCGCTTCTTTCGTGATGCTCTTGAGTTCGTCCTCGAAGACGTCTTCGGCATCAAGATCATCGTCGAAGATGAAGAACAGCCCGGCTTGATCCGCCTCCTCGAAGAATCCACCCAATGCCAGATCCTTGAGATCGAACACCATCGCGGCCAATACAACGCAACCAACGTCGTCTTTCGCTACTTCCCCCGTACCGACGAGCTTTTGGCTGCCCCTCTCGAACCTGATACTCTCCAACGCCTCGCTGCTCGCGGAATGAACCCCGCCAACGCCCAAAACGATTTCCGCGACTTTGTCCTCAGCGGCGAAGATTCCATCCATATCGAACTGATCATCTGCAACTTCGAGCAAATGCTCGAATCCGAGATCGGTCGCACCATGCACGAAGATCGCATCGTCCGACAGCGCATCCAACAAGTTTATCGCGGCCCCCTCGCTCGAAACGTCAGCTATCTGATGGAATACATCTTTGCTTGTGGCATCTCACCTCGCACCCACATCGACTCCATCCCGATCCATCTCTGGAACCAGTACATGCCCGATTACTTCGACGAAGTGATCAAAGACCTCTTCCATATCCCAAACTTCCGCGAGATCGAATAGCTTGTTCTCTCGGTAAGAATCCAATCATACGAAATCTGCCAAGTGTGTGATCGAAACATGTCGTACGAAATCCGCCCGTGATGCACGCCGAATATGTAGGGGCAGCCCCCTGTGGCTGCCCAACCACAGGGCGTCTACAGCAGATCGCACTTCCCCTTCGATGTACGCATCTCTCTGATATCGTATCGCTTGTCTGTCTATCAAAGCGATCAAACCCCTCTTTCCCATCCCAAACATCCGTGAGATCGAAGAACTGATGCCTACTCAACACTCCTCTCCGACAGAAGCCCTGCAATCTTTGAAAAAACCACGCTCTTTCCGCCAATATCCGCTCGGGTGGTTGGTTGTCTTGTTCTGCTGGTTCGGCGCATTTGGCTGGTTCGGCGTAGGGGCGGGGCCACGAGCTTGGGCGCAAGTCCCGCCCGAGGCGGGTATTGCTGCGCCTTGGGGTTCTGTGGCTGATACGGATCAACCTTCGGCCATCCGCTTGAACCCCGCTGCATTGGGCTTTCAATCGGCGTGGGGAGTGCGCCTTACGCACATCGATCAAGGCCAGCCTTTTGTTGGCGAGCGGGGCGATGGCGAAGCGTTGTTTGCCTCGTTTAAACCCTTGTCGATGCTTGGGCTTGGCGTGGGCATCCAATACCTTTGGCCTTACCAAGACAACGGAGCGCAAGTGGGCGGCATGGCGCGGATCTCTTTCGCTGGAGCCTTGCGCCTTGCTCCGTGGGTCGGCCTTGGTCTCAATCTTCACGGCTATCTGGGCCGTTCGCCCGAAGTTCAATCGCTCTTTAGCCTCGATCTCGGCCTGATCTTCCGTCCTTGGAACTTCCTTTCGGTGGGCGTGCATGTGCGCGATCTCAATGCCCCTGCCTTGGGCGGGGCCTTGCTCTCGCGGATCTGGGATGTCGGCTTGGCGATCCGCCCCTTGCTCAACGACCGTTGGACGATCTCGGCGGATCTTTCTGTCTCCGAAGACCTCCAACGACAGCCGCTGCTTTTTCGTTATCGCACCGAATTTGAGGCGTTGGATGGCTTGGTCTTGGGCGTGAGTTTGCAACATGGCCTCGATCTGCGCACGTTGGAGATCGGCGGCTTTTTGGCGTTTCGCTTTGGTCATGGGGGCCTTGACCTGTTTGGCAGCGGGCGACTGCGCACCGATGGCAGCGCTGGAAGTGGCTTCGGTGCTTACTCGGCTTCCGCATGGGTGAGCGGAGCCAAGCACCGTCCCATCCTCCAAGACTCTGGCATCATGCCGCTGTTGGATATCAGCGGCCCACTTCCCGAACGCGATCTGCGTCTGTCTTTGCGGGCGGGCGAACCCTCTTTCCTCAAGCTGCTCTTGGCCCTCCAGCGCGTCGAACAAGACCCCCGTGTCACGGGCCTGTTGCTGCGTATCGGTGCCCTCTCTTGCGGCTACGCCAAACTCCAAGAGATCCGCGCCCTACTCGAACGCATCCGCAAAAAGAACAAACGCATCGTCGTCTACATCACAGGCGGCGATCTCAAAGGCTATTATCTCGCCTCCGTCGCTGATCGCGTCTTTCTCCATCCTGCGGGTTCTTTGCTGCTTGGCGGCCTGTCTACCCCCCACTTGTTCTTTGCCCAAGCCCTCAAACGCATCGGGGTTCAGCCCCAATTTATCAAAGTCGGCCCCTACAAAACCGCCCCCAACCGCTTTACCGAGTCCCAACTCACTCCCCCCCACCGCGAAGCCAACAAACTCCTGCTCGACGATCTGTTTGCCCAGATCCTTGCCGACGTCACACGCACCCGCAAGATCACCCTCTCCCAATTCCAATCCTCCTTCCAAACGGGCCTCTTTACCGCCAAAGAAGCCAAAGACCTCGGCTTGATCGATGACTTCTTTTTCTGGGAACAGATCGACGAAAAGATCGCCAAATCCACAGGCCGCGCCTTTCGCTTTGCCCCTGATTATTTTACCGCCCAACCCCAACCCGAGCGCTGGCTTGGCTTCGATCAGATCGCGGTCTTGCACGTCGACGGAACCATCGTTTCAGGCGTGGATGTCCACGACCCGATCTTTGGCGTCACCCTCTCTGGCACGCACACCTTGATCACCGCCCTCCGAAAGGCCCGCTCCGATGCCCGCATCAAGGCTGTTGTCTTGCGTATCAACTCCCCCGGCGGTGAAGTCCTTGCCTCCGACCTGATCTGGCGTGAAGTCGCCATGCTCGACCGCACCAAACCTGTGGTCGTCTCGATGGGCGATGTCGCCGCTTCGGGTGGCTACTATATCGCCGCTGCCGCCCGTGAGATCTTCGCTTCTCCCGCTACCGTCACAGGCTCCATCGGCATCTTTGCCGGAAAGTTCGACTTTTCGGGATTGCTTCAAAAGATCGGCGTGCAGATCACTTTCCAACAACGCGGCGAAATGGCGTCTTTGTTCTCACCCCTCCAACCTTTCTCTCCCAACCAACAAAAACAGATGCAGCGATATATCCAACTCCGCTACGACCAATTTATCGACCGCATCGTCCAAGGCCGTAAACTAACGGCTGTGGCTGTTCGCGCTGTTGGTGAAGGTCGCGTATGGTCCGGCCAACGCGCTCTTCAACACAAGCTGGTCAACCATCTCGGCGGACTTCTCGATGCCATCGAGCGCGCCCGCTCTCTTGCTGATCTCTCCCCCGACACCCGCATCGAATACCTCTCCCTCCCGGGACGTCCCAACTGGCAAGTCTCTCTCTCCAATCTGCCCGGACTCTCCTCACTCCTTGCTTCCCAACAACTCGCACAAACCCTCCAACAGATCCGCCTCCTTGCTTCCCGCTTCCAATCCCTTCACCTCTGGGCTCTTTCCCCCTACACTTCCCCCTAATCGCGCCATCGCTCAAAGATGCCCTGCTTGCATCTCTTTCGCGAGGTAGTCGCAAGTGCGTGCGGTGATCGCCATCTGCGTATGGGTCGGGTTTTGCCATCCCGCACTCACCCAACAAGCCCCGTCCGTCGCAAAAAGATTCGGAACCTCCCACGACTGCGCATAAGAGTTCAACACCGAGCTGCTCGCGGATGTCCCCATCCTCGCCCCCCCAAGCTCGTGAACGTATTGTCCCGGCACTGTCTCTGTATCCCGCTCCATCTTGCGGATATGCCCCCCCATCAACGGCACACGAAAAAAATCGGCCCAACTGCCGCACACGCCACCGATCATCCCCACGATCTCGCGGATCTGCGCCCGCATATCCGCCAACATCTTCGCTTCGTTCTCGCCCCACGAAAAATCAATATGCGCCGCAGGGATGCCCCACGCATCGCGTACCTCTCCCGAAAGTGTCAAGCGGTTCTCTCGACGCGCCAACGTCTCCCCATGCCCGATCATCATCCCCAACGAACCCTTCCCCACTCTCCTCAAAAACCCCGGCAAAAACGCCCCCCGCTGCAACCCTCCCCACAACCCATAACCCCTCAAAAACCCCCCTTCCCCTTGTTCTTTGAGGTTCCGAAAACGCGGAATCAGATAACTGTCGCTCCCCAACAACGCATACTGTTTCGTTGCAGCCGGATAGTTCGGCACAAACACCGCCGTTGTGGTCGCGATGTGATCGAGCAGATAACAACCCAACAACCCCTCTGCATCCTGCAATCCCCCCGCTCGATACGCTTGCGTCGAATGCAACAAGATCCGCACCGTCTCCAACGCCGACGCGCACAACACCACCGCTCGCGCATTCACTTCGTGCGCTGTCTTGTCCAGCCGATCGATGTACCCCACACCACGCGCCTTGCGACTCTTCTCATCCACACACACATGGCTGACCACCGCGTTCGCACGCAGCTCCACAAACCCCGTCGCTAACGCGGCTTTGAGCGCGTGTGCTTGGCTCGACAATCCCGGCCAAGGCTTTTCAGGCGTCGGGATGTGAAAGCGCGGGTGATGAAATCCCCGCGATGCGATCAACTTGCGATCCGACCAACGCCCCTCGACTTGTGCCTTGAGCTGTTGCTCCAACGGCGTCAACTCCGCTGCCTCCACAAACGCCCCATCCGGCAACTGCTCCAACCCGTCCTTTCCTCCCCATATCCCAAAAAATCGCTCCAACTTCTCGTAATATGGCGCAAGATCACCATGACTGATCGGCCAATCCTCACCATAACCGTCCCGACTCGCCGCCTTGAACTCGTAATCCGACAACCTCAACGTCACACCCCCCCACGTCAAACTCCTTCCACCCACCTGCCGACCCCGTATCCATCCAAATCGCTTCCCCTCGGGTTGTGTGTACGGGTTGTCCACATCATCCACAAACAGATCTGGATTGCTTTCCCAATAACCCCCATGCGTCGACTGCACCCGTTGCCGCTTCGAGATCCAATGCCGATAAAGCCGCTTTGACATATCCCGAACTTCTCGACCATTCAACGCTTGTTCGGGCCGCAGATCCGGTCCTGCCTCCAACAACAACACCCGCAAACCCCTCTCCCCCAACTCTTTGGCTGCCACGCTTCCGTTTGGACCCGAACCCACCACGATCACATCATACATCTCACTCGACCCCAAAAGCTGCTTTTTCTGTTCCATCTGACTTTCCTTTGCTCTACAATCACCTCGATCTCACGGGCTTTTCGAGGTTCACACCCTAACCAATGCCCCTTTCCCATGTCAACCGCGTTCACTTGATCTTTTCGGAGGATTCGATGTTTTGGCGTTCTGTCCCTTCTTTTCAAGGCAAACGTGTTGTCTTGACCGGCCCTACAGGTGCTTTTGGACTGCCTTTGCAAGCGCTGTTGCGCAAAGAAGGCGTCGCGGAGATCTTGCCGTTCTCTTTCCAAAAAGATTGGGATTACCAAGAGTATTCCGCGTTCGATGCGGTCTTCCCCACCACCGATATCTTCATCTTGGCCCACGGTTCCAAGGTCGAACAGGCCATGGAGGCCAACTGCTTTTCTTTTGTCGAACTAATCGAACGCTACAAACGCGCCCGACAACCCAACGGACGCCCTGAGATCTGGGCTGTCGGCTCGGAGATCGAATCTCACCCCCATTGGGGAAATCCCGATCTCAAGATCTACAAAGCCTCCAAAGATGCCTATGCTCGCTTTGCCCGAATGTATTACCACGACCCCACGATCCTCTACCGCCATATCGTCCCTGCCGCCTTCTCTTCTCGCATGGGACCCGGCCTGATATCCGGCCAAACCGCCGCTCGCATCGCTTTGTTCTTCATCAAATGCGGCTTCCGTTATGTCCCCGTCACTTACACAGGCATCGCTTGCTTCAACTTTTTCAAATTCCTCTTCCGCTACCGCTGCGCCAAACCCTCCGATATCCCCACCCTTCGCATCTCCTAGGAACTTTCCGTTTCGATCCCCACCAACAATTCGTGTATCGCTGCGGCAAATGGGGCGCGTTGGGCCTCGGCGATCTCTTCACAAACAAAGGCGCGGCGTTCTTCGGTCGTCATGGATTCGAGAACGGACAGCAAGTCGGGATCGCTTGCGATGTACGTGGCAACGACTTGTTTGCGCTGAGAGAACAGGCGGATGTGATCGAGACCAAGAGGCAAGGCGGACAAGACGCCCGAGTACGATCCAGTTTTCGCATCGTGTGGCGATCAACCCCGTTGAACGTGTTTTTGTTTGAGGGCTTGAAAGCGGATCAGGCGGTCGCATTCGAGGATATTTGGATGGTTGGTCCCAAAGTGTTCTTCCAGCTTGTTGCGCAGCAGGCGGGCTTCTTCCGAAGAAGCTCTGCCTGTCTCGATAAAGCTTCGATAACGCTGCAATTCTTTGGCTTCTTCGACTGCGGGGACGGCGGCTACACCCATGACTCTTTCAAGCACATAAGCGCTTTCGACACCGCGTGTCTGTTCAAACGGTGTCGTCGCGATGCTTTCTTGCCCGCTTGAAATGATGCGGATGGATTCTGCCTTGACTGTTGATAAGACCTGTGGGCTGTGCGTGGTCACGATGAATTGCACGCAAGGAAAAGCTTCGGACAAAGATGAAAGGACGACTTGTTGCCATGCGGGGTGGAGGTGCAGGTCGACTTCATCGATCAACACGATCCCCGGGCTTTGTTGAGCGGCATCTTGAGCAAGATGCGGATTCAGCAATACGCAACGGCGCGCCAGATCCGCCACAAGGCCGATCATCGTGCGTATCCCGTCGCTCATCATCTCCACAGGCAATCGCCCATGTTCCCGATGCAACGCGACGATCGTATCTTCCGCAAAATCCCACGCCAGTTCGCTCACGCCGCTCGGACCAAGCGCTTTCTCTACCGCGTCTCGAACGCAACGCAATACGACGGACGGTCGGTGTGGCGACGGCTTGGTTTGCTCTTGCTTCTCTTCATAAGAAAAACGCCGAAACCACTCCACAAAAGACTTGTATTGGGGAGAGGGAGAAAGACAGTCCTGATAACCTTTTCGTCGAGCATTTGGAGCAAGGAGGCTTTTTCGTTTTTTTTGCTTGCTTCGCGTCGTCCCCCACAATCGCCCTGTTCCGTAGTAGGACAATAACGGCCATCTATCGGCTTCTTTGTGCTGTTTGGTCGGAGCCGCTTCTTTGGCTTGAGCATCTTGATATTGTTTCGCGAGCTTTTGAAGCGCAGCCGCTTCTTTTGTTGTCGTTCGAGAGTGCGAGGCCATCGAACTCATCTGCCTTGCCCACGCAACCGTCTCCCCAAAGAACAAGCCTTTTGCCTCCAAACGAACGGGTGGGAGGATATCCATCGTCCCGTTTGAGCGCATGACACGATGGATATCGTTTCTTGCAAAACCTTTGGGGCGCGGGCGAGCTTCCATGACCGCAACAAAAGGTTCTAGCGCGATGGCGATCGCATCCAACAAAGCTGTTTTCCCCTGGCCGTTGAGGGCGCTAAGCACCGTCAGGCGTGGATGAAACTCGATCTCGAATGAAGAAAAACAACGAAAATGTTTCAGTTGTAGCGTTTGCAAAAAACAAGCGGGAGAGATAGGCTCTGGCATACAGGCTCCGTATCGCAAATTGTCCAGACTCAGGCATCTTATGGAGAGCTCCGTTCCTTGTCAAACAAGCTTGCCCGACCCGCGATGGGCCTGCGCCTTGGAATCCCTCCACACCGCTCTTGTCTTTTGGCTGTTTTTGCGATACACCCCCCATTCATCGCTCCCTTGTGTATGCTTCTTTTGTGATGTCCTTTCGCGTTGACCTTCACGCTACCCTTTTGCACAGCCCGTTTGCTCTCACGGGCTAGGATGGAAACACCGATGGCCAAGATCTCTCCCAAAACCAAAGCCTCCTCCGAATCCCCCAACGTCTCCACCGAGTCGGCTCCCCCGAAAAACGCCGCGCCCAAAAAATCCACCTCTTCCAAAAAAGCCGCATCCTCCGACGCTTCCACCGAAGCATCTTCCAACGCTACCTCTGCCACCTCCAAAACCTCCAAGATGCCTCCGCCTCCTACAGACCCCGCGCAGATCTCCGCTGCCTCGACTCTTCAACAATCTTTTCAGGCTTTGCTTGCCGCCGAAGGCTTGTCCGATCGGCTCCCTTCCCTCCACGAAAAGGCACTTCAACAGGCTTATCAGCGCGTGCTGCCTCGCCTCAATGCTCTCTCGGTCAAAGAGATCCTGAACCCTGCGTTGCCTGTTGCCGACGCCGTGGTCTTGGGCTTTCAGCTCTATCTCCAGATCCAAAAAGACCTCCCCCGACTCAAAAAATTGGTCTCTATCGGCGAACTCTCTGCCGAATACCTTGAGCAGCTTGAGACGCTGGTCTTGGCCTTGCTGTATGCCGAACTCTTGTGGCAAAACGCACGCGCCCTCAAAATCCCCAAATCCGAAAAAGCAGACGTCTCCAGCGCCAAGTACGTCCGCCAAGAACTGCTTTCGGCTGCCGATTATGTTTGGCGTCACGACGAACGCACCAAAAAATACCTCAAACAGATCCGCGAAGGCTCCAGCCTACAAGACCTTGCCGATGATCTCTCCGCCCTTGTGATCTTGTTTCGCCAAGCTTGGGATCAGATCGTCGGCCAATCCCAAATCACACTCGAAGACCTTGAGATCGCCAGCCAACACGCCGAACGTGTCCTCCACACCGTTTTGCTCAAAGAACAACAAGAAGCCCACCAACAACGCAACCGCGCTTACACTCTATTTCACCTCGCCTACCAAAGCCTCTCCGCTGCGGGTCGCTTTCTCCACCACCTCGAAAAACAACCTGCGCTCTTGTACCCCGCGCTTCGCCCCTTGGCCTCCAAATCCGCCAACAAACATACCCCCGCCCCCGTGGTTGTTCCTTCCCCACAACCTTAATCCCTCGCCTTTTTTCTGCCGCCCCGCTCAATCCGCCCCCAGATATCTTTCCGCAGGGTGCGGAAGCAAAAAAGCAATCCCAGATATCTTTCCGCAGGGTGCGGAAGCAAAAAAGCAATCCCAGATATCTTTCCGCAGGGTGCGGAAGCAGAAAAGCAATCCCAGATACCTTTCCGCAGGGTGCGGAAGCAAAAAAGCAATCTCGGATATCTTTCCGCAGGGTGCGGAGTACATTTTGTTTCACCCTCACCCCGTCGCTACGCGCCACCCCTCTCCCTGCGACGCTCGCAAAGCCTCGCTGCAAGGCGAGAGGACAGGGGGCGGCTCCTAGTGGGCGGATATCGTCTTAGGGGGTTTGGAGGATATCGTGGACAATCTTTTCGGGGTCGCCTTCGCCGACGTTGTTCATGGAGGCGACATCGATGTATCGAGCGGAGCGTTGGGAGTTGTTGATTTGTGGGAGGCCGGCACGTCGGCGGGCCATATCGATCAGGCTACCCGCGACGCGATCGAGGGCGACGGGGTCGGTGGAGCCGAGGTAGACTTGGGCGTGCCAGTTGGCGGCTTCGCCGTTGTAGGTGCCGCGTAATCCATCGAGGATGTGCAGGACGAACTTTTGTCGAAAGAGTTTCCATGTGGCGATCTCGCCAAAGCCGACCGTTCCGCCCCAATGCTTTTCAAAGTGTTGCGAATTTTTGAAACTGCCAAGGACTTGGTTGGCGAGGGCGAGGCGATAACCGAGGACGGGGTGATCTTCGAGGGTTGCGAGGTTGATCACAAAGCGGCAGGTGGCAAGCAAGGAAGTGACGGGGATCTTTTGGGCAAAGAAGCCGCTTTGGATCGGGAAGCCGACGGAGTCGTCGAAGGGAAGCTGATTTGCGCCGACAAAGCGGACGCCGTTGGCGGTCCAGTTGAGGGGGAAGCCAGCGGCGACAAGGTCTTGTCCTGTGGGGGCCCAGACGATGATATCGTTGCTATAGACGCCCGCAGCACGCAAGCCGCCGACGATGGCGGCGACAGTGGAGGTTTGGACGCGAGAAAAGGGGGTTCCAGCGGCATCGACCAAGATCCCGACTTTGTCACCCGGGCCGAACCATGTACCCCAAGCGGCTTGGCCGGTGGGTTGCCCTGTGAGCTTCATGACGAGTTGGGCCATCATGTTGCTGACGAGTGCGGGGTTGGGTGCGGCTTGATCGGAGCGAAATACGCGGCGGCTACGGATATCGACGACGTGCCCTCGGCGAGAATGCCCTTGTCCACGGATCATCTGGCCGACGTCGACGATGGCGGAGAGGGAAGGGATTTGTCGGGGCGGGATCGCTGCCCACACCAACGAAAAAGTTAGCGGCAAGCCAAAAAGAAAAGCAAACAGAACAAGGCGTTTGGCTGTTTGAGGACGAGGTGAGGCGGTGGTGATCACAAGAACCTCCTTTGAGGGGGTGTGGTTGGCGTCTCTTGAGCCGAGCAAAAAAAGCCATTATACTGCAACTTCCTTGGAACAAGATCTCTCTTTTCATATAATGCGAGACGGGCAGAATGGCGCATACAACACAATCCAGTGCAACATTTTTTCAGATCGAAGCGTGGGTGGGAAGTGACCTCGGTCAAGTCCGAAAGAAAAATGAAGACAACTACCTCGTGGACGCGCTCAATGGCTTGTTTATTGTGGCGGATGGGATGGGGGGAGGTGTCGAAGGGGAGCGGGCATCACGTCGGGCGATCGAGACGTTTAGTGCGACGTTGTACAACGAGCGCGATACGGTGCGTCTGATGGCGGGTGGTTTGGATGGCGAAGTGCGCGAGAAGATCAGCGATCTGATGCGTTCGGCGATCCATGCGGCCAATCAAGAGATCTTGCAGATCCGCAGAAGCATCGGTCCCGATGTGTCGATGGGGACGACGATCAGCGCGATGTTGATTCAAGGGAATCACGGTGTGATCGCGCACGTTGGAGACAGTCGGATCTATCGGGTGCGTTATCGGGATCTTGCGCAAGTGACGGAAGATCATTCGTTGGTGGCGCAGCAGATCCGAGACGGGTACATCACGCCCGAACAAGCGAAGTATTCGCCGTTTCGCAACGTGATCTTGCAAGCGATCGGCAAAGGCGAAAAGATCGATCCACAGATCGATTTTTTGGTGGTGGAACCCGGGGATCAGTTTTTGTTGTGTTCGGATGGTTTGCACAGTTATTTGACGAACGATGAGATCATTACGGTGATGGCGGAACCTTCGGGTCATCGGATCGTGCCGCGATTGATCGATTGTGCGAACGCACGCGGTGGAAGCGACAACATTACGGCGATTGCGGTGCGTTTGTCTTCGGCGGAGCATTATGTCCCGACGACCGAGGTGGATGTGGGGCAATCGTTGGGGCATTCGCCCTTATTGCGGGGGCTTAAACCGCTGGAGACAACGCGGTTGTTGCAGTTGGGGCAGACGCAAGACTACATCGCAGGAGAGCGGATCGCGAGTGAGGATGCGCCAGAGCGTTCGCTGTTTTTGATCTTTGACGGTCAAGTGGGGCTGTATCGCAGCGGGATCTGGTTGGCGACGTTGGAAACGGGACAGCACTTTGGTTTGGAGTCGTTGGTGGATGGGAAGGGACGGATGATGACTGCACAAGCAGAGACGCAAGTGCGATTGTTGGAGGTTCCACGGGACGAGTTGTTGGATCTGTTGCGGCGTGATCCGAATCTCGGGGTCAAGATCATCTGGAACTTGCTCAAAGATATCTCGTTGAATTCACGCGATTATGTATCACGTCTATTGAAGGCGCTTTCGAGCGAGTAGCTCGGAACAAGGGAGAGCAAGCCCCCCACCCCAGCCCTCCCCCGTGAACGGAGGAGGGAGCGTGGCGGGAGGGTTGTGTTTAGCGGAAGATGCTAAAGCGTGCGCGGTGGGATGGATCGGGATGGCACGAGCACGTTCGAAGTGCGTGTATTTAGCGGAAGATGCTAAAGCGTGCGCGGTGGGAGTTGTAGACAAAGAAGCTGAAGCGAAAGCGGATGGCGCCGTTGGGATCGACGAGTCCTTTGGGAGGATTGGGGAAGGGTTGTGCGGCCTTGAAGGCGCGGATGGCTTCTTGGTCAAGAAAGTCGAGGCCACAGGTGCGTAGGACGCGGGCGTTGACGAGTGTGCCGTCAGGTTTGAGGGTAATGGAGAGGACAGTGAGGCGGTCTTTGACACCGTAGACGTTGCCGCGTGGATCGCGGCGTTGGTAGGTGGGGGCGGGGTCCCAATGTTGGGAGACGGCGCGTTTGACGCGGTTAAAGAAGGCGGCGTAGAGCCATTGTCGGCTGTTGAGTTGGGTTTCTTCGCCTTCGCGCATATTGGGGATGTGTTCGGGGGCGGGAGCGCCTTGGGATTGGGAGAGCGCACCGAGGGAGGGTTTGAGGTTGATGTGAGGGGGAGAGCCTTTGCCGTGTCCTTTGTTGGGGCCTTGGCCTTTGCCGGTTGCTTGGGGATGGTTGGGGGTGTTGGGAGAGTCGGGGGTATCAGGTTCGGTGTTGTGTTCGGTGGGTGTGGGTTCTTTGAAGGCAAGGCGAATGCGTTGAATGCGGCCTTTGGAGTGTTGTTGGCCGCGATCTTTGGCGCGGGAGCCTTTGCCTTTTTGGAGGGCGGTTTTTTGGGGGGTGCCACGTTTGGGTGGAGGAGTGCGAGAGGGTTTGGTTTTGCGTTGTGGCTGAGGACGAGCGCCGCCCGGGGGAGTGCGGTCGCGTTGCGGAGAGCGGCTGGCGACGAGGATCTTGGGTTGGTTGGGGGCGCGTCGGGAGTTTTGGGAAGCGCGTTTGGCGGGTTTTTTGTAGCGGAGGCGGCGGTGGCGAGAGAGCATTTCTTTGCGGACACGGGTGTTGTGTTCGCTGAGAAAGCGGGTATTTTCGGGCGGTGTGCGGTCGGGGGTGGGGGCGATATCGACGACTTGTCCACGCAGACGGCGGGGAGGTGTGGGCTGTTTTTTGCGATCTTGGGGGCGTCGGAGAGCGGGGAGAGGTGCGCGGGTGAGTGTTTTGCCTGTGCGGTCGAGGCGTTGAAGCTGGATCACTCGGGAGGAGGGAGGGGGGGGCTGGGTTGGGTTGAGCAGCAAGAGCGCCAACAATGCGGGAGCCACCAAGTGGATCACCATCGCTACACCAGAAAAGGCGATGGTGCGAAGATACTGCATCTCGTCCGTCGGGTGTTGGGGGTGTTGGCGTGGGTCCACAATGGCCATGAATGATCCGTGATGGGGGGTGGTTGCCTGACGAGTGATCCGCGAAGGGAGAGTTGTCGGACAATCAGAAGAACATTGGATGCGCTTGTTTTATGCGCAGCATCGCTTAAAAGTAGATAGGATCTTGCGAGTCGTCAATTCTGGCGGAAATCTAATAGGAGTATCGCGATGGGAACAAGAGTGTATCGAGCAGAAGTGGGTCGGGTGGGTTTGTTGGTGGTGGATGTGCAGGAGCGGTTGGCGGCGGTGATGCCGGAGAAGGTGATGGAAAAGGTGGCGCAACAGGTGGGGATTTTGTTGCAAAGCGCGCAAACGTTGGGGATGCCTGTGGTGGTGACGGAACAGTATCCAAAAGGGATCGGGCCGACGGTGGCGTCGGTGCGAGCGCATCTGGCGGAGGATTGGGTGCCGCTGGAGAAGCTGGACTTTTCGTGTTGTGCGGAGCCAAAGATCGCGGAAGCCTTGGCGCAAACCAAGTGCGATCAATGGATCGTGTGTGGGATGGAGACGCATATCTGCGTGTTTCAGACGGTGCGGGATCTGTGCGAACAGGGGATGGAAGTGTTTGTACCCGAAGATGCGGTGATCTCGCGGGTGAAGACGAATTGGCGGGTGGGATTGGAGATGATGGGGCAGATGGGAGCGTGTCGAACTTCGGTGGAAGCGGTGTTGTTCGACTTGTTGGTGCGTGCAGGGACGCCACAGTTTAAAGTGATCTCGAAGTTGATCAGGTAGCGGAAAGTGGATCATGAGAGATTGGAGATCTCGTATCAGCCTTAGATGAATTGGATGCGAACAACTTCGTAGAAGCGCTCGCCTTGGGCGGTGGGGACTTCGACTTCATCTTCGACACGTTTTCCGATCATGGCCTTTGCCATGGGGGAAAGGATGGAGATGCGGTTGTTTTTGGGATCGGCTTCGGGGGGACCGACGATGGAAAAGACGACTTCTTTTTCGTCTTGGATATCGAGCAAGGTGACGGTGGCCCCAAAGACGATGCGATCGCTTTTGACGGTGCGTGGGTCGATGACTTCGGCACGAGCGACTTGATCTTCGAGGTGTTTGATCTGTGCGGCGATCTGGCCTTGGCGTTCTTTGGCGTATTGGTACTCGGCGTTTTCGCTGAGATCGCCGTGGGCGCGGGCCTCTTCGATGTCACGGATGTTTTTGTGTTTTTCGACGGTTTTGAGTTGGTGGAGTTCGTGTTGCAGCTTTGCGAAGCCTTCTGGAGTCATGGGGATGCGTTCGGCCATTGTACTCCCTTTCCTTTTCTCTCGACACCACGGGGGTTTGTGGTGTTTTGGGTTGGCATGAACCATCAAAGGCGCGCAGTCTAACAAATGTTCCCTCAAAAAAGCAAGCGGGTGAAATTTTTATTGGGTTGGACAAGTCATCGAGGATTAAGGGAGGCAAACGCCAGCGGTGTTGTTGCAAGTCATCGCTGTGGGACAGGTTTGTCCGGGTGTTGTGCAGGGAAATACGCAGGTAAAGTAGCTTGATTGTGGGTTGATATCCACGCAGGTCATGGTGCCGCCTTGGGCGTTTGCGCACTGGGCGTTGTTTTGGCAGGTGAGTGAGCAAAAGCCCTTGGCAGCGCCGGGGGGAGCGAGGCAAAGCAGGCCGCCTCGGCAGCCAAGTGCGCTGGCTTGTTTGGGATCGGTGGAGCAGATCCCGCCGAGGGGGACAGGGCCCGCAGGATGAGCGCCAAGACAGACGTTGCCAAAAGCGGCTTCGCAGCGGAGTCCTGTGGGGCAGGTGTAGTTGTTGCATCGGAGAAAACAAGAGCCGTAGGTGTTGCCGTTGCCGTCTTGGAGGCCGAGGCAGGTTTCGTTGGGGGCGCAGGTTTTGCCGGGGGTTTGGCAATTGCCTTCCCAGAGATGGGTGCAGATCTCGGAACCACCGTTGAGAGAGAGACAAGAGAGTCCCGATTGGCAGGCTTGAGAAGTGTCGAGGCGGCCTTGTTGGACGGCGGGGGGTTTGCAGATCTGGTGTTGCGCGGTGGGGCCAACGGGCTGACAGACGCCGCTGGTGTTGTCCACAGGCAGACATGGGGCGTTTCCGGGGCATTGAGGGTTGTTGAGTAGGCACTTGCGATAACAGATCGAGATGACGTTTCCGCTGCCATCTTCCGACTCTGCGCAAAGGTCTGTGGATTTGCAGGGGCGGTTGGTGTCGCAGACTTCGTGTGTGTCGGCGGTGGGCGTGTCTGGCAAATCGGGCAAGATATCGGGCGGAAGTGGATTGTCGGGATTAGGCGGTAGATCGGGCGGAAGTGGATTGTCAGGATTGGGCGGCAGATCGGGCGGAAGGGGATTGTCAGGATTGGGCGGCAGATCGGGCGGAAGGGGATTGTCAGGATTGGGCGGTAGATCGGGCGGAAGGGGATTGTCAGAATTGGGCGGTAGATCGGGCGGAAGTGGATTGTCGGGCAAGGGTTCGTTGGGAGCGGAGTCTGGCAAGGGTTCGTTGTTGACGAATTCGGTGGTGGCGAAGGGAGTACACTTGCCGACGCTGCCGAGCCGGACGCATCGTTCGTTGGCCTTGCAATCGCCATTGCGGTAGCATTCGCTGGTGTCGATGATGACGATGCAGCCAGAGAAAAGCAGCGCAAAGGCAGGGGCGATGGAGAAGAGGATCGCGTAAATGCGGGACATACAAGTCTCCGTGATGTTGACTCGCGCTCGGGATTCGGTTCGAAAGAGGCGAATCGTTTAGAAGAGCGGAGGTTGGGGAGGCAAGAAACATCGGGATGTGGGAGAGTCTACGCACAAGCAAAGCATTTGGCACATCGAAAGGAGAACAGTCCGATAGGTGAAGTGCGCAGGAGTCGAGAAATGCAGACGCTTGGGCGTTAGATTGGCATGGAAAGGGTGGATCTGCAAGGCGAAAAAAGGGTAGCGGAGGGAGGATGAGGGGAGCGGAGGATGAGAGCAGGGGATTAGGGGAGGCAGACGCCAGCGCCACTGTTGCAGGTGGTGCCGGTGGGGCAGGTTTGGCCGGCTTGAGAGCAGGGGAAGACGCAGGCTTTGTCGCCTGTGGCGGGGTTGATCTCGATACAGGTCATGGTGCCGCCTGTCGCGCCGTTGCAAGTCGAAGGATCGACGCCGCAATATTTGGAGCAGACGCCGTTGGACGCACCCGTAAGACCAAGACAGAAGAGACCTTTTTGGCAGCCTTCGGTGGTGGCTTTGGTGGTGGCTTTGGAGCAGATATCGCCGAGGCCGATCGGGCCGATGGGGATTTCAGCAAGGCAAGCATCGCCGAGGTCGGTGCTGCATTCAAGGCCGATGGGGCAGGCTTTGCCGCCAGCACAGTCGGAGAAGCAACCGCCAAAGGTGGTGCCGCTGGTGGATTGGAGGCGGATGCACTTGGTGCCGGTTCCGCAGGTTTTGCCGGGAGTGGTGCAGGTGCCTTCCCAGATTTGGATGCAGATGGATTTGGTGCCGTTGAGGCCGATACATTGGAGCCCACCCGCGCAATGGCCAGCGGTGTCGATCTTGTCTTTGGTGGTGTCGAGTTCTTGGCAAGCAGCGTTTTGTTGAAGAGAACCGGCCCAAAGGCAAGCACCACCGCCGTTTCTGAGGGTGAGGCACTCCGCGTTGTTGGGGCAAGTGGAGGTGGGGCCGGGGGTGCATTTTTTGAGGCAGTAGGAGACGGTGCCACCGTTGCCATCGTCGAAGCCGACGCAGACGTCATCGTTGCCGCAACCTTTGACGCCACCGCATTTTTCGAGGGTACCGACGACGGTTTGCTCGGTGCAGGTGCCGGTGTTGGGATCGCAAGCGAGGGGTTTGGTGGCGCCACGATCGCAAAGTTTGAGGGGTTCGCTGTTGTCGTTTTCGCGGTTGCAAGGATCGCCGACGTTTTTCTTGATGTCGGGCTTGGTGCATTTTTGGGTGGTGGTGCTGCAATAGAGGTCGACGTTGGGGGTGGTGGTGTCTTCTTTACAGCGG
>CAUJFU010000195.1 GCA_963169055.1 Myxococcota bacterium
CGTCTGGTCAACCGGGCTTGCTTTCACAAGCCCGCCCCTTTAGGGGTGGGTCGTTGACCCGATGCACTCCTTCGTCCGTTCTTGGGCAAAATTCTTACAAGATATACAAGACAGGAAACAACAACACCCACACAAGGTCACACATGTGCCACCATGCGCTGCTGCCCTTGAGGCTGAGATCCTCCACCAAAAAAGCCTTCTCTTTCTGGATCTTCCACGCCATGTACATCAACAAAAACAACCCCACCACCACATGCGCTGCATGAAAAGCCGTCAACAACCAATAAAAATCGAAAAACGCATTCACGCCTGTCGTAAAGCCCCCTGCGAGCTTTTGGCTGTACTCGATACCTTTGATCACCAAAAATGCCCCGCCAAGACCCATCCCCATCCACAAATACCGCAATGTCCGCCCTTTGTCGCCCACCTCAAACGCCCGATTCGCCAACGCGATCAAATAACCGCTGCTGATCAACGCAAAGGTATTTAGTAAACCAAAATACACACTCAGGTTCTTTTGCGCCTCAACAAACACCTTGAGTTCACCTTTGCGAACGTACAAAAAGGCCAACAACGCCACACCAAAAACCAACAATTCCATGATGATAAAGATCCAGATCATCAATCCACCCGGCGGATTAAGTGGATGCTCTTCTTCGTGCAACGCTTCCATCTTTTCGCTCATCTCTCACCTCTTCGTTGTGCTTTTTCTTGTGCTTTTTTCGATACAAAAGAAACCAACGCATCGCGTGTAGCCATCTATAGACTTAAGAGTCTATTAAGTCAAGCCTCTTTTTGCATCACAACGAAACAAGCGATCGAAACAGGCGGATGGGTAAACAACGGTACGATATCCGAGAGCGGTGTGCTCGAAATAGTCGATGCGCTCCGCTGTGGCAGTCCTGTTGTTGGGCAGTCACGGGGGACTGCCCCTACATTTTTCGAATGCACCCGCTGCGAATTTCGGACAAGAACGCTCTTCAAAACCCCCCGTGTTCGCATCCGTCCAAGCGGCGCAGTCGTTGGTTTGAAAAGCCTACGTTCGTTCCGCCGATACGGGGTCAAGGGGCCTTCGGTCCCTTGCGGGGCATGGGGCAGCGCCCCACAAAACAAAAACAGTGAAACTTGCGGGGCGTTGGGTAGCGCTTTACAAAACAAAAAAGGATGAAAGGAAGGGGAAGATTAACGCAGGGGGAGTTCGTGGGAAGCATCGAAGTGGACGAGTTTTTGGAAGGCGAGGAAGCGTTGTTGGATCTCGTCGGGGGTGAGGGAGATCAGGCGGTCGCAGCTAAACTGTTCGACGACAAAAGAAGCCATGACGGAACCTGCGATCATGGCGCGTCGGAGGTGCAGTTCGTTGATCTCTTCGACATCAGCGAGATAACCGAGAAGGCCGCCGGCAAAGGTATCGCCTGCGCCCGTGGGATCGCGGACATCTTCGAGGGGGAAGGCGGGAGCGGAGAAGATCATATCGCGATAAAACAGCATTGCGCCGTATTCACCGCGTTTGACGACGATGATCTGGGGTCCGCGTTCACGCAGCCAATGGACACCAGACAAGAGGCTGCGCTGGCCGCTGAGATCTTTGAGTTCTTTTTCGTTGAGGAGAAAGAGATCGACATGCTCCAAGACTTTCATCAAAGCCATGCGCTTGCCAGAGATCCAGAAGTTCATGGTGTCGCAAGCCACGAGACGGGGGGACTTGATCTGTTCCAAGACTTTGAGTTGAAGCTCGGGATCGATGTTGGCAAGCAAGACGGTTTTGGTTTCTCGGTAGCTTTCGGGGAGTTGGGGTGTAAAGTGTTCAAAGACGTTGAGTTGTGTGTCGAGGGTGTGGGCTTGGTTCATATCCTCGCCATAATAAACCCCCGTCCAATGAAAGGTTTTGCCGGTAGTGCGTTGAAGACCTTCGAGGTCGACACCGCGTTGAGCGAGGCGTTCGAGGTGTTCTTGGGGGAAGTCTTCGCCGACGACGGCGACCATCCGCACAGGCGCAAAGAAAGAACTACTCATGGAAAAGAAGTTTGCGCTGCCACCCAGCACAAACTCGCGTTTACCGTAGGGGGTTTCAACGGTATCAAAGGCCACAGAGCCTACCACCAAAAGATGAGACATCAGGTCGTTCCCTTCGTTCTTTAAGCATCAAAGCTTTGTATCAAAGCAAGGGGGTGGTATCGAGGCGAAGTTCAACGAGACCACCGATCCGCTCGGTTCTAGCTGCGTTGAAAGTATTTTTCCAAAAACAAACCGACCCGCGCCCAAGTGTCTTGCGAGATCAGATCGGGGCGGGTCATGACGGCTCCGCGCAGCGCGTGGAAGGCGTCGCAATCTTCTTCTTTTCCGATGGGGATCAAGGGGATCACACGCCTGAGGACTTCTTGGACGTGTTCGGTGTTGGCTTTGACGTTTTCCATGACGGAAGCGACGTTAACGTGGTCTTCTTCGTGCCAGACGTCGTAGTCGGTGACAAGGCAGATGGCGGCATAGCACATCTCGGCTTCGCGGGCGAGTTTGGCTTCGGGGAGAGCGGTCATGCCGATCAAACTGGCTCCCCAAGAACGGTGCATCTCGGACTCTGCTTTGGTGCTAAACAGCGGGCCTTCCATGCAGACATAAGTTCCACCATCGTGGGTTTTGAGTCCTTCTTGTTGCCAGCAGGCTTCAAGCAAGAGGCGTCGAAGTGCCGGATGGAAGGGATAACTAAAGCCCACATGTACGGCGAGATCGTCGAAAAAAGTATCAGGTCGATGGCGCGTGCGATCGATGATCTGGTCGGGGATCACAAAGTCACGGGGAGCCATCTCCTTTCGCAGCGATCCGACCGCAGAGACGGCCAAGGTCCAAAAAACGCCAAGCGAGCGCAAGGCCCAGATATTGGCGCGTACAGGTACGTTGGTGGGATTGAAGATATGCCCTCGCCCGTGGCGCGGGATAAAGGCGACTTTGCGATCCCCGATCTGACCGATGATCACCTTGTCAGAAGGCCGACCATAAGGCGTTTCGACTTCGCGTTCTTCGAGGACTTGCATCCCCTTCATTTGATATAGGCCGCTGCCTCCGATGATTCCGATCTTGATATCACTCATGGATCGCTTAATTCCTCCTTGACACCGAGAGAAAGACGATGACCCCAAAAAACCATCACACGCGCCTGTGTTGCTCCGCATGACGAACAAACCGAACGGTCTTAATCAATCCCTCCTGTCGCGTCAATAACCAAAACAACAAACAGAAGATCCGCCCTTGCAATGGTCTGGCTTTTGCGCTTCGGTGGTTGTGTTCTCTCTCTTTCTTCCAAAAGGAGCATATATGCAAAAAAGGCGAAGACAACGAGGTTTTACGTTGATCGAGTTGATGATCGTGGTCGTGATCATGTCCATCATTGGGGCGACGTTTGTGGGGATGGCGATGCGGATGCGCACGAAGAAAAAGACCCAACAAAGCGGCCCATCGATCGCGGCGCGCCGTGCGGTCGCGCAAACGCCGTTGCAAGTGCAACGCTTACAGGCCGATGAACACGGGGCTTTGCGGCTTGGTGCGTTGGTGCAGTCCGTCACATCTTCGGTGGTGGATGCTCGTCTACACGTCGACTATCTGTTGGACAATGGACGGATCATCCCTGTGTATCAAGCGAACTTTGAAGCGACGTACCATCTCAGAAACCCTGATGCTACGGTACTTTTGGCGCGTATTCTGTTTCCTTTTCCCAAAGGAGCAGGAACCTTTTCAGCGCTGCACTTCCAAGTTGCCCGAGCAGGAGCCGATTGCGCACCTTCGGCCACATCGCGCCCAACCAAGGGGCGCACAAAGCCATCTGCGGCTCCCATCCTCACGCTGTCCGAGCCGCTGCGTTGTACCCTCCGAGAGCCTCAACACAATCTTGATATGGGTACACATGGCATCGCATGGCGTTATGCTTTTGCTCCCCAAGAAGAGATCCGCGTGGTGGTGCGTTATCGGGTACGCGGTCGAGATCAGTATCAATACCAGATCGCCGCAGGCAAAAAGCGCCAATTTCTATTCAAGATGCACATCGCAGGGGTCGATCCGCTGATCCCGCCCTCTGCGCTTCAACCTTCGCAGACAAAACGGTTGCTTGAGCCCCAGCACCATCTGATCACGTGGGACTTTCGCGACTTTATCACCAGCGAATCCATCGAGATCCGCTTTCCTCCTGAATACGCCAAATTCCATCGTTTCTCGCTGCTCGGTCGATTGGCGTGGATCGCGTTGTTGCTGTTTGCGATCTTCTTTTGGTACTTTGGAGAACGCGAACGCCCCGAAGCTTTGCGCTCCAACAACCTGACACGCCTCAACATCGCTCTTGTGGGCATCGGTTTTGTCTCGTTCTTTCCGTTGTTTTTGTACCTTGAAGATCATCTCACGATGCGATGGGCCTTTTGGCTTGGTCTCGGTTGCGCAACAACGCTCACCACCATTCATGTTGCGCTGTTTATGGGCCTGCGATGGACACTTTGGCGTTCTTTGCCCCTACAGCTTCTGATCACGCTGAGTTTTACAGCAGCGATCTTGTTTCCCGCTTACCGCACGCTGATCTTGACCGTCGCATCGCTGTTTTTGACCGTCGCATTGATCGCCCTCAACGCACGCTACCAACGCGAAGCCCGCGCCAAAGCTCTCCTCGAAGAAGAAGCTCGCCATCAACAAGAAGCCAAGCAAAAACGCGAAGAAGAAGAACGCCTCCGTCTCCGCGAACGTGAACGCCTCCGCCTTGAACAGATGGTGTCCATATCCCCTTCTCCTACAACATCCGCCATCTCCATCACCGAACCATCGCCGATCACCGCACAACCCCCTTCTCTCCGCCATTGTATGTATTGCAACGCCGCCGTTGATCCGCATCACAAACATTGCTACGCTTGCGGCTGCTTTCTCCAACGCGACTACAACTGCCCTTCTTGTGGCACGCTTTATTGGTATCCCGCCGTCTCTTCGTTCCGTTATTGCCGCACCTGCGGGAAAAATATCTATCCGCCCAAAGACCCCACCCCTTCTCTCCCCGCAGACTTTCCATCCGCTTGACTGGACGGGGTTTTGTGGGGTTTTACCCCACACCCCACAAGGGAGCTTTGCCCCCTTGACCCCGTGTTTGGCGGGGCGAACAGACGTTTTTCAAACCCACAGCAGCACCGCTTGTAGTGCCGCGAACACGGCTTTTTATGAACTGTTGTGGCACTCCTATTCGCCATCAACGAACAAGCCCCGTGCCCTTGCGATGGCTAACTCTCCATCAAAGAAACGAAAATCAAATTCTCCTTGCGCATCCCGAATTTTCTGTTGACAGCCTCGATCCCCTATGCTATACCAACCAACGCTTCGCCTCGGTGGCGGAACCGGTAGACGCGGTGGACTCAAAATCCATTGGTAGTGATATCGTGGGGGTTCGAGTCCCCCCTGAGGCACAGCGAAAGCTCTAGGATGATCACATCCTAGGGCTTTTTTTGTTTCTAGGCACTTTCAAACTCGTCATCCTCAGCCCGAAGAAGAGGGAGAACTGACGACGAACCAACGCTTCGCAAAGCCTTCTTTCGCCACCCACAGAGGATTCTCAACAGGGAAGCGGTCACTCCAAGCCTGACTTATTCTCTCGATAGCGGCGGTCGGTCGCCCCCCTGCAGAATTTTGCTTTGGCCTTGGCCTTCTTTTAAGAAGACCCCACTTTCCTTGGCAAACGCGGATAACAGTGCTGGTTGATCTGCGATGGTCATGATTAAGCGCAAGAGTTGATTTGCAGACTTGCTTTGGATAGGAGTTACGCGGTTGCCAAAAAAAGCCGTGTTCGGACTCCTCCAAGCGACAGAGCCGTTGTTTTGGAAAACCTGTGATCTCTTCGCTGATACGGGGTCAAGGGAGCCGCGCTAAGGCGGTGGGGTATGGGGTGACACTCCACTAAAACCATCGAACTACGTGAGTCCGAATGATCATAAAATCGTATTGATTTGGCGGATCATGGCCCGCGCTGAATACGATCAAGGCCAATGGAAGGATGATAACGATGTTCGATGGCAAAAAACGGCGTAGTTACGCTGACGTTGCAAAAACACGCCTGCTTCGCGTGATTAAAACGGAAACCCAGTACGAAGCAGCATCCAAAGAGATCACCCGCTTGCTTCGTCGCCAGCCTCTTGGGCGTTTGGAAGAGGATTATCTGGAAACGTTGGCGATACTGGTGGAGCAGTACGAAGACCAGCATTATCCGATAGACACAACCCACATCTCCCCGTTGGAATCCCTCAAGAACTTGCTTGCCGATCAAGGTCTGAGTCGGGCTGATTTGGGCCGACTGTTGGGCAACGTGCGCATTGGCTCGGAGATCATGACTGGCAAGCGACAGCTCACCCCCGAACAAGCCGAGATCCTTTCCAAACGATTCAAGCTGCACCCTGATTTCTTCTTGAAGAGGTTGTAGCAACAAGGAGGCTATGTCGACACCAAAAGCAAGGTCGAGCGAAAAACCGAAACCATCTTTATCATGCGCGGAGATGAAGCAGAAGGAGATCAGCTTGATGGGGCGGGTGGTGCAGTGGTTGCGGCTCTTTTCGGGAGCAGAAACGGGGGAGGGTCGTGCCTTCAAATCAAGAAAGACCGAGCAACGCGGCGAGTTTTGCGAGAACGTCCTCCACGATCTCATCGTCCGCTTTTTCGATGAAAGAGGCTTGGCGCACTCTCCATTCGAGACTCTTGACTTGGTCGGAAAGCACACATCCTATCGTTTGCATCCTCGGACTCAGGAGGACAAGGAAGTTGTTTCTGGTTTTTTGACTTGTGATGGGGCAAACGATCACAAGACTGCTGAGTTGGTTATAGCTGGCGGGGGACAGCACAAGAGCAGGGCGACGTTTGGCTTGTTCTCGTCCGACTTGGGGGTTGAAGTCGATCGAAACGATATCCCCGAGGTCTGGAATGTAGGGTGCGTTCAATCAATCACCTCCGCCCCGACTTCTCCTTGGGCGATGAGGAGAAAGTCGTCTCCCATCGGGAGTTTTTGTGCGTTCAATCAATCACCTCCGCCCCGACTTCTCCCCCCACGCCGATCTCTTCGTGAAAGTCTTCGGGCGTCAGGCCAGCAAGAAGTTCTTCAAGTGTGTAAGAACGGTGTTTTTTGACGGGCTTGATCACGAGATTGCCCTTTGATATCTCCATCTGCACACTTGCTTTCGCCGAGAGCTCTAGCTCTTTCGCGATATCTGCAGGGATTCTCAGCGCCAAACTGTTGCCCCATACCGAGATGGATGCTTTGCGCATACGATGCCTCCTTTCCGTTTCTTCTTGCTGCCTACAAAATGGCAGAGAAGAATATGTATATACATCGTATATCCATTCAACGTTCTCGCGTCAAAAACTTTGTCCATTACCAACGGATGAAACATGCTCCGTCGCCTCACTTCTTCATGACTTTTTCAACAAGTTTCAGGCACTTTCAGACGGGCGGCGGATCGGCAAGTACGTTGTGCAAAATCTGCTTGTGATGTCCCACAGATCCGAAGTTAACAACTCCTCAACTTTTTCTTGAATGGCTTGCGGTACGCCGCCATAAAATGCTTCCGCGATGCTTCCCGCGATGCAAGCAAGCGTATCGCTATCGCCACCAAGAGAGATGGCGTTTCGGATGGCGTCTTCGTACGAATCGGAGTCCAGAAACGCGATGATCGCTTCGGGAACCGTGCCTTGGCAGGAAACGTCGAAAGAGTACGTCGGTCGGATCTCTTCGGTAGTACGGCCCAGATCGTAGTGAAATTGGTTTGAGATCCGCGAACGGATGGATTCTTTGTTGTGGCCGATCCTTGCGAGGAAAATAGCAAGAGCCGTAGCCTGTGCCCCTTTGATGCCTTCTGGGTGGTTGTGCGTGATCTCTGCGGTTGCTTTGGCTTGGGCTAACACTTCCTCTTCGGTGGAAAAAGCGAAGGCAACGGGACTCACCCGCATCGCGGAGCCATTGCCCCAACTGTTGTAAGGCTCAGCCTTTTCAACGTGAAGCCACCGAATAAACGTGCCACCATAACCAGCATTCGGATAGCGTCGACCGATCTCTCGCACAGAATCGACATAAGGTTTTCCACCGAGTATGGCATCTGCGATCGCGACCGTCAAAACCGTATCGTCTGTGAAACGGCACGATGGATGGAAGAGAGGAAATGTCTTGGTCTTCATCGGATGGCGCTCGTACACAGATCCAATGATATCACCTGCGATGGCTCCGATCATCTTGCGTATCCTCTGTGTTAAAGATTTATTCTGGGACAGATCAAGGGCTTGTTTGCTGTAGCAACTCGTACAATTTTGCAAGTGCGGGAGCGGCTTGCGTTGCTATTTCTTTCAGTTTGTCAAGAGCATTCCAAAACATCTCGACTCCTTTTCAGGCCACTTCGTGTGTTGAAAGCGATTCGGCGGGAAACATATTGGCACCGTCTGACTTGTACGATGGGAACCATGTTCCGCACAAGTACCAAAACAGCAAGACACTGTTTTTTCTTTGACAGAAGAATCCTTCTCGTGATAGCGTCAAAAACGCTTGATACAATCAATCATACGTTGGAGATACATCATGAGGAATTCAAGCGTTTTCTGGTTTTTCTTCGCATTTACTGTGCTACATTCTAGCTCTTGCGTCATCATCGAATCACCCAAATGCTTACAAGATAAAGACTGTAAAGCAAACGAGACTTGTCAGAACTCATTGTGTAAATCGAAATTTACGCCTTGTGCGGGTGATCGCGATTGTAAAAATGGCGAATACTGCGAGAAAAAGCTTTTGATCTGCGTTGAGATCCCCAAATGCACAGACAACAAAGACTGCAAAAACGGAGATATCTGTCAAAGTGGAACATGCACATCGGGACCTCAATGCACAAACAACAAAGACTGTAAGATCGCAGAGATCTGCCAAAACGGAGCATGTGTGGCCGATCCAAAATGTTTGCAAGAAGAGGTCTGCAACGGGTTGGACGACAACTGCAACGGTGCCGTGGATGAAAATATCGCCGCTCGAAATTGTTATACTGGGCCAGAATCTTCTCGCGGAAAAGGCGAATGTAAAGAAGGTAGACAGCTTTGCGTAAATGGCTCTTGGGCTTCTTGCCAAAACGAGACCGTCCCGAAAGAAGAAACCTGTAATCAAAAAGACGATGACTGCGATGGCTCGATCGATAATCTCGCCACGATCGGAAAAGAATGCGATTCTGGAGAAAAAGGAGAATGCGCCAAAGGCAAGCTGGAGTGCAAAGAAGGCCAATTAAAATGCACACCACAAACAGCATCTTCCGCTGAGGTTTGCGATGGGAAAGACAATGATTGCAATGGTTTCATCGACGATTCAGCGGCTTGCTGCTCCTCTGGAAAAATGCTCGAATTGAAGGGAACCTCTTCTTACGTTTTCGTGGATCAAGCCAAACAAAACATCCAAATACAAAACCAATTCACGATGGAGAGCTGGGTCTTCATCAACGAAACCCCACCCTTTCCCGGCAATCCCAAAGTATTCAGCCTTGGATTGCCGGGATCGACTTATGAACAAGTTGTGTTGCATTTTTGCACAAACGCTTGCCAAGGCAAAGACAAGCCAAACGCACGCATGGTCGTGGCCGCCCCCGGAGAAATCATCTTAGATTCCCCAGAACAATCGTCACTCAAAGTTTGGCTGCATCTGGCGTTTTCATTCGATGGCAAAACAGGAAACCTCTATGTCAACGGCGCGTTGAAAAAAAGCACCTCTATCAGCGCCCCCGTGAAAACAGATCCAAGGCAACAAATGTACATCGGAAGAGGCGGCGGGGGCGAAGTGGATCGCTTTCTTGGATACATTGATGAAGTGCGACTTTGGGACTATGCAAGATCCGAGCAGCAGATCAAAGAGAATATGAAAAAGAAAATAAATCCTCAGGAAAAAGGCTTGATTGGATACTGGAATTTTGACGATGGGACAGCAAAAGATCTCTCGACCAAACAAAACAACGGCGAATTAAAAGGAGAGGCCGCGATCATCCCAGTCAAAAAGCCCACATGGTGCGACTAACACTCTCCTCCAAGAGTCGGCGATAAGAACGCTGTTTTCTGTGTCACAAAGCCTTCGTGGGGCGACTAGCAGAGACAACAAGCCCGTCCGTCAGATCTTGTAGAACTCACGAGGTGCACAAAAAACCCGTGTTCGTGCCGTTTCAAGCGAGAGAGTTATTGGCGTAAAAAACGATGATCTTTTCGCCCACACGGGGTCAAGGGGCTATAGCCCCTTGCGGGGTGTGGGGTGGCACCCCACAAAACGATCGAACGGCGTCCATCCAGTCTTACGCGCAACGCGCCTCAAGCCAGCGCAAGATCAGAGGATAGACTTCTTCGTGGGCGTGTTTTGCGAAGATCAATCCGTTGTGACAATAATCCAATCGCGCCCCAAAAGACCGCCCCATCACATGAAATTCTTTGCAAGAAGAGCCGATCTTCTCGTAGCCAAGGCGCACTTGTGCAGGAGGCGCCAAGGTATCGCCTTCCCCTGCGATACAACACAGCGGCACCTGAACCTTGGCAAGCTCCGCGAGATAATCGATCTTTCCATCCGCCGACAAGAAGCGACCCGAACGCAACATCTCCAAAAACACAGCCGTGATCCGTTCGTTGAAGTCTTCAGTCATCACAAACAAGCCGCGCCGAAACACATACGGCTCGATATTTGGGGGATAACTGAAACCCAGATGGATCGGTAGATAAGGCATCAACATCGCCCCTCCACGCGCCAACCAACGCAACGGAAAAACCGCACATACCGCAAAGATCAACGGCGCGACCCAAGCGATCAGTCGATTCGAGAGACTCGGTGGCAACCCCGCAGGCGATCCCAAACAACACAACGAGGCAACGCGTGTTTCTTCGGGATGAAGGCCCAAATAAGCATACATCACCAACCCACCCATCGAATGCCCCACCCAATGAACCGCATCAACTTCCGATTCTTCGGTAATATGCGCCAAGATCGCAGGGACATCTCGGCTTGCATGATCATCAAAACTCCATAACGGGTCGCTTGGCCCCCCCTCCGCCACAGAACGCGCACGACTCTCCCCATACCCCCGAAGATCCACATTCCACACCTCAAAACCATGCTGACAGAAAAATTCGACCAAGCTCGCCCCAGAACTCAGGTCCATATTGCCTCGGTTGGCATTGAATCCATGACACGTCACCACCACCGCACGGCGAGGCCCCTCCGCAGGATGTCGCGCCACCGCCAACGACCACCCGCCTTCCAACGCGATCCGATCCACTCGCGGAGCCTGCAGCGCTTCGCCCAACCGACAGCGACCCACCCAAGTCGAAACCATCCACACGATCTCAAAAACACCCAATACTCCGACAAAGATCAATAGACCCGTCAAAGACCACCACCCCCAAAACACCAACACACCCACAAAGACCAACCACAACACCATCCGACGACCCTGAATCCGCCGATTCTTCGGCATCCAAACCTCCTCGTCTCACTAATCATCCACGCCCAAGCCACGCATGATCGGGCTTGAGCGCAGACTTGATGCGCTCGCTCAAGCCCATCGCCGCCCAAAGATGAACATCCCCCCTCACAACGCAAGCCACACACCCCAGAGATGACAAAACACAGACAAAAATGTGACACGACAAGCGATGGCTGGGTCTTTCCATCTGATCGCAGTGACTTGTTGAATCCATTTCGTGGGGCATGGCCCCACACCCCACAAAGGAGCCTCGCCTTGACTCCAGATATCCAAACCCTCTTTTCTGCTGTAGGGATGGGCGTTGTCGTCTTTGGATGGCTGCATTACCTGTCCCTCATCGGTAAAGAAAAAGTCCCCAAGCATCCCCAGTTTTCCCTCTCCACCATGCTCGCAGGAAGCCTTCTTTCGATCGCTCCTTGGATGGTGGCTGTTGCCCAAAAGCTTCCGCTGTCTCTGCTTGCGGTTTCGTTTTCAGTTGGAGCCGTCGGACTGGCCTTGTTTTTCGTGTACCTGTTGCGCCAAGCCCCCCTCCCTGATCGACCACTCCGATTACAAGTCAACGATCGTTTTCCACCTCTCCAAATCGTCGATGCCAACGGGCAATTACACAACACCCAAGATCAGCAAGGTCAACGCTTTTTGTTCAAGTTCTTTCGCGGTCACTGGTGACCATACTGTTCCGCCGAGTTGCGGCGGTTTGAACAAATAAAGCCTCTCTTTGAAACCTACAACGTCGCTGTATACGCCCTGAGCAAAGACACACCCGCTGAAGCCAAAGCTCACCAAGAACGCGATGCCTTGGGATTTGTGAGACTCTTTTGCGATCCAGAACTGCGGCATATCCGCGCATTGGGACTGGAGCACCAGAAAGCCCTCGAATTCAAAACATGGGATATCTTGGGTATCCCGCTTGGCTATCCAAGCGGATTCAAAAGCATGGCGATCCCAACCTCCATCCTTGTTGATGAAAACGGAAAAGTCCGCTGGATCGACCAATCCGACGATTATCGGATGCGTGGCGATGCACAACGTATCCAAGACGCCCTCCTCCAAAGCTTTGGCCCTCCCCCTCTTTCTTGATATGCACAGAAGCGACACAGTTGGATCAGCGGATAAACCGTAAACCAAAAAAACACGCTCAAAGGAGCCACGATGACCATCGAAACCGAAGAAGACTTAAAAAAACTCCAAATCATCGGGAGAATCGTCGCTTTAACCATCCAAGAGATCGGCCAACACATCCGTCCCGGAATCACGACCCAAGAACTCGACGATGTCGGAAAATGCTGCCTCGAACGTCACGATGCCCACTCCGCCCCACGCAAGATGTACAATTTTCCCGGAACGACCTGCATCAGCGTCAACGAAGAAGCCGCCCACGGCATCCCCGGCCCCCGCGTCCTCCAAGACGGCGATATCGTGAACATCGATGTTTCCGCAGAACGCGACGGGTATTACGCTGACGCTGGGCATACCTTTCTTGTGGGAGCTTCCTCAGAAGCCGATCAGCGCCTGTGCCGCGCCGCCCAACAAGCCCTCCTCGAAGCCATACAAGCCGCACGCGCTGACCAACGCCTCCATCTGATCGGAAGATCCATCGAGCACGTCGCCAAACACTACGGCTACAAGACGCTCCGCGATCTCGGAGGACATGGTATCGGGCGCAGCCTACACGAAGAACCTTCCTTCATCGCAGGCTTCTTTGATCGCCGTGATACACGCCGACTCAAAGAAGGCCAAGTGATCACCATCGAACCTTTTCTCTCCACAAAAGCCCATCAGACGCAACTTTCCAGCGACGGTTGGACGCTTCTCACCCCTCCCAACAATCGCTGCGCACAATTCGAACATACCCTGATCATCACAAAAGACCGTCCCCTCGTCCTCACAAGCCTTGACACTTGATCCTCTCACCCCGCACTCAAACGCACCACTCTACCCATATTTTTCTCCACAATTTTTGATAAACCCGCCACCTTGACAACACGGAAAGAACCAGAAAGGCAACAACGCTTTTCTTTCTTTTCATTCAATATCAAAACACTTACATCACCGAGGTAGTTAACCTATGCGCACACTTACGCATTTATACCTACTTTTTTGTCTGTTTTTTCTTGGAGGCTGCTGCACCTTGCCCGAACCCCTCAACTTAACGGCCCCTTCGGATCTTCCGACACACGTTTATTTCCGAACCCGCACAGAAACCTTCAACAAGAATTATGTTCTCGCTCTACGCGATGGGCGGGTCTGGTACAAACACAACGTAGAAAACACCCAAAAAAGCAGCGATTGGAAATTGCTTGGGCGAACAGGAAGGCCCGAAGGATGCGGGTTATCGAAGTTTGGCGTCCCCCAAAGCCTTGTGTCGCTGTCTGCGGATGGTATCCATCTTCAAGCGTTGGGAGAAAATCAGGTCATTTATCGCGCCACCAACCTTCGAGAAGATATCGAAAAAGGGGTGGAATGGAACGATAGTTGGGGATGGCCGATGGCCGGTGGACCCGGACTCAAAAGCGAGTGGGGATCTCAGATGATCTGGGATGTCGCAGATGCTCATACCCTCGATCTCAAATACTACGAAGACGCCAACGAAACACGCCATCACATCGGCTTGGGCGTTGCGCACATCTACGCGCTCGATCCCGAAAAGAAAAAGATCCATTACAACGACTGGTGGCTGCCTGCGGATTGGAGTCGCCAAGTGTGCGGCCCCCAACGCGGAACCTTCCAAGCGATCCAGATGAGCGTTAGCGGTTCGACACTCTTCGTGATCAACCAACACGGCGAGATGTTTACACGCCTCTATGACTTCGATGTATCGGGAGAAAACCCCTTCCTGACTTATACATTCGTCCAAACACAACCCGCCCCTCACGTTCGCCGTATCCCGATCCCTGACTGGCACCGTCAGCCCACGATCTCTTCGGGACGCATCACCTCGCGCATCACGATATTTCAAGATGGTGAAGGCAACGCAGCGCGAACGCTTCGAGTGGAAGGTGAACAAGACGGCGTGACCGGCTTTTTTCATAAAAAGATCTTCGCACCCACATGGTCGTTCCAAGCAACACACCACACGATCCAAACCCCCTTCCTTTCGGCTACAACGCAACCTGCTCCTCAAACCACCCCCACCAACCCCGAAGAACTCCGTTACAGCGGAACCCTTCAACGCCAAGATCTTGGTCGCACGCTACAAGTTGAACTCCACAGCTTCCACTTTGTCTGCTCTCCTTCTTCCTTGCGCATCCTCTTTGAGGGAAAACCTATTTTGCAAAAAGATGGAACCCCCTTGTTCCTCGCCTTTCACCACGTCCACACAATGGTCACACAGATCCGCCCCCGCGACTATTGGCAAAAAGGCACCAAGGCCCCCATCCGCGCTGGCTTAATTCCTCCCAAGGACTTTTCTGTCATCGCAGACGATCAGGCACGCACGATGCTACGCGAATTTTTCGGTGACCTATCCGTCGTCAATCTCAGCGGTGAAGCCTCCACACAAACCCTGCAAATGAAAGAGCTTACACGCGGTGAACTCTTCCGTGCACCCGACGAAGAAAAAGCCCACACCGCTCGTTTTGTACTGGACCTCTCCATATCAAAATAACACGGCTGATTCGGCGTTCTGGTGAGGCTTTGCCCCACGCCCCACAAGGGGCCATCGGCCCCTTGACCCCGTGTTGGCGGAACGAACAACAGCATTTCAAACAAACAGCGGTGCCGCTTGAACCTCCACGAACACGGGAATTTTGCCAAGAAGCCGCTTGATCAAATGCAACAAACCAACGTGGGGCGAATACAACAAATCAAAGAACAAAGGAGCTTTCTCATGAGACAAAGATACGCAAGCTTTTTTCTTTTTTTTAGCATCATTTCTTTACAACACAACGTTTACGCGAATCCATCATCGTCTTCTCAAGGAGACGTTTTACAAAAAACATCCAAAAAAGCGGCCATCACCAAAGCACTCCAGATCCAACCTCTAACCCAAACGCGCTACATCGTCGGAGGAGTGACAGGTTCGGTTCTTGGCTTCGGCATCGGACACAGCATCGTTGGGGAGTACAATTCGATGGGATGGGTCTTTACGATGAGCCAAGTGTTGAGCCTCTCGATCCCGATCCTCGCGGCGCTTGCGATGGCGATCATGTATTGGGATGGGTCCGCCGCAGGAACGATCGATCACTTGATCACGGCATGGGGGAATTTTTTGTGGGTAGGGGTGGCGTTTTGGGCGGCTTTTCGGGTGTGGGAGATCGCGGATCTGTGGGTGCGACCGCATCATCGGCTGAGCGCAAACAACAACCCATCCTCGACAACCCAACCCACCGTTGCTCCGATACCTCCGAAAGCCTCCTTTGCGATCGTTCCGACGGTTCTTCCACAGGGCGGTGTGGGGCTTGGCTTTGTCGGTCAATGGTGAAGCGAGCCACATTGCAAAAAACAACGGTGCGGTGGATACTTCTGTGGTGTGTTCGGCCCATGCCGTCCCACGCTACACAGACCACACAGGGGGTCCACAATGGTTGGTTCGATTCGCTTGTTGTATCCGATATGTTGGATGATCTTATGTGTTTACCTTGGGCTTTTCTTGGGCGGATGCCCCGAACAAGCCTGCCCAACAGGGCATTGTGCCTCACAAGAACCCTGTACCGCTGACGCTTCTTGTTCCTCTCCAAACGAACAAACATCCACGCCCGATAATACGCTGCCGCCCGATAATACGCTGCCGCCCGATAATACGCTGCCGCCCGATAATACGCTGCCGCCCGACAATACGCTGCCGCCCGACAATACGCTTCCACCTTGCGCAGCAGACGGTGGATCGTGCGGTTCGGTGGGGTGTTGCGCAGGGCTTCTGTGCAACGACAAAAAGCTGTGCGTACTACCCACTTCGGGCGAAGTGATCGTCAACAAAGACGAGTTTTTCTACAAACTGCCTGCCTCGACAGCTTCCTTTCAGGTGTGGACACAACCGACCCTTCAAAAGGCTACGCCCGAAGCAACGGCTCCAACCGCCCAAAGCGACGCCATACGCATCTACAGCGCCAAACGAGAGTTCGAACCATTTCAAATCTTGCTGCGCAGCACCACCCCCAAAAGCATACAGATCCGATGGCAGACCTTCCCAAACCTCGGCGTATCGCACCGAATGGAGATGGCGTTGGTTGGCTACAGCCAAGGCAAAGCCGAGTCTTTGACACCGATCGTCCAAGGGCAAACGCTCACGATCGCAGCAAACAGCACGCTCGCTGTATGGGGAACATTGTTTGTCCCCGCAGATGCGCCCACAGGCGCTCACGAAACCACGTTGACGCTGCAAGACGGAGCAACCGCACACACGCTGACGTTGCGACTCCACGTCTTCGCGTTCCAACTGCCCGCAGAAACGCACTTTCGCTCACAGATGAACCTCTCGATCCAGCCCTTGATGGACGGAAAAGGCACCTATCAAGAACAATTGGATCGCGCCAAGCGCTTTTTGATCGAACATCGCTTTACTCCCAAATCTGTCCCTTGGCCCTCGGGCTTTGGGGCATCCATTACATGGGAAAACAACAAAAACCCCCAACGCTGTAAGCAGTTCTACGATGAGCCTGATGAGTCACCGCCTTACAGTATCGGCCATCTTGCGCGTCGTTATGGCCTTGGGCAAGGTTGGAATGATGGCGTCGGTTTCCCAACGATGATGCTGTTCCAGTTTGTCGATAACGCAACCCCCCGACCCAGCAGCTTTTGCGGCGTTGCACGAGGCACAGGACACGAAGGAACCACCGAGTACAACAACGCTTACGGCGCGTACCTGAAAGCATTGCAAGATTATCTCGCTCAAGCGGGGCTTTTGGACAAAGGCTACTACTATGTGATGAACGAACCACAAAACGATGCGGATCACGCCTTGGCCGCGCACTTGTGCCGCCTGATCCGCCAAGCCGCGCCCAAGCTCAAGATCGCCATCAGCGAAGAAGCCAAACCACAGATCTATGCCGATAGCAAGGGCGCTTGTGGATATGATATCTGGATCGCGCACATCCCCACCTACGCACCCTACACAGAAAATGCTTGGCAACGCCACCTCCAACACGGCGAAAAAACATGGTGGTACAGTCTGCCCCAAGACAGCGCCCCCTTTCCCAACCCCACACGCCCCGAAAATGACGGCATCGAAGTTCGCGTAATCCCTTGGTTAGCGTGGCGCTTTCGCGCCGAAGGATGGGCGTATTACGACGTCGGATCTTTTCTTACCAACGGAAAACAGCCGACTGTGCGATTTGCACTCTTGCGCGAAGGCTTCGAGGATTACGAATACCTCTGGCTGATCAACCAACAGCGCTACCCCATCCCCAAACAGACCGCAATTCCCGACGAAAGCGTCAACCGCCTTGTCTCTAGCCTCACAAGCTACAACCGCGACCCTGCGGCCCTCACCAAACTGCGCCTTGAGATGGGCCGATACCTCGGCAAAGAACGTACGGACCTCCCCTTGATCAAAAGCGCCGATCCACCGCGCCCTCGCCAACCCTATTACCTCAACTTCCAAGATCCCAACGGAGAACCCAAAGCCAGCCCCCTCCAAGTCAACGGCAAAACCTACCTCAAGATCGGCTGGGACAAGTACGACGAAAAGCGCGGATACGGCTGGTTTGGCCCCTACATCAGCGATCCCAAGATCGCCCGCAGTCAGTGGCTTGCTGATGCGCCCGTCAATCCGCTCCAACGCAGCATCCTCTACGATGACTATGGACGCAAAAACACCTTTGAGATCGACCTCCCCAACGGCCTCTACAAAGTGACTGTCAGCGTCGGTTGGCACAACAAAACCTACCGCTACCACCAAGTTTGGATCGAAGGCAGCCCTCTCATCGACAACGAAACCACCGATGCAAACAACCAATACTACATCGTGCGCAGCGTAGATGTGGATCTCAAAGATGGCAAATTGACCCTTGAGATGGGCGGAAAGTCCCCCAAGTCCAACGACTTTGAATACACGATGCTCAACTTCCTCGATATCGAACTGCGTTAGCGCCCCGCTCTCGTCCAAGTGGACGCCCTCCACACCGCACTCTCCGTATAACCGTGTGAGTCCTGCCTTAGAAGACTTGACGCGAACAGAAAAAAAGCCTTAGTCTTTACGAGGCTTGCCTCCAAAGGCAGCGCGTTCTCCAACCCACCCCAACAAACAACGAGGCATACCACTCGTGCGCTTTGAGGGCTTGTAGAGCGCACACGAGGCCCCGCCCCCTACGCACCACGCCGCCTTCCTGAGGGAAGGCCCGAGGATACAGCCGATGAGTAGCACAGAAAGCACCGCAGATCGACGAAAAGACCGATACATCGGCCAACAGATCAATCATCTCCGATTGACGTCCTGCATCGGTACAGGCGGGTTTGGAGCCGTATATCGAGCAGAACACGAAAAACTTGGGACAGCCTTTGCCGTCAAACTGCTGCATCTCCAACACCTCGACAACGACAAGCTGATCCAGCGCTTTGAACGAGAAGCCCGCACCATCGCCCAGCTTTCGCACCCTCACATCATCCGCGTCTCCGACTTTGGGCAGACCGAAGACGGCAGCTATTATCTTGTGATGGACTTCCTTTCGGGTATGCCCCTCAACGCAGCCATCGAACGCGGACAGCGCTTCACCACCGCAACGCTACGCACCTTATTCCAGCAGATCGGCTCCGCTCTGGATTACGTTCACCGCAAGAGCATCGTCCACCGTGATCTCAAACCCGAAAATATCTTTATCGAGATCGACCCACACAAGAAAGAACACCAAGCTAAGATCCTAGACTTTGGCATCGCAGGCATCGCACGCGAACCCACCCTGACAGGCACAGGAGCCGTCCTTGGCTCGCCTCTGTATATGTCTCCCGAACAGATCCAAGGCAACACCAAAGAAGCCGACGCTCGCTCGGATCTTTATTCGTTGGGCATCGTACTTTTTCAAACGCTCACCGGCGAAGCGCCCTTCATGGCAGGTGATATCCTTGGTGTTCTCTATAAGCACATCCACGATCCCGTCCCCTTACTCCACGAACGGCGCCCCGCGATCCTTTGGGCACGAGAACTCCAAGCCTTTCTCCATCGCGCACTTGCCAAACAACCCGAACAACGCTTTCAAACCGCCGAAGACTTTACAAAAGCCCTCGATCTCGCGCTTGCCAAACAAGAGGCACTTGCCCCACAAGCCACCTTCCCCCAGCGCCTCACCCTCGAAGCCATCTCCCAACAAGAAACCATCCTCCCCGCCGAAACGCCGATACACAATCCCTCTCTCCCACGCCTTTCTTCTCTCCCAAACAGCCACTTTGTGGATAGCCTCCAACTTCAAACACCCACCAAGCCAAGCAAGATGCGTTATCTTGTGGTTGTTCTGTTTTTTCTTCTTGCCCCCGTTGGCTGGTTTGGCTACATGCACTTCGCCGCACCTCTCCCGCCCAACCGCCCCGTACAACCTTTGCCCCCCCAGCCTTCCCCGACGATCTCTGTTTCGACAAAAGCAGCCGCAAATATTCCGACAAAAGCAGCCGCAAATGTTCTGACAAAAGCAGCCGCAAATGTTCCGACAAAAGCAGCCGCAAAGCCCCCTATTGGGCGTCTCGCAAACGCCCCTCCTCCGATCCGCCACGATCCACCGCTACAATCGCCCCTTCCCCTCCAAAAGAATCCCTCGCGCCCTCTCCCTCAACCTCGCTCTATCGTCCTTTCTTCTCTCCCAAAAGAAGGCCGTATCGCTCTCGCAAACGGTATCTTGGCTTACCCCGCAGCAACCCCCAACCTACCCACTCCTTACTTGACGATCACCACCCAAACCGAAGGAGCCGTCCTCTGGCAAGGCCAGATGCGCATTGGCCCTGTTCCGATCACCCTGATCGGCCCCGCAGGATCGACCTATCAGCTTCAACTCACAGCCCCCCACCACGCCCCCAAAAACCTGACAGGCGCGTTGCCCCAAACCGATCCTGTCACCCAAGTCGTCGACTTAATCGGCCTCCCCACCGCTCCCCACAACGAAGAACTCCGCGCTTTTCGCCGCCAAAACCGCCGCAAACGAAACCTCCGAATAAGACGACAACTGCGAAAGCAACAAAGGAAAGAATTTCGTAAACAACTCGACCAAACAACGCCCCCCAAAACACGAGTGTTTGAGGTCGATGTCTTTCCATGATCCGTTCCCCACAACCGCCCCTTCGCACAAAGAGAGACCGTATGCGATCGCCCTACACCTTCCTCGCACAACAAGCGCCTCGCTGCTTTTTACTCCTGTTCTGCGCCCTACTTTCTTGGATGCCCCAAACCGTGTTCGCCCAAGATCGCGAAGCCTACGAGCGAGAACTCCGCACACTCTACGCCGAAGGAAAAACGTTCGCCGAGAAGCAAGAATACAAACAGGCCTTGATCAAATTCAAAGCAGCCCTCGGTCTCTTCGACCAGATGAAAGTCGTATCGAAAGATGACGTCGAAAAAAAAGCCCTTTTTCAACGGCGAAAAATGCTTCTTTATACCATCGGTCGGACCTACCAGTACGATAAGCAATGGAGCAATGCTTACAAATACTATCGTGATTGCCTGAAAGAAGATCCCGATGCCAAAGTCAAGCAACTGATCCAACAGCACCTCCAAACCATCCAGCCCCATACCACAGGCGAGATCGAGATCGAATCGGCCCCCTCTCAAGCAACCGTCCAATTGCGCGATGAATGGGGGCTGATCATCACAGGCCAAACCCCTTTCAAGCGCAAAGTTCCTGCGGGCGCATACGCACTTACCCTCCAAAAAGACGGATACACCCCCGTCATCAAAACCATCCAACTCCGCAACGGCGCAACCCTCCAAACCCAATACAACCTATCTTCCGCACGTTCCACCTTCTCTCTTCAAAGCAGCCCAAGCGGCGCACAGGTCAAGATCACCGGACTCAACGGCCAAGAATACACAGGCACCACCCCCTTCCAACAAGCCCTTCCTCCCGGACGCTACGAGATATCCCTCAACCTCGCCCAACACCAAGAGAAACGCTTCTTTGTCACGCTCAACATGGGTTCGGATCTAAGCCGCCAAGAAACCCTCATGCGTGTTGGTACAGGTGCCGCCCCACCGTTGCGAACAAACCAACCCACCCACGCAGACGAGCATCTCTTTGAACAACGAAGAAAACACTTACAACAAATGAAAACTTACGCAACGACGGCCAACACGCTCGGCTTTGTGTCGGGCGCTTCGTTCCTTGCGTGTACTGTCACGTGGATCGTCGGAAACGCCAAGGTCTCGGAATTCAACAATAAAGCAGGTGATTACACCTTCAACGGATCTGCGCAAGAAAATTATGACACCGCCAACTCATCACAAGGATTGCGTGCAGCCACTTATGTATTTCTGGGCTTGTCGATAGCCGCTGCGGTGACTGCCATCAGTTTTGCGGTTATGGTCGCCGCAGCCCCTCCCCCCAAAGCCTCGGTACCTCAAAACGCTTCATCCGCCCCTGAAAAGCAAACGCTTTACTCCGTCCATTAAAACAGCGAAAAAGCCCGAGGCGTTCTGTTCGCTGGTATTGATCCAGGCTACGGATCCTTCGGTACGCACTCGCCTTGGATCGACGCCCCAGAGGGTGCGCTCACCGAACATTTTGGACGGCTTGCGTCAAAACACTTCCCACAATCGCGATTGTTGTTGCAATAGACGACACCAACGCAACTCTCTTGATCGAAACATCCGCCGCCAACGCACGCTTGACCCGCAGTACAATCACCAACCGTTCGACAAGGCTTGTGGTTAAGATCACAAAAGCACCGCGTCAACGACAGCAACAAAAAGCAACAAAAAAACCAACCCCACAACAAGCGGCGTGTTCGCATCGATCTCCGCATCATTCCGAAAAACCTCCATCATCGGGGATTTGGGGCAGCCGCTTTTTTGGCCTCTTCAACGGCTTTTGACAAACGCTGGATATCCGTCTGAAAAACACCCAAGCGCTGTTTCATTTGTTGCTCTTGCTCGGTCAGTCGTTCTCCAAGCGATTTCAAGATCTGCATCGCAGACGGAAGCGTCGAAGAGACGTTGTCCACCGCCATACGAAAGGTCTTTGCATCCTTTTCCATCTCTCGCAAGCGGCTTTCTGTTTGCGTAGAAAACTTCTTGAGCAGTTCGAGCGCTTCTTGGATCGGCTTGAGATCCGCAGCGATCCGTGTGAACATCCAACTCCGCGCTTCCGACTCGGCCACCAAACGCTTCATTTGTTCTTTATTTTTAGCATCTTCTGTCACAAGACGCGCCACCGTCGCGGGCAACGGAAACAAGATCTTCTGCGTTGCCGCCAATTGACGGGAGAGCTGTTGTGCGCGCTGCTGCAACGCATCCAACGAAGCCTTGTGCGCCTCAAGCTGTTGCACCGCTTTTTCCGACGCTTGCTGCAACGCTGCATCTTTTCCTTCAAGAGCCTGATGGCGGTTGTCTGCTTGCGCTTGGGCTTGTTGCACCGTCTTGTCAAGTCGCGCCAAAGCTTCCGCTTCGCTATGGATGCGCGTGTTGTGCTGTGCGAGGATCTTGCCCTGCGACGCCAATGCCCCGTGCATCGCTTTTTGCACCAATTGCAACGCAGAGATCTGTTGTTGTTGACCAGCGAGCCGCGCCAAAAGCTCCTTGTGACGGGAGGATTGCTTTTCTTGTTCTTCTCTGGCTCGGTCTTCCGAGGCTTTCAACGCACGCGATAGATCCGCCAATTGTTGCTTTAATTGCCCGATCTCGTTGCCTTGACTTTTTCTCGCCCCATCCAAAGTCTCAACGCGCCCCGCCACGGGCGTGACCATCGAACGCACCCCCAACAACCCCACCAAAAAGATCCCCACCAACACCCCGACCACTTTTCCCAACGGCATCCCCCCCACAGCAGAAGGCACCAAAGAATGCGTTGCCACCGCAGGTTGAGAAGGCTCACTCACCGCCGATGAACTCGTCGGCTTTGCCGTCCGATCCGAGGTGCTCTTTTCTGCAACCTTCGCGGGTTCCGCTGCTTTCGGGGCTTCTGTCACCTTTGCGGGTTCCGTTGCCTTTGTTGTTTGTGCAACCTTCGCGGGTTCCGATGCTTTCGGAGCTTCTGTAATCTTCGCAGGTTCCGATGCTTTCGGAGCTTCTGTCACCTTCGCAGGTTCCGATGCTTTCGGAGCTTCTGTCACCTTCGCAGGTTCCGTCACCTTTGTTGTTTGTGCAACCTTCGCTGGTTCCGTTGCCTTCGCTGGTTCCGCTGCCTTTGGAGATTCTGCAACCTTCGCGGGTTCCGAGGCATTCGGAGCTTCTGTAATCTTCGCAGGTTCCGATGCTTTCGGAGCTTCTGTAATCTTCGCAGGTTCCGATGCTTTCGGAGCTTCTGTCACCTTCGCTGGTTCCGTCACCTTTGTTGTTTGTGCAACCTTTGCGGGTTCCGTTGCTTTCGGAGTTTCTGTAATCTTC
>CAUJFU010000196.1 GCA_963169055.1 Myxococcota bacterium
TTGACTTCCGCTTACCCAAGCAGATGTTTACAGCGCCACGAGAGGGCCCCGAACTGAGGCGGCATCCGAGGGTCTCTACATGCTCTCTATCGTGTACAACAACTTGGCTTGCGCCACTTCCTCTGTTGTCGTCTGGTCAACTGGGCTTGCTTTCACAAGCCCGCCCCTTTAGGGGTGGGTCGTTGACTCGGTTGTTTGATTGAGAATGGTAGGGAAGATCTAGGGACGTGGAGAGCGGGAAGAAGCGGTAGATGCGGCGTGTTCGCTGTGTTGTTTGGAGGGGTGGATCACTTCGGCCACGCGGCCATTGCGATCGAAGGTGTAGCGGATGCCCGCCCATCGGAGATCACGGGCGTAAACACTGCGAAACAAACAGACCGCAGCGATCAGATCTCCCACCAAACATCCTTTGATCCAAGTCCAGTTGAAAAAGTCCGAAGATCGGCGGATCAGCGCTTGTGCGATGTTCATCAACACAAGGTAGAGATAGAAAAAAACACAGATCCATCCAGCACGTTGAGAGGCTTCGCTTGTGCCAAACAGCAACAACAACGGGCCACTCAAGATCAGGGTGGCCTGAACCAAGTTGCCCAGTACAGCGACTTGCCACACAAGACGTCGGTGGTAGCGCATGAATAGGATCTGGCGTGTGAACCAATGGATCAGATTGGAAACAGCGGGCATACGGGTTGGGATATCCGAAGGCAGATCGGGTAAGGGGTACACCAACAACTGCTGATCGGATGGCGCTTTTTGATTGAAGATCTCGATACGCTCGTACAAAGCGATATCATCGACCACCGTCGAAGACCATGTTGCGGTTCCATCGATCTTATCGAGGGTTTCACGCCAGATCGCAAATGTTCCTCCCCACAGCGCCGTAATCGCCATCACATAACGCGCTTGAAACGTCGTGTAAGCGGCCTCCATCCCTTGTGCATAAGTCGGTTGGGAGATGCGTCCACTCGGCAAACCCGTCACGATATAGCGCGATCCCAAGGTCAACGGCTGCATCAACGACTTAAGCCAATGCGACTCGGTCAATACATCGGCATCTGCAAAAGCAAACACCTCGCTCTCGGTGTCGTCTTGCATCGCCACCAATAGGTTATGGTTCTTTTGTCCGCAACGTTGGGCCAATCCAGCGACTTTGTGCCGCAGATGCGGATGCCGTTGCACCGCTTCACGAAGCAAAGGAACCGCCCCATCTTCGTCAGACTCCGTGACAAACGTCACCCGAAAACGGTTGGGATACTCTTGCGTTGCAAAAGCCTCGATCACCTGCTCAAGGCGCTCGCTTCGGCCTTTGCATGGCACAAACAAATGTACTGTGGGATACGCTGTCCCCTGAAGAAAGCGCGGTTTGTAGAAGTAGGGATACAGAAAGCGCGCATACAGGATGGCTTTGAACAAGGTGACGATCTGAACGGTCCCCATAATCAAGGCACACACGACGATAAGATGGATGATGGACACGACGTCTTTTCCTTTTCGCTGCTACGCCGAACGATCCGGCGAAAGAGAATGAGATTCCACCGCTGGTTCTGCTGGAGACGCGATCAAGTGCTCATACTTTCTCGCAGAGGCCCGCGCATACAGGGCCATCACCACACCAATTAACGAAGGCGTGATCACCAACGCCGTCACCAAGCCACTAAAGATCCCAAGAACTGCCAACAGACCCAATTGCTGTAATCCCGGGTGCATCAGCGGAACCAACGCCCCAAAACCGATCATGGATGTAAACGCCGCCAACAAGATCGCCATCAATACGCTCCGAAGGCTCTCCACCACCGAACCACGGCCATCTTCATCCCACCGATGGAAGATATACACGCAATGATCGATGCCCAGACCCAGCGTCACAGGCAACGCCATCACATTGAATGCGTTGAGGCGCAAACCAAACGCCCAGATCAAGCCCAACAGCATAAACAGCCCCGCCACCAGCGGAGCCAATACCAACGGAAGAGCCAGCAGTTGACGGCGAAAACCTACCAGCAGCACCAGCACGATCACCAAAAACGCCAACCCAACGGCCCTTGGGCCATCTCGCCCGATCAACACAAACATATCCGCCAACACCATATTCGAGTCACCAAGGATGACTTGCTTGTCATCTACGCTGCCTTTGATCTCTTTGAGTTCACGGCTCAAAAGGATCGCGTTGTTGACTTGCATGGGATTGATCCCGGGCGTCAGGAACATCAGCGGTTTGTTGCCGCCCAAACCATCGCGCACACTCGCGGGTAGATCTTCTAACGTGTAAGGTTTCGCACGCGCCATCGTACGAAATCGCTTCAATAACGCAAGTTCTTTTTCGTAATCATCCCGATCCAACGAGCGAAACGCCTTATCACCCAGCAACGCGTCGATCTGACGCAACAGCGGCAAGTGTTCTTGCGGGCGCTCTGGAACCAACGAAAGCTGCGAGACCACCGAACCAATCGAAGACCAACGCTTTTTTTGCAACGCTTCGTCGATCTGGTTTTGTGCTTTGCGCAAGGTTTCCCACGAAGAAAACAACATCACGCCGGGTTCTGCTTCGCCAAAAAACACATCGCGTTTGAGCCGATCGTACACACGCACCGCTTCGCTTCGGGTCACAAGGTTCCACACGTCGTCGTCAAACTGGATGCGCCCCGACAGCAACACAAACAAACCCCACGAAGACAGGCCCACACACAAAACTACGCCAAACACCCAAACACGCGTACGTACGGGCATGATCGATTTTTTCACACGCTCATCTTTGAACTTCGGCACGATCGGAGCGTGCCGTCCCATCAAGATCGTCAACGTCGGAAAAACAATCAAAAAAGCAATCAGATTCAGGATCATCCCCACACCCGCAACCATCCCAAACTGATTCAGTCCCTTAAAGTCCGTCAGCATAATCACCAAAAAAGCACCCGCCGAAGTAAATACCGCGATGCTTCCGGCCTTTCCAGTACTCAGAAGCGTCTCTTTCAACGCTTCCGTTAGCTCCAAACCTCGCTCCCGTAGCTGCATATAGTGCATGAAAAAGTGGATACCCATATCGATCCCAAGACCAAACAAAATCGCCACGATAAACGCTGTGATCGCGTTGATCTCCCCACCCGTCAACCAGAACGCCATCCCCGCCGTCCAAGCCACCCCCACGAGCAATGGCGCACCAATCAACAAAATCGAGCGCTTTCGGCGCGTGTACAACAACAACAGCAAAAAGATCCCTGTCAACGAGATCGTGGACGCCAAGCCGATCTGTTGATTGAGTGAGTCATCTTCTTCCAAACGCACCGTGTATCGGCCACTATAATGGATCTTGATCGATGAAGACGCTGGCATCGCCTTTCGCGCACGCTGTTCGGCTACCCGCATCTGCGAAACCATCTTGCGAATAAATCCGATGTCGTTCTCCAACCCTTTTGGTTGTACCAGCAACACCGCTAATGTGCCTTCGCGGTTTGTGATCATGCCATTGCCCGCGAGCACTTCGCGAGACAAACCATAGCGCTTCAACAGATCGTCCACTTCCAAGTTCGGCAGTGCCTTCTTCGCGGGTTCGTCCCCCAAATCCACAAACATCGGATTGCGACGACGCACCTCGCGGCGAACTTCGTCACGCAGTTTTTCCACACGCTTCACAAGTACCGCAAGATCGGACTTTTTCATCAAGTACAACGCACGCTGCTGCACAAACGGATCGACCTTGTAATAGCGCAAACTGCGCACCACTTCGGTTTGCTTTTCCACTTCTTTCGCAAGCACTTTGACCATCTGCGCGACTTGCTTTTTGTCTTGGCCTTCCACCGCCAAGATCACGAACCCCAACCCCCCTACGCGCTTGGTGATCTGATCAAACCCGCGTACCGACTCGTAATGCTCGGGAAGAAAGGCCGCAAAATCGCTACGTATCCGAAGTCCTGTCGCGCTATACGCCGCAATCAACACTGAGATCAGTACGAATCCAAGGACCGACCAAGGGCGCGGTTCGATCCAATCCACCCACGCCTCGATCCAACGCCTCTGTTTCGTCATGCAAGCCTCCCGTCGTCCTGTTGGACGGGCTTCCTTGCCGTCCACAGTCCGCACGTTTGTAACACGCTGCGCGATATCCACACAACCTCACCGCGACAACGCGGGCCTTTCCCCCCTGCTGTGGCCTCCGAAAATCAGCGACCCGCTCAAAATCCCATCAACCCACAGCAGCGACGGCACACTGGCATCGGTCCTTCTTGAGAGATCGACGTACGGAACTTCCGCGCCTTCTCGTTGTTCCACAATTCTTTGATCGGAGTGTCTTTGATGTTTCCGATCTCGTAATCGTGATAATCCCGGCAAAAGCTGGCGTCACCGTTGCTGTCTAGCTCCAGCGTCATAAAGATGCTGACGCACTGATTGTAGCCAAACGTCTCCTTGTGATCGGTATAATAGCGTTTGACTTCGTCGGGGCTTTTCAGATCAGGCATCATCATCGGAGGACATTTCCCCCCATTATCCGCCGAGATCTTCAATAGCTCTTGATATTTGTCATAGATCGGAGCGTGATCAAAGTCTTTCCAAGAGCCGATCCATCCGTAATGCGTCGAAGGCTCAAAACCAAAACGGCGCTTGAAATCTTCGGTGTGTTCATTGGCGGACTCTGCGTCGATCCACCACGTCGGATAGAACATATGCGCATCAGCGTATTTCGCCACAAACTTGTACAGATCCGCCACCACATCCACGTTGTACGCCGTAATGCAGCTAATCGGTACGATGTACGGGTAAAACAGGTCGCGCTCTTTCTTCTTGGCGCTCAACACATCCAACGCTTCTTGGACAGACTTGAAGTTGTTATGATTCTTTGCAACACCCGGGCGTTGTGTGTTGTGGATCTCTTCGTTTGGACCGTCCACGCTAAGATGCAAGATCTTGCATGTCTCCAAGATATCATCCGCATACTTCGCGATATTCGTACCGTTGCTCACCAGAGAGATCGCCATACCGCGATCTTTGATGTAGTGCAAAAGCTCGATAATCCCGGGGTACAACATCGGCTCACCACCCCAAAAGTACCAGATCGGGCGCCAACCCGCATCCACCACTTCATCCACCACCCGCTTGTACACTTCCAACGGAACCTCACGCGACTTCAATTCTTTCAGCGACTTTCCCACCAAGTAGCCGTTGTCTCCCCACTGACCGCAGGTATGGCAACGCAAATTGCACATATCTGTGATCCGAATCCCGATCAGCTGGATCTCGTCGCCTGTCCCGTTCTTGGGCTTGAAAAAATGGCGAAAATTGAAGGTCTCTTTGGCGATCTGATAGCGCGCAAGCGAATAGGACGTGCGAAAATCCTTTCGCGCCGCTGTAATCAACTGATTCATAAAAAAACGGCTCGACACTCGGCTTCTTTGTGGCATGAGGGTTCCTCTTTGATCTACGAAAGTAATGCGTCCAAGATGCTTTTCACTCCGCATCTTCGCGTCCATTCGGACTTTACGCAAAACACAAACATCGAACGGGTGCGTTGTTCGACTTCCGCGCACGAAACGCCCCACACCATAGGAGGCTCCGCCGCCAAAGTCCAATCTTTCAATCGCCTGTCTATCTATTCGATCAACGGCTGAAACGCAAGAGACTTGCTCTTGTTGGTGTTTTTTCGCCCCCTGCACGGAACATGCCCCGCTCTTTTGTCTCCCCCCTATCCAACGACAACTCCACAACACGCTTTCTACACCACCACACTGTGCGCCCCTCTTCTGTTGAAAAACCACTACACTGCTTCCCTTCGCTACTCCTGCTCTGGTGCGCAAACACTCCATCTACCGCGAATTGGCTTTCGCACTCTACTTTCTCCAAAACAAACCAAAAGTTTTTCTTGAAGATGCCGTACCTCTCCCACCACAACATGCGATGCCTCATCTCGTTGATCGTGTCTCCCCCTCTTTCCACAAGCAAAGTGCCTGTAGTATAAAACAAACGTAAATCGTCCGCGAGCCTGATCGCGAGAACCGATGTTTTGAAGGACACCTGATATGCCCAAACGCGGAGATGGTTTCGATCCCACACCCCAACCAACCGACCCCACACCCCCAACCTGCGATAGCCAAGAAGATCTCTTGCCCCACTCCAGCGTCCCAAATCTCCCACAGATCCGCGAGATCCCCGCGACGTTGCTTCAAACACAAAGCAACATCCATGTCTCTCGCTTTCTTGACCCAAACACCACCGAACAGACCCACCCCACCCTCACGGCCCTCTCTCCGCCCCCATCCCCACGACCTTCCGCCTTCTCCGAACACAGCGGATCTTTTTATCGCACACTCACCGAAACCTCCACCGATATCATCGCTCACCACGAAAAATCCGGCATCTTCGCCTATTGTTCTCCTGCCTGCAACGCCATCCTCGGCTATTCACCCAACGAACTGATCGGTCGTGATCCTCGCCTTCTCATCCACCAAGAAGATATCTCCTTTTGGCAAGACGCCCATGCTGCGGCCTGCAAAGGGCTACGCACCGCTTCACAACCCTACCGTATGCAGCACAAACGCGGACACTGGGTCTGGGTCGAATCCAGTTGCACTCCCGTTTTTCGCTCCGAAAAAGGAACCATCGAATCCATCGTCACCGTCACACGCGATATCTCCGAACGCAAACTAACCGAAGCCAAACTCCAACAAGCCCTCAAAATGGAAAGCATCGGACAACTCACGGGCGGCATCGCTCACGACTTCAATAACCTCCTCACCGTCGTGATCAGCAACCTCGACCTTCTCGAAGAAATGACCGAAGATCCCCTCCACCAAAAGATGATCCACCAATCCCGCGAAGCCGCTCTACGCGGCGCAGAACTCACCTCCCGTCTTCTCTCCTTTGCTCGGCAACAATCTCTTCGACCCGAAACCACCAACGTCTCCGCCCTCATCCACAACCTCGCTTCGATCCTCGAACGCACCCTCGGCGAAGATATCCGCATCCAGATACAATGCCAACCCGGCCTATGGAACGCCAACGTCGACCGCACACAACTTGAAACCGCCTTGCTCAACCTCGCACTCAACGCACGTGACGCCATGCCTCACGGCGGAAACCTCCTTATCTCCGCCACCAATTGCCACCGCACCCAAGACTCTTCCCCTCCTGCACCACTCTCTCCCGGGCATTACATCCGTATCGCCGTGCAAGACGACGGTACAGGCATGACCCCCAAAGTCCAAGAGCGCGCCTTTGATCCTTTCTTCACCACCAAAGAAGTCGGCAAGGGCAGCGGCCTCGGACTCAGCATGGTCTACGGCTTTATCAAACAATCTGGCGGTGATATCGAACTAGACAGCGCGCTCGGACAAGGAACCACCTTGCGTCTCTACCTCCCCAAAGGCCCCAACACCCACGCTCCCATCACCACACACAACACACCTGTACACTATCAAGGACAAGGCCAACGCATCCTTGTTGTCGAAGATCAAGAGAACGTCCGCAAAGTCGTCACCGAAGCCATCCAACGGCTCGGATACAACGTCCTTGAAGCCACTTGCAGCGAAGAAGCCCTGCACATCCTCCAACAGCACACCGATATCTCCCTTCTCTTCGCCGATATCATCCTCCCGGGTGGCATGAACGGCATCGAACTGTCCCACCACGCTCTCGCCCTCCACCCCGACCTTCGCCTGCTCTTCACCTCGGGGTTCGCTGAAAAAGCCTTTACCCACGAGCTTTGGCCCTTCCGCCACGTCCAGCTCCTCAAAAAGCCTTATCGCCGCTCCGAACTAGGCCGCAGCCTTCACCTCGCGCTCCACCCAGAACACAAACACGACGCATAACCTTCCCCCCCAAACCATCTTGCTTTGCAACGCCTTTTTCGCGTAACCTCCCCTTTGCGCTCTCTCAGAGAGCGGTGATTGCGCGCTTTTTACATTACCGTCTGGAGAACCCGATCATGCGCCGTTTTCCTCCGTTCTGCACACAGAGCCGCACGCAACCGCCCCATCACAACGCCCCCAACGCTTTCTCTCTTCTCCGTTTCCACACGCATCCGCTCCACATCTTTCTCTTCTTGCTTTTCCTCCCATCCTGCACTTCCCCCGCTTCTCCCGCTCTTGACGATCAACTCCGCCTCCACCACATCCAGATCAAAGGCACCCACAACAGCTATCACATCTCCCCCAACAACGGCGTCAAACCGTGGGACTACACCCACGCCCCGCTCACCGAACAACTCGACCAACAAGGCGTGCGAAAGTTTGAACTTGACCTCTATTGGTCGCCCGAACACAAACGTTTTGATGTCCTCCACGTCCCCGGCTTCGACCCCCACAGCCGATGCCCACTCTTTACCGACTGTCTCTCCGAGATCAACGCTTGGTCAAGCAAACATCCCACCCACCTCCCTCTCTTTGTCTTTCTCGAAGCCAAAGAATCTTCTCCCCCCGATGGATGGGCACTTTATTACGAACGCCTCGAAGCAGCGATCCTCTCGGTCTTTCCACGCAAGGGACTCTTTACTCCTGACGATCTCCGCAAAGAACACCCATCCCTCCAAGCCGCCCTCCAAAAAGACGGATGGCCGACCCTCCGAGAAGTCCGTGGCAAGGTTCTCTTCGTCCTGCTCGTCGGTGGCGAAAAGCGCGATGCCTACACCCAAAACGATCCTGCACAACAAGATCGCCTGTGTTTTGTCACCGCCGAAACCAACGATCCTTTCGCTGCCATCGTCAAAATCGATTCTCCCCTCGGCAACGAATCCCAGATCCAAGCCGCTGTTCGCGCCCACTTGATCGTCCGCACACGCGCTGACTCCCCCGAAGATGAACATGATCCCAAACGCCTCGCTGCCGCCCTCCAAAGCGGCGCACATATCATCAGCACCGATGTCCCCGTCCCCCAAGCAGGCACCTCCTACGTCGCAACCCTCCCCAACGCAAACCCCGCTCGCTGTAACCCCATCCTC
>CAUJFU010000197.1 GCA_963169055.1 Myxococcota bacterium
GTCAACAGCCAGATCCTCTTCTATGGCCCCCTTGCAACCGAGACCGCCGAACCCACCTCTTCCGAATTTCTCTCCGCACAAAACAACCCACCCCCACCCTCCCAAGAAAGTTGGCAGTCTCTCGCCGATCGCCCCGAAGCCTACTTCTTCTATGCGCTCCTCATCCTCTTGCCTTTCTTCCTCGGGTACATGGCTGGCCGCTACGACAACAAAAAGATCTACACCACCTCAAATCTCTCCCACCACGAACAACCCAACGAACATCGCCCCCGTCCCCTCGCTCGCCCCATCCTCATCGACCCCGAACTCATCCCCCCCAACCATCGCGAAGATCTACCCAACGATCACCGCGAAGATCCACCCTCCACTCAACCTACCCCCGCCGAGCGCACCACTCCGCTCGCCCGCCAAGCCCCGCTCGTCCGCCAAACCCCGCTCGTCCGCCAAGCCCCGATCGAACGTACTGCACCTGTCCAGCGCAACGCGCTCCCAACAACACAACCTGCCTCTGTACGCACGCAAGGACCGACCTCTCAACCCACACCACCCGCTATCCGCAACGCACCGACCTCTCAACCCGCCTCGCGCCCCACACCCCGCTAAAAGGCAGGATGCGCGACGGTCGCTGTAAGCAGGCCATCCTCGGCCTGCTTGCAGCCTTACAACCCGCTGAATATCTCGCGTTTTCTCCCCATATATCCGCCTCTTCCACACGCAACCAATACCCCAACATCAGGATCCCTCAAACGGTTCTTTTTGCCACAAGATCGGACGATTGAGATGGACACACTCGCCAAACATATCGCAGAAGGTATCCCCCCCGCCCTTCCCGAAACACCCGCTTGGGACGATCAGATCAGCCATGCACCACCGCGCCACCCCGCGTTATCCGAAGCGGATCGCGAACTTGCCCTTCAAAATGCCCTGCGCTACTTCCCGCCTTCGATGCACCCCGCTCTTGCGCCCGAACTCGCCCAAGAACTGCTCAAAGAGGGCCGCATCTACGCCCGCCGTTTTCGCCCGACACAATACCCGATGAAAGCCCATCCTCTTCCCTCCTACCCCGCACGCTGCCCACAAGCCGCTGCGATCATGATGATGATCCAAAACAATCTCGACCCTGCGGTCGCCCAACATCCCCATGAACTCGTCACTTACGGCGGCAACGGCTCAGCCTTTCAAAACTGGGCGCAATACCGCTTGACCATGCACTACCTCTCTGAGATGACCGAAGAACAAACGCTCGTCCTCTATTCCGGCCATCCGTTGGGCCTTTTCCCTTCTCATCGCGATGCGCCGCGCCTTGTGATCGCCAACGGTATGGTGCTCCCACACTTTAGCAGCCTCGAAGAGTACGAACGTCTCGCAGCTTTGGGTGTCACCATGTACGGGCAAATGACCGCAGGTAGCTTTATGTACATCGGCCCCCAAGGAATCGTCCACGGAACCACCATCACTTTGCTTAACGCTGGCAGGCTCTATCTCGGCCTCAGCCACGAACAGGATCTGCGTGGAAAAGTCTTTGTTTCTTCGGGACTCGGTGGCATGAGCGGCGCACAAGCCAAAGCTGCCGTGATCGCAGGAGCCATCGCAGTGATCGCGGAGATCAACCCCTTTGCCGTACAAAAACGCCACGAACAAGGTTGGGTCCAAGAAACCTCCGACGATCTCGATCACATCCTTCGGCGCATCGAACAAGCCCGATCTTCGCGCATCCCGCTGTCTCTCGCTTACCAAGGAAATATCGTCGATCTTCTCGAAAAGCTCGATCAAGAAGGCGTCCAGATCGATCTCGGTTCCGATCAAACTTCTTTGCACAACCCCTATGCTGGCGGATATTACCCCGTCGGCTATACCCTCGATGCCTCCAATCGCATGCTCCAAGAAGATCCCGCCGCTTTCCGCGAAGCTGTTCATGCCTCGCTGCGTCGGCACTTTGCGGTGATCCGCCGCATGACGAAACGCGGTATGCACTTTTGGGATTATGGCAACGCCTTCTTGGTACAAGCCCAAGTGGCCGGTGCTGAGGGCGTCTTGGGCCCAGATGGCCGCTTTATTTATCCATCCTACGTCGAAGATATCATGGGTCCGTCTTATTTTGATTACGGCTTTGGCCCCTTCCGTTGGATCGCCACCAGCTGCGATCCCCAAGATCTCCGCACCACCGACCAAATCGCTGAACAAGTCTTGACTCGACAACTCGAACAGGCCCCCCCCGAGATCCAGCCCCAAATCCTCGATAACCTCCGATGGATCCGCGAAGCACACACCCATCAACTCGTCGTCGGAAGCCAAGCACGCATCCTCTACAGCGATGCGTGGGGTCGAATCGAGATCGCTCGTGCTTTCAACCAAGCCATCGCTGATGGCCGCATCCAACAGCCCATTGTCCTTGGACGCGATCACCACGACGTCAGCGGCGTAGACTCCCCTTACCGCGAAACCGCCAATATCTACGACGGCAGCGCACATTGCGCAGATATGTCCCTGCAAAACGTCATCGGCGATGCTTGCCGTGGAGCCACTTGGGTGAGCATCCACAATGGCGGCGGAGTCGGTTGGGGAAAAGTGATCAACGGTGGTTTTGGCCTTGTTCTCGATGGTTCCGCAGATGCCGAACGCCGCCTCGCCATGATGCTCTATTGGGACGTCAACAACGGCATCGCACGCCGCGCATGGGCCCGCAATCCTTCCGCCTTGTTCGCTATCCAACGCGCCATGCAACACGAACCCAAGCTCCGCGTCACCCTCCCCCACTCCGTCGCGACCGAAATCTTGCAACAAGCCTTTCACCCCAACCGCCTCTAGTCTCTCTTTTTGAGACGCATACCGAGACGCCCAGCGACGCAAAGCCACCACACACCACGACACAAAAAATCCGTCCGAAACAAAACCATCCCAAGCCGATCGCATCCCAACACGCGCACAGACCGCACGAAAAACGCTCCATTCACCCAACAGAAACTTGCGTTGCGCAAGGTTCTCTGCAATTCTTTGGTGATTCTTGGACTCCCTCGTCACAACGATATTTTTGCATCACAACAATTGAGGCATCCTTTTTGATCTTTTCGGAAGAGATCGCAACCCCCAGAGTCCAAGTCGCATCACGGGGTCACAACGCACCGCACAGCCCTCGACCCCCCGAAAAGAAAACGCCCCCCAACATGAAGGAGTGATTGATCATGCTGTTTCGTTCTTTGCCCCCCCAACGCGGAAAAACGCGATTCCGCGCTGGATGGCTCTTGTCTGCTCTGTTTTTATGCAGTGCTTGGCTTACCTCTCCCGCCCACGCACAAACCACCAGCCGAACCTTCGACACCTCGTTCCAATTGCAACAATTCCGTCCTTGGGGCGATATCAACGGGATGTTCCACACCCAATCGGGAATCACCCTCGGTCGCATGAACTACATGGCCGGTATTTACCTCAACTACGCCCTCAACCCACTGGTCTTGCGCGGAACTCCCCGTGCTGACGGAAGCCGCGATAGCACGGGCATCCTCAACCATCAAGTCGGTGCCGATATCATGGGGGGCTTTGGGATCTTGGACTGGTTGGATGTGTACCTCACCATCCCCCTCTCCATCTACCAAGACGGCAGCGTCCCCAACAACGCCGCTCTGTTTGCTGGCACCGCTGGCCGCGATCTCAGCGGCTTTGCCTTTGGCGATATCAAGCTCGGCCTCAAAGCCCAAGCCCTCCGCCAAGACAAACACTACGTCAACCTCGCTTTCCGTCTCGCCCTAGGTATCCCCTCAAGCCTCGCAACACCCGACAAACTCGGCGGCGAAAACAGCGTCAGCTTCGATGCAGACGTCATGCTCAGCGTCCAAGTCGGCATCGCTCACATCGGCCTCAACATCGGCTACCGCTATATGCCCCGCTCTTACTTTCTCAACCTCGAACTCGAACACGAACTCCGTTATGGCTTGGGTGTTCGCTTGAGCGCCCTCAAAGATCGCCTCGATATCATCGGAGAGATCGCGGGTGCTATCGCCTTCCAAGAACGCGACTTCTCTGGCGAAAAAGTCCCCCTTGATGCCTATCTCGGCGCACGCATCTATCCCCTTAGCCAGCCCGATCTGGCCCTTGAGATCGGCATCGGCATCCCCTTTCCCACCTCGGGATACGGATCGCCTCTTTTCCGCGTGTTCTTGGGCGTGGTCTGGTCTCCCAAAGTCCGCGATACCGATGGTGACGGCATTCTTGACAAAGACGACCGTTGCCCCACACAACCCGGACCCCGCGAAAATGACGGATGTCCCGACACCGACAAAGACGGCGATGGCCTTGTTGATCGCCTCGACAAATGTCCCGACAAACCCGGCCCCAAAGAAAACAAGGGCTGTCCTTGGCCTGACACCGACGGCGACGGGCTGACCGATAACGTCGACAAATGCCCCACGCAATTCGGCCCCAAAGAAAACGAAGGCTGTCCTTGGGGCGACAAAGACAACGACGGCGTCAAAGACAACGAAGACAAATGTCCCGATCAAGCCGGACCTAAAGAAAACCAAGGCTGTCCTTGGGGTGACAAAGACGGCGATGGCCTCAAAGACAACGAAGACAAATGTCCCGATCAAGCCGGACCCAAAGAAAACCAAGGCTGTCCCGACAAAGACTCCGATGGTGACGGCATCGTCGACCGCCTCGACAAATGTCCCGAAGTTCCGGGCGTCAAAGAGCGCCAAGGTTGCCCCAAAGTCGTCCTCGTCAAAGTCACCAAAGACAAGATCGAGATCCTCCAAAAGATCTTCTTTGCCTTCAACCGCGATACCATCCAACGCAAGTCCTTCGGCGTCCTCGATCAAGTCGTCTCCGTCCTCAAAAGCCGCCCCGAACTTCGCGTCCGTATCGAAGGACATACCGATGACCGTGGAAAGCGCGCTTACAACGTCGGCCTCTCCGATCGTCGCGCCAAATCCGTCCGAAAATACCTGATCAAAAAAGGCATCGAAGAAGGCCGCCTCGAAGCCCAAGGTTTCGGACCCGATAAACCCATCGTCTCCAACGACACCAAACAAAACCGCGCCACCAACCGCCGCGTCGAATTCAACATCGTCAACAAAGATCAAGCCACCGGCATCGAAAACCGCAGCAACACCCCCTAATCCTCCGACGTTCTCCCACTCCCCCCTCCCGCGTTCTCTCACTTTCCCTCCCACAACAACACAACCCCATCACGAAACAGATTTGCATTTTGTGTGAGGTTGCGATAAATGTTCGCGTTTGCAGAGACATGGAGGGCTTGACAGCCTCCGATCACGAAGCTAAGCTGCCGAACTTTGCGAAACGTAGCGCCTGTTTTTGTGTTATCGGCACCACATAGAGAGCGTTGATCTTGCCGAACAGATGGTCAGGATCAACTTTTGGGAGTGAAGTAGTATGCGTTTGAGACAACACCGCGTGTCGGGGCAATGGCCAGCCTTTGTGCTCTTCGGCTTGCTCGCGAGCGGCTGCATTCCAAGTTTTAAGGGCTTTCAACCCGTCACACAAAAAGATCTCCAACCCCTCGGCTCCAAGCAAACGATGCCAGATGCCGAGATCTTGTGGATGGAAGCTGAATACTACCATCGATGGGGACAAGTCGGACAATCCCAACGCACCACTCTTTGGCGCATGAACAAGCGCATCCGCATCAACAAACACGGCGGCCTCAAATACGCCTCCTTTAAGTATCTCCCGGGTGGATTCGGGGTGTGGAGTCCATTCAATCGTCTGCAAAAGTTCAACGTACGCGCCACCTGCCCGAACAACAAAGTGTTGCAATACGACGATCGCGTCCTCAAAGAACTCCGCGTGAAGTTCTATAGTCGCGGAACAGACGCAGTCGAGACCGTGCAAGAAAACCAAGTCTTCCACGCGCATCTGCCCGGCATCGAAGTGGGTTGCGTGCTTGATGTGATGTGGGAATACGATCTGAGCATGCAGTTCGACCGCTTTTTCTTCGGATTAACGGGCGTGCGGATCGATCTTCTTCAAGAGATCCCTGTGCGCCGCGCACATATGCGCTATCACTACGCTGAAAACCTTGAGATGCGGATCGATCTTGATCCCCTGTTTGTTTTACAAACGCTTCAAACACGCGAAGCCACCCAACGCATCGCGAGTGTGATGGCCGAGATCAACCTACTGCTTGAACAATTCCCTGCCGAGAAAAAAGCGGCTGCACAGGCTTGGCTCAAGGGCCTTGATCTGAAGCAAAAGACCTTGATGGTGAACGTTTTCGACCGATTGCCCGAAGACAAACGCATCGCCGCCCTGAATGTGTTTCCGATGATGAGCGCCACCGAACGCCAAGCCGTGATCCAACGCTTGCAGGTCTCGGCTCCCGAAAGCGCCGAGAAAGTCAAAGGCACGATCGATCCAAACAAACCGCTCGAAACACCCAAAGCGCCCGTCAGTGACAAGCTTCAACTCGACCTCGCTGTCGAACAAGCCATTCGGGCAGCACTCGTTGCCGACGAAGCCGATCGCTCCTTTGGGGGAGACGCTGTGCGTGTGAGCCACGACCGCGATTCCCGGATGATCGACGTCTATATGCGCAACGTCCCGGGCATGACTCGCCAAGGCAGGGTGGGCCTCAACGCCATGTGCAAAACCTCGGCGCTACCGCCCCGCTATTGCAAACCCCCGCAAGCCACCATCAAGATCGTGCGGATGTTGGATACCCGCCTCGCCGAATACCAAGATATCCGCGCCGAATGGAAAAACGTGATCGCTTGGTATACTCGTGCGATGTGGCCCTTCCAAGACGATCGCGGCGGATTCAACCGCAACTTCCAGATGGACGAAGACCAAGAACTCAACCAAAACGGCCTCCCCAAGATCGCACGCGATCTCACCCGCAACGCCACCAGCCGCGAAGAAAAGATCAAAGTCATCTACGAACATCTCCGTCAAAACCTGTACGTCCAAGGCGCGATCGGCCTTGCGCCGATCAACTTTGGCCTATCTTCGGGCGAAGACCTCCTGCGCAGCTATCAAATGCGCACAGGCAACCCCTACGTCAGCAATATGCTTTTCATTGTGATGTTGCGCTCGCTCGGCATCCGCGCCTACGCTGCCCTCGTCCCCAACGGATACTACGACTACCGCAAAGGCCTCCCTGATCGCGATGTCTTCGGTGGATTGTCCGTATTCATCCCCGAAGAGTCCGAAGGCCCGTGGCGTGGCTTACACGCCGAACGTGCTGCGGATGCCGCCAAGTTTCCTCTCCCGGGAAAAGAGCGCACCGTCAACCAAGGCCGCCTCTTGAGTCCCGCAGGGATCGTTGATCCCTACAACGCCACCAATCCACGAGCCGAAGGCGTCGAAGCCTTCATCATCGATTACGGTGGAGGCCGCTTTTTTAAGACACCTTCCCAACCTTACACCTACACCCAAAATCACCGAACCTTCGATATGCAAGTGGACGAAGAAGGCACGCTGACAGGCAGCTATGAGATCAAACTGACGGGGCACCTTGCGGCTGATGTTCGCCGCCAACTGCTGTTTGCACAACCCCGAGACTGGGAGGATTGGCGCAAACAACGCGGTGGATGGCTTCGTCAAGTCTGCGGTCAACAGTTCGAGATCACCGATCTTGTGCTACCCGAACTCAATATCCAAGACCTTTCGCAGCCCGTCACCTACCGCTACAAATTCAAAGCCCATCACTGCTTTCCCCACAGCCAAAAAGTCATGCTCTACAAAACCCCGGGCACACTCCCCTCTTACAGCTTTACAGCCCCCAACCGCGATGTGAAGCTGTTTTTTGAGTACCCCTACCTCAAAGACACCAAGATCACTCTGCGTTTTCCGCCATCGTTCAAACTCGGCCTCAACCTTCGCAAGTCCGCCAAAGCCGAAGAACACAGCTATGATAAATCGTTTGATGGTGTCGTCTACCTCAAGACTTCGCACAAGATCGAGGGCAACGTATTCGGCCAACACACGCACATCGAGTTCCGCCAACGCGAACTCCCCGCCGAACGGTATCAAGCGTTTCGTGCCTTCTGGCAAAAAACGGCCAAAGCTATCACCTTCCAAATCGCCCACAAGTAACCCATCCCGCGAAAAGGAACACGCGTCATGTTCAATCGTTCTCTCCGCCTGTTGCCGCTTGTCGCGGTGATCGCTCTCAACATCTCGGGATGTGTACCCTTTTTTGGTATCATCCCCACCCCCAAAGAATTCGGCCCCCTCAAACCTACGCTCCCGCCCCAAGCCGCAACCCTCAGCAAGGACGGCGAGCATTATCCGATGATCAAGCAAACCCTCGTCCTCCAAGACGCCGAGAGGATGCGCTTTACAGAAACCGAACACGTCCAGATCCAATCCCTGACGTGGAAAACCACACAATCCGGCAACATCACCCAAGGTTATGTGATCTACACCCCCCGCCGCCCGCTCAAAGAAATCTATGCGCGGATCGTTCGCCCCAACGGATGGATCAGCCCGTCACGTGGCTTTTATGATTGGCCCGTTGATTGGTCCCCCACAAGCGAAAGCAACGCCATGTATAGCTTGTGGTTCATGGACAACATCACCCCGGGTGCTATCCACGAATACCTCGCCAAGTTCGAGACAAACACCTTTTTGCACTACACGTTTTATGTCCAAAAAGACCGACCTGTCCAAGAAACCGAGTTTCGCTTTTCAGCCCCTCGCGACTTCGCCTTCAACGCCCGTGTCTACGGCGGCCAAGAGTTCCCCGCCTCGCTGATCAGCTACCGCACCGAAAACGATCCCGACCGCCCCAACCACACCGTCCACATCTGGTCCGCCCGAAAAGTCCCCGCCCTCGAAACCGAAACCGGCCAACCCGACGCCCACACCTTGACCGCACGCATCGAACTAGCCCCCAAATCCTTCGGCTACCAAGGGCGCAATTATCCGTCGTCCTCGTGGACGGAAGTGGCCGGCTTTGAAAAAGAAATGTTCCAAAAAAGCGCCGTTTCCACACCCACCATCAAAGAAAAGACCGACGAGATCACCCAAGGCGCAAGCGACAACCGCGAAAAAGCCCAGCGCATCTACGACTTTTTGCACGACAAAGTGCGTACCATCACCCGCGACCCGCAGATGATGGAATGGAGCGTCGCGCCCGCCGAACAAACCCTCAAACAACAACAAGGCGATGATCGCGCAAAAGCCGCACTATACAAAGCCATGCTTGAAGCCGCAGGCATCCCCAGTCAGATCGTGCGTGTACGCACCCGCGACAAAGGCGATGTGGACCCACAACTGCCCACACCTGCGGTCTTTCAACACACCATCAACCACATCCCAAGCATCGACGGCGGAATCTTCCTTGATACCGCCAAAACCGATAGCCACTTTGGCGACCTTAGCTGGGAAGATCAAAACGCCTCTGCTCTTGCAATCGATGATGGTCGGTTGATCCAAACCCCTCTCCAAGCCCCCACCGAAAATATGACACAACGCGAGATCACTTTGAACGCGACTCCCGACGGGAAGATCAAAGGCAAGATGGTGATGATCCTGCGCGGACATCACCGCGCAGATCTCGATCAACGCATCAAAGATCACAGCCTCGATACCGCAAGCGGCAAAAATCAGTGGGCGCAAACTCTCCTCGGTTTCCTCGCCACCAAAAAACTCCTCCAATCGATCAAAGTCCAAGAAGCCCGCATCACCGAGGTGAAATCCAAAACGCCTCGCATCGAAGCCGATTTTACCGCTGAATTCTACAAAAACCGCGTCACCGATTGCGAGATCTACGCACACTTCGACTTTCACTCCGACCACCAAAAGCATCTCGCCACAAAGCGCCAACACCACCCCTTCATGTGGAAAACCAGCGGCCACTACATCGACGAAGTTCGCATCCAAGGTCTCAAAGCCCTCGAACTACCGAAGCCTTTTCAAATCGACGATGCCCTCCTGCGCTATCAACTCACCACCCGCGCCAGCGGCCTCAACGTCTTCTTCAAAGCAGAATATCACTTCCGCAAAGAGATCCTCAGCAACGACGAATACAAAAAGATGCAAGGCTTCTTTATCCAGATCGACGGCGCAGAAAACACCTTGCTCGTCACATCGACTATGAAACCCGGATGTCCCGGGGGTGACGAAGACGGCGACGGTATCCCCGACGAAAAAGACAAATGCCCCAAAGTCAAAGGCATCCCCGAAAACCAAGGCTGCCCCGACAAAGACTCCGATGGTGACGGCATCGTCGATCGCCTCGACAAATGCCCCTTCGTCCCGGGCGTCAAAGAACGCGATGGTTGCCCCAAGATCATCCTCGTCCAAGTCACCGATAAAAAGATCGAGATCCTCCAAAAGATCTTCTTCGCCCTCAACCGCGATACCATCCAACGCAAGTCCTTTGGCGTCCTCGATCAAGTTGTCGCTGTCCTCAAAAGTCGCCCCACCATCCGCGTCCGTATCGAAGGACACACCGATAGCAGCGGAAACCCCGCCTACAACACCAACCTCTCCGACCGCCGCGCCAAGTCCGTCCGAAAATACCTCGTCAAAAAAGGCATCGAAGAAGGCCGCCTTGATGCCGAAGGCTTCGGACCCAAACGCCCCCTCGTCCCCAACATCAACAAACAAAATCGCGCCAAAAACCGCCGCGTCGAATTCAATATCATCTCCCAATAGCCCTTCGATTCGCGTTTTTTGGGGCTTTGCCCCACACCCCACAAGGGAGCGCGGCTCCCTTGACCCCGTATCGACGCGGCGAACAGACGTCTTTCAAACCAACAACCGCAACGCTTGAACCTCCGCGAACACGGGGGCGTTTTCTGCACACCTTCCCTTGCATACCGACAAATCCCCATCCCTCCGTATCCTCCCTACCCCCTCGACAATGCTCCTCCCTTCGACAAAATCGATCTGCCCGCCGAGATGGCCAATAGCCGCCCCCCACAAACGGATCTCTTGCCAGTCTGCTCGGAAGCCTTTAGTATAAGCGACGCTTGAAACGTCTGACGAAAAGGGCTGAGATCATGGGAAAATGGCAACGTATCGTATGTGTTTTGTGTTGGTTTGTGATGTTGTTCTCGGTTTCGCGGGTATGGGCTTACGAGCTTTTCCCGATCGATGAGAACAACCGCGAGCGCTATTGGAAACGCGGGAAATTCCCCCTCACCATCAACCTCGATAAAACGGGCAGTGTGCAGATCCCGTTTGCCGATATCCAAAGCGCGCTGTCTAGCTCTGTGGCCGCTTGGAACGGCATCTCTGGTGCGATCCCACAATTGCTCAAACTTGCTCCCGTCGAAAACACCGAACTACCCGCCAGTTACGACGGAAAGCTAGTCATCAAATTCATCAACCAAAAAGCCAACTGGAAGTTCGGTGAGATCGAACTTGCCCGCACCGAAACCTACTACAACACCCGCGACGGCGAGATGCTTGACGCCGATATCTCGATAAACGACTGGAACACCCAAGGTGTCCCGATCGGTATCGGTGCCAACGACAAATACGATCTCCAAGCCATCCTCACCCACGAACTCGGCCATGTCTTGGGCCTTGGACACTCCCAAGTCGTCACCGCCACCATGTTCGCCTCCGCCAACCCGGGCGAAACCAGCAAACGCCAACTCGCCGATGACGACCGCCAAGGTATCCGCGATCTGTACCCCACCCAAGCTGCATGCAAAGATGCCGAAACCAGCGGCCCTGACCTCGTTTGCTATAATGGCCGATACACCAAGCGTTGCGCTCCCTACCAACAAGTCTGCAAAAGCTGCAACACCAACGACGATTGCCTCGGCTCCAAAAATTTCTGTATCGGCCTCACCGACGGAAACCGCTGTGGTTTCGACTGCTCCAACGGCGGCGTCTGCCCCGCCGGCTACAACTGCACCCCCATCGCCGATCCCAACAACCCCCAAAACATCCTCGGGCGCAACTGCACCCCCTCCCTCAACACCTGCGCGGGCGCAACGGCCTACCCTTGCTGCCGCAGCAACGACGACTGCCTCGATCCGTTCAAATGTATCAGCGGAAATTGCGTCAACGATCAAGCCTGCACCAACGAAGGACTCGCTTGCACCGCCCAACAACGATGCTGCGGAAACCTCCAATGTATTAACGCAGGCGATGGCGACCGTTGCCGCGCCCCTTGCGACCCCCTCGCTGCCCGCTGCGAAGGAAACCTCCGCTGCATCGCCGCCGAAGGCACCAACTACACCAAAGGCTTTTGCATCCCCCCAAACAACGGCGGAAAAGAAGGCATGGATTGTAGCGATCAAGCCCCCTGCGAATACGAGCTCGGCTGCAACACCCAAGAAAAAAAATGCCGCTTCCTCTGTCGCCCCGGAGCCAACGGCGCTTGCCCCTCAGGGTATCGTTGTATCGCCGTCGCCAACACCAACAACACCGTCGGCCTTTGTACCCAAGAAACCGGCACCGAACCCTGCAAAAGCGCCGCAGAATGCCCCACAGGGCGCGTCTGTAAAAACGAGCGCTGCTCGCCTTGTACCGCCAACACCGACTGCGAACCCAAACACCGCTGTGAACTCGGATTCTGCCGTAAAGAATGCGGTGGCTCCGATGCCGAATGCCCCCCACGCCACCGCTGCGCCAACAGCCTCTGTCAACCCGGAACTCCCTGCGCAAGCAACCAACAATGCGCAGGCGGCGAGATCTGCCTCGGTGGCATCTGCACCACAGGCAGCGCTCAAACCTGCTCCCAAGACAGCGATTGTATCTCCCCCCAAAAATGCGTCGAACAACGCTGCAAACAAGTCGACGCTTGCAACAATACTTGCGGTCCAACCGAGACTTGCGGCATCTTTAGCGGAAAAGGCCGCTGCGTCCCCAAAACCTGCACAGCCGACAACCAATGCGGCTCCGGCTTGCGTTGCCTCAACAACGCTTGCGCCGCCACCGAAGTCAACTGCGGTGGCCGTGGCCCTTGCCCCTCCGGCCAAGAATGCATCAACAACGTCTGCCGCAGCACCCTCGGCTTTGTCTGCGCAGGCGACGAAGGTTGCGTCCCCGGCCTCACTTGCATCGTTCTCGATGGAAAAGGCACCTGTAGCCGCACTTGCCTTCCCTCCACCCCCGCAAGCTGCGGAGATGGCTTCTTCTGCATCGAAGGACTCCCCAACATCAACCTCGGCTGCTGGCCCGCCTCCCAAAGCGATTGCAGCGTCAACCCCTGCCGCCCAAAACGCGCTGGCTGCGGTTGCGAACATAGCGAGTCATCCTCATCCTTTGCGGCGTGGCTGATGCTCTTATTGGCCCTCTTTGTCCTCGCCCGCACCTCTAGGAGATCCCGCTATGCCTAAGTCGCTCTCTGCGATCTTAAAGCCGCTTTCTGCGATCGGGTTGTGCTTGTCCGCCTTCTTCTTTTCCTCCCCCCGCGCACAAGCCACCATCATCGTCAAACTCGACGATCAACAAATGGCCCAACGCGCACACACCATCATCCAAGGCCGCGTCCTCAGCGTCAACGCCCGATGGCACGCCAAAGATCGCCGTATCTACACCTACATCAAAATCGCCGTCATCCAACGACTCAAAGGCGATCCCCAACAACAAGAGATCGATATCCGACAAGTCGGCGGGGCCATCCACAGCATCGGAAGCCACGTTCCCGGCTCCGCTCGCTTCAAAGTCGGCGAAGAAACCCTCGTCTTCCTCGAACGCCAACACGACCCCCGCTACTTTCACGTCATGGGTATGGCCTACGGAAAACTCGCCATCATCGAGGATCCCAAAACACAAAAACGCTTCCTCCTGCGTGATACTCGCAACATCGCCGCTGGCTCGTGGAACACCAAAGGCCGCTTTCAGCTCGAACACCTCCACCACCACAAGCCCATCGAACTCGACTCCTTTGTCCAAAAACTCCAATCCTACCTCCGACCCTCTCCTCAAAAACAACAAACCACCCCACCCACCCTCCAGCCCTCCCCTCAAAAACAACAAACGGACCCGCCAAAACAACCGTAGTTCCGCGCAAATCAAACCGTCCCGCCCGTCATTCGGGGCGAACTGACATCGAAACGAAACCAAACCAAACCGTCTCGCCCGTCATTCGGGGCGAACCGACATCAAAACCAAACCAAAATCAACCGTCGCATCCGTCCCTCGGGGCGGACAAGCATCGAAAACCAACCCAACGGAAGCTCATGCCCACAACATCGCCCCTCCCCCATCCCATCATCACCATCGACGGCCCCGCTGGAGCCGGAAAAAGCACGCTCAGCCGCACCCTCGCCGAAACCATCGGATTCACCTACATCGACACGGGAGCCATGTTCCGCGCTATCGCCCTCGCCGCTCAACAAGCCCACATCCCTTGGGACGATGAACCCCAACTCGCCGCCCTCCTCCCCTCCGTCCACCTCCAATTCCACCACATCCACGGACAACGCCGCATCTTCCTCGATCATCAAGATGTCGAAGACGCCATCCGCACCCCCGAGATCGGCATCGGTGCCTCCGCCGTCTCTGTCCATCCCTCCGTTCGTACCTTCCTCCTCGTTCAACAACGACACCTCGCCCTCCAAGGCCCCTCCGTCCTCGAAGGCCGCGATACCGGAACGGTCGTCTTCCCCAACGCTCCCCTCAAATTCTACCTCGACGCCAGCTCTCACGAACGCGCCCAACGACGCCTCCGACAACTCGGCCCCAATACCTCTACCTCCCTCGAAGAGATCCAACAACAGATCGAAGCCCGTGATCGCGCCGATACACAACGCACTCACGCCCCTCTCCGATGCCCCCAAGATGCCCTCCGCATCGATACCTCTTCCCTCTCCCCTCAACAAGTCCTCCAACAAATGCTTGATGCCGCCTACGCCCGCTTCCCCTCTCTCCCCAAAGTCCCGCCACCACCACTCCACGAACTTCATTGAGCAAACCTTGATCCCCACTTCCTTCAGCAATCCTTGAAAAATACCTTGACGAGTCAAAAAAAGCTTTCTATAGTGACAACCCTGTCTCGGTTTAGGGTACCCCTTCTTTGATGCAAAACTTGACCAACTTCAACAAGTTATACGCAAAAAAGATACGTTTTTGTAGGGGTCTGTTGATCTCCAACAAGCCCCTTCGGCTCCACCATAAGGAATAGGAACAGCATGATCGATCACGTTGAACACAACTCCCCTCTTCTTGATGAAGAGGATTTTGCCGCCCTCTTGGAACAACAAGAAAAAAATGAATCCATGATCCAAGAAGGCGTTATCGTACGCGGCACCATCATCAAAATCGAGAAAGACAAAGTTCTCGTCGATATCGGATTCAAATCCGAAGGCGAGATCTCTCTTCGCGAATTTGGCTACAGCGAACATCTCTCCATCAAACACGGCGATCAAATCGATGTCCTCGTCGAAA
>CAUJFU010000198.1 GCA_963169055.1 Myxococcota bacterium
TCGGAAACAGCGGAAGCATCGGACTTTGCAGGCAAGCCGTTGACGACCTGATTCGCCGAAAACAAAACGCGTAAACTGGTCAGAGAATTAAGCGCACAAGCCGCCGACAAAAAGCTAAAAAACCAGCGCGTGATGCGCATCGACCCACGCCATGCCAAGGCCAAGCAAGCCGCAGCCCACCCAAGCAACACCACAAAAGTAAAGAGATCGCGCCCAAACAACGCCGAAACCAACAGCAATCCTCCAAAAGCCCCCAACCCTACGCGCCCCGTGTCTTCCTCTGTCGTGCCGAGGCTCATCACCAAAAACACCCCGACCAACGCCACATACAACAAACCTCCATCCCATACGCGCACCATCAAAAGGCCCACAGCACCGAACAAAACGGCCACCACCAATCCAAACAAGCGGCTTGCTTTGGTCGGGCGTTGCAAAAACAACATCATCATCCCCAAAAAGGCTGTCCCCACATACCCCGCGCTTGCCACCGCCACTCTCGAAAAACGCGAATCGGTGATCGCCGTAAGCGCACGCCCTGAAGTATCCGTAAATATCTCCAACTGATCAAATCGCCCACCCACCGCCAACGCCGCAAGGCCATGACAAAGCTCGTGAACCCACGTCGAAAACAACTCAAACGGATACAACGCATAACGCACGATCGGCAGGTTGGCGATCAACAACCAGACCACCAACGCACCGATCAGTCCTCGATTTTCGTACAAACCGCTCTTTTTCTCTGTGAGATTCGTTGCCATCGCGCCTCCTTGGGGATCGAAAAGCCCATGCCTTCTCCGCTTTGGGAGCGGCTTCAAAAGCACCTTCTGGTGCTCTGCTTTTTTCCGATGCTCGCCCAAGATGGTACGCCGCGATAGATAGAACAAGTCCACCCTTCCCCCCAAACGCCTCGCCCTTCTTTAAAGATCGAGGTTTTCAAACAAACCGGCAGCGCCCATACCACCGCCGATGCACATGGTGACGATGCCCCAACGCTTTTTGTGATCACGCAACCAATAGAGAAGTTGGGTGGTGAGTTTGGAGCCTGTGCATCCGAGCGGATGGCCGAGAGCGATCGCTCCACCGTTGGGATTGATGCGGTCGCGGGTCAAGCCTTCTTTCTCGAAGCCACGGATGCAATACAACGATTGCGAAGCAAAAGCTTCGTTGAGTTCCATGCAATCGATATCTGCAAGCGTGATCCCAAGGGGCTTGCCGAAACGCTCCATCAGCTTGGGAACCGCCAAAGCAGGGCCGATCCCCATCTCGTCGGGATGCAAGCCAGCGGTCGCAAAGCCGTGCATTTTGGCGATCGGCTTGAGACCGAGGGCCTTGGCTTTTCCGGCCTCCATCAACATCACAGCGGCGGCCCCATCGCTCATCTGCGAGGAGTTTCCAGCCGTGACGGTGCCGTGGTTTTCTTTGCCGCTTTTGGGGTTTGCGAAAGCGGGTTTGAGTTTCGCAAGCGCTTCAAGCGTCGATGCGCGGGGGCATTCGTCGGTGTCAAAAACGAATTCAACTTTGTTTCCAGCACCATCGTACTTGAAGGTCCGAAGTGGGGTGATCTGTTCTTTAAAGTCGCCGCGCTCAAGGGCCGCAACAGCGCGATTTTGGGATTCAAAAGCGAATTGGTCTTGTTCTTCACGCGAGATCCCGTAGCGCATGGCGACGTTTTCAGCGGTTTGACCCATGCTCATGTAGGCTTGGGGGAATTCGTGTGCAAGGCGGATATTGGGAACGATCTTGTTTCCGCCCATCGGGATCATCGACATCGTTTCGGTTCCACCGCCGATCCCAGCGTCAATGCTTCCTGTGACGATGCTTGTTTGCACTTGCCAGATGGACTGTAGGCCGCTCGCGCAGTAGCGGTTGACAGTCATCGCGGAGATCTCGTTGGGCAGACCGCCTAGATGGACACAGAGGCGAGCGACGTTCATTCCTTGCTCGGCTTCGGGCATGGCACAGCCCATCACGACATCTTCGATCTCTTTGGGGTCCACACCCACGCGCTCGACCAATGCCTTCAAAACAGCACCGCCCATGTCATCGGGACGGGTATGGACAAGGGAGCCACGCTGGGCTTTCCCGACAGCGGTTCGGCAAGCACCGACGATTACGGCTTCTCTCATAACGCACTCCTATCTAGAAAAACCATCCTATCATCTAAGGAAAAATGACGATAAGACGCCTCATTTTCGTTGAGATCTGGTGTTTGAGCCTCTGCAAAAAAGACCAAGTGCAGGCAGATATCGGGGAACGTACCGTTTCTTTCGGCGCTTGATCTAGGATGCAGCGGGCGCTAGTTGCGCAGCGGTTTGTTGTTCATCAACATGTACTGGATGCGCTCAAGGGTTTTTTCTTCGCCCAAAAGGCTCATAAAGGCTTCGCGTTCGAGATCGAGAAGCTCTTGTTCTGTGATGGTTTGGCCTTCTGCGCGCTTGCCACCACCGACGATGTAGGCCAGTTTGTTTGCGATTTTTTGATCATGCTCCGACGCCCAACCAGCGTCTTTCATGCCATCGATCGCGATCATAAAGGCGGCAGTTCCGCTTTCTCCGATCACAGGAATATCTTCGCGGGGGCGACCTGGATCATAACCGACCGCAGCAAGGCCCAATGCGACTTCTTTGGCGCGTGCGATGCGGTATTCGGCGTTGGGAACCATCACATCTTGATGACGGAAGAAGCCGAACTCCACAGCCTGTCCGAAACTCGAAGCGACTTTGGCGGTGGCGATACTTTCAAAAGCATTGCGCAAGAAAGGCAGGAGGGATGGGCGGTTGCTCATATCCACACCTTCGGTAAAACGCAAGATAAACTCTTTTGTCCCACCTGCCGCAGGGATCAGGCCCACGCCCACTTCGACAAGACCGCAATAAGTCTCCGCAGCCCCGACCACACGGTGCGAATGCAAGCAAAGCTCCAAGCCTCCGCCGAACGTATAGCCGATTGGGGCGGCCACCACGGGCGCAGGGCTGTATTTCATCCGCATATTAGCGTCTTGGAAGGCTTTGGCCATCTTCTCGACTTCATCAAGCGAGTTATTTTGGACGGCCATAAACACCAACATCAAGTTGGCACCGACAGAAAAGTTTTTGGAATTGTTGGCCAGAACAAGCGCCTTGTATTTTCCGGCATCAAGGAGATCCATCGCTTGGTTTTGCATCGCGATCGTCTCGTTGTCGACGGCATTCATCTTGGTGTGCATCTCGAAAAGCAAGCAGCCATCGCCGAGATCCCAAAGAGAACCACCGTCATTGCTCGCCACCTTTTGTTGTTTCGGCAGCTTCTTGAGGATGATCACCTTTTTGTCTTCTTCGATCGGCAGATAGGTGTGGTTCACAAGGTCGTACTGATAACGCACGCCTGCTTCTTCTTTGTAGAAGGACTCGTTGCCTTTTTCGAGCATGGTAAGAACGTTGGAAGGGACGGACAGACCGTCTTTTTGCATACGTTCGACGCTGGCACGAACACCGAGCGCATCCCACGAAGCAAACGGGCCGATCTCACGATTAAAGCCCCAACACATCGCTTGATCGACATCATGGACGCGATCCGCGATCTCGGGGATGCGGTGGGCGACGTACACAAGGCTGTTTGAGGTGATAGCCCATGCGAAACGGCCCGCCCGATCGTCACTTGCAACCAAGGCTTTGAGGCGCTTGCCGGGATCTTTGGTTTCTTCGGCTTTTTCCAACGAAGGAAACGACGGAGAGTCCTCGGCTTTGTACTCCATCGTCTTCCAATCCAACACAAAACGGTCTTTGCCTTTTCCGCGCTTGTAAAAGCCGCTGTCTGCTTTGCGACCGAGCCAGCCCTTTTCGACCATCTTGGCGAGGAATGCGGGGGATTGGAAGGATTCGCGTGATTCGTCTTGTGGGCAGTGATCGTACACGGTTTGAGCGACGTGTTTGAGCGTGTCAAGGCCGACAAGATCGGCAGTTTTGAAGACAGCGGAGCTTGCGTTGCCGATCGGCTTACCGCAGATCGCATCGACTTCTGTGATTGAATAGTCGAGTTCTTGCATCTTTTGGAGGGTCAAGAACATGCTCTGCACACCGATACGGTTGGCGATAAAGTTGGGGGTATCTTTTGCCATCACCACGCCTTTTCCGAGGCGTTCGGTGCAGAATTGTTCGACAAAGGCCAGAAGTTCGGGCTTGGTTTCGGGATGGGGGATGATCTCAAGCAGTTTCATAAAACGCACAGGGTTAAAAAAGTGCGTTCCCATAAAGTGGCTGCGCATCTCAGGCGAGCAATCTTCGACCATCTTGATCACGCTCAGGCCCGATGTATTGGTCGAGATGATGCTGTGAGGTGCGCGGTATTTGTCTACCTTGGCCAAGACCTGCTTCTTGATATCCATGCGCTCCACAACGACTTCGATGATCCAATCGCAGGATCCGATCTTTTCAAAGTCATCTTCAAAGTTGCCAAGCTTGATCAGTTTCGCATCCACAGGCGTAAAGAACGCAGGCGCGGGCGGAGTGAGTTTGAGAGCTTTGTCGAGCGCGTCTTGGGCCATCTTATTGCGGACGGCTTTGTCTCCCTTGTCGCGCTTGGCGCGGTCTTTTTCGGACAGCATATTGTCAAACGGTACGATATCCAACACGAGGCACTCGATGCCACACCCCGCGAGGTGACTGGCAATCGCCATCCCCATGACCCCCGAACCCAACACGGCGGCTTTACGAATCGTCTGCTTTGTTCCGCTCATTGACCATCTCTCCTTCCAACGAACAACAATGGTTCTCGCGCTTCTGCTTTTGGGGGGGGCTTTCCTGCGCGGCTTGTGCGCAAAACACGGTGACAAGCCGCAAGATCGCCCCGTCACAAGCGCTCCCTAACATAATGAACGAGCGCTCAGAATCAAGTGGCGCGAAGTGTACAACGCTTTACAAAAAAAGCAAAGTGTAAAGTGCGCTAGGTGTATTTTTGAAGTTGCTTGCGCATGGTTTTTTCGTCGATTTTTCCGTTGATCTTCATGCGATGGATGGCTTTGCGGGAGAGTAGGACATCGAATTCGCGCAGGAGAGCGGAGGGCATCTTGTGCTCGATGGCATCGAGGGATGCACGGATCTTGCGTTGGGATTTGAGGGGATAGATGGCGAGGAGTTGTTGTTGGACGCGATTGGATCGGTAGGCGCTTGGGCCTTCTTGGAAGATATCGCCGAGGGTCTCGCCAAGAATCGCAAAAGATCGCGAAAAGTCCGCTTGTTCGGGGGAGATGGGTTCGAGTAAGGAGATGAGTTGGAGTCCCAGTTTGACGATCAAGCGGGCCGCTGCTGCTTCCATCAAATCATGTGATTCTTGGGAGGTTTCGATGATCTCTTCCATCTGTTCGTGCATGGCGTACATCGAATAAAGCAGAAGAAACAAGCGGGGATCGCGCTCAAAGCGAAAAAAATCGAGCGGTTTTCGTTGCCGAGCAAGCGGGCTACCCGGACTTGCGGAGAGGGTGTTGGTGACATTTTCGGGGGATATCTGGATGATCGAAGAATAGCGATTGAGGCATTCCATCAGCGCAAGAAGTTCTTGTTGGACTTCGGCGAGATCCATCTCCCAATCGAAGGTGATCATGTAGAAGACGATGCTCAGGCGGGTGTCTGCGAAGAAAGAGAGAACGGCGTCGAGGCGTTGTTGTTGTGCGTCGGCTTGTTGGAGGGTGTGATATTTGTGAAGCCGCAACAGTTTTTTGGGGAGAAAGCTATCGACGCCTAGCCCGATGCCGTGGCGGTTGCTGTAGGCGTAGCGCTGCCAGATATCGGGGAATCGGGTGATCGCGTGATACAGGCTATCGACACGCGAAGAGAAAAAGATCGGCATCGTGTCCAAAGGGAGTGCCTCGATCAAGGCGGATGCGCGGGCGGGATGGGCAGTAAACTGTGGAGAAGCGATATCCAAGCGTTGAACGCCCAGATCGCGCAGGTAGCGGACTTCTTGAGCAACCAAGGCGGGATCTTTATAGACCGATTTTGCGGGGATATTGGGGCAAAAAGAACAAGCCGCCCAACAACCTGTCGCCCATTTGACGCAGGCTTTGTGCTGAAACACCGAAAACGCGTAGTCTCGGGTGTGGTCTTGGAGCTCCAGAGGCATCGGCGGAAGCCCCTTGATGCGGGTGACACCGTCTTGTTGGAGGATCTGCGCGCCCAAAGAGGCGAGTTGCGAAAGAACGGTAGGATCGGCAAGACAAAAATCGTGCGATGCAATGGTCTCAAACAGCCGTTCTCCCGGGCATTCGACGATCGTACAGGAGGCCCATGCAGAAGTTCCGTATTTATGGGCATAAAAGGTCGGATCGAACTCGACGTCGGGCCCCCCCAAAAAAAGGTGGATGCCCCGCCCCTCAAAAGGCGCAAGCAAGGCATCGACCAGTTCGATATCACACTTAAACGGGGCCAAAAAAGAAAGTCCTAAAAAGCTCGGAGCATAGGCCAAGATCGCAGCGATAGAGTCTTCGGGGTTGGGGGCGCCAAGCTGAAACACACGGCTTTCGTGTCCCGAGAGTTTGCAGAGGTTGTGCATGGCCACAAGGTGGACAGGATCAGAGAAAGCCTTGATGCCTCGACTGCTTGAGTAGCGTCCTGTGTTGACGAATGCGATCTTGGCCAACCGCGTGGCTCCTTGCTTTTATTGAGGAGAGAGGCGCACGATCACGCCCGATTGGTAGGGCATGATCGTGTGGTAATTGGGGAAGGAGCCGTAGCAAGTCCAGATGTATCCGTCTTTTGTAAAATCAACGGTGCGAGTGTACGCGCCTTTGCGAGGGAGCCGATACAGCGTGAATTGGTAATTGGCGGGGTTGAGACGATACAAGCTATCGGATCCTGTTCCTGTGACCCAAAGATCGCCCGTGTATCGGTTTCGACGGATCGCATACGGATAATCGCCCGGGATCGGGAGGGAGAGTTGCTTGATGATCTTGCGTTGGCGCGTGTCGTACACGGTGATGCCGCCCGTTCCAAGATGCGGAATCCACAAGCGATCTTGCGGATCGATGGCGAGTCGTTTGGGTCCAGACCACGAGACAAAAAGCTCCCACTCTTCGGCTTTTCCCGTGGTGGGATCGAGCATTCCCAAGCGGTTTCCGTGTGTTTCGGTGTACCACAAACGGCCCTTGGAATCGGCAACGACGGCGTACAAGTGAACGCCTTCTTCGGGCAACCGTTGTGTTCGGGGGGTTTGGAAAACACGGATTTTTCCGGTCTTCGGGTCAAGGCGTGAAAGGATCTCTTTCGAGAAGTGGTTGACCCACACGCGGCCCTTGGGGTCTTTGTACACATAGCGATCGACGTCTAGGGCGAAGTATTGGACATTTGCGCCTTTTTGGAAACCCGAATAGACGCGAAAGGTGTTGGTTTTGGTATCAAAGCGCGCAACTTGCTGGGTTTTGGTAAAAGTAATCCAGATCTCTCCGTCGCGGCTGATATCCATCGAATGCGCCCCTGCAGGTTTTCCTTTGGGAGCCGAGATCGGCACGGGGAAAGCCTGTTTTGCGCCCGTCTTGAGATCGACACCGTAGAGAATATTCCCGAAGTAATCGACGATCCAAGCCCGTCCACCGAGGATCGTGACGTCATGGTAAAAACCTTTGTGAACGCCGATCGGGTATTCTTTCCACGCGGCTTTGGCTTCGGGTCGTGGGGGCGGTGCGCCATGCGCAGGGATCTTCACGTGCTTGAGCAGCCATGCGGTTAATTCGCCCTTGTGAAAAGGGATCAAACGCAGTTCTAAGTCGTCGTCGATCTGGTGCATGCGTTTGATCACCGTGTCCCAACCGAGCTTATCGTAGCGCATCGCAAACGGTGGTGCGATCTGGTGGCAAGGTGTACAGCCCACAACAAACTTTCGCTTCATCTCGCCGTCAGGCAGACCTGCGATAATATCCGAAGATCGGACAGGAAGAACGCTTTGAGGAGTGGGTTTGGTTTTGTTTTCGGAAGGTGGAGGATGTTGGGGGGGCAAGGGCGATGCAACGCTTTGTGCGAAGAGGAAAAAACAGCACAACGCTAAAGGCCCACCCGCCCAAAAGCACAGGCGGAAGAAAAAACTGCGAGAATGTGGAACGTCAGAGGTCATTCGAGCGGATATACGGGGATCTTGTAGCATCCTTCTTTTTCTCCTTGGCGAAAACAGCGATTCGATTTCAGGGATTCTTGATCGACACAAGGTAATAGGCAAGCGCCCAACGATCGGCATCGGGGATGTAGGCATAAGAAAGCATCGCAGAGGCGGGATTATGCGAACCGCGTGTGAGATACGCAAAGATATCGAGCGGTCGGTTGCCGCATTTGTATTGGGCAGCGCGTAGATTTGCGGGAGGGATGCTCTGCTCTTTTGCGGAAGGCCCCTTGCCATCGCCCTTTGTACCGTGACAGGACCAACAAGCATTCGCGAGATAAAGCTGCTCACCGCGTTTCTCAAGAACCGAGACAGGAAGGGTCGGTGGGATGGGAGGAGCAGAAGGCGCAGAACCCGGCACAGCGGGAGGTGCGGAAGGAACGGGCTTGGTGGGCTTTTTGACGCCCAAAGTCATCAGATAAGCCACCAACGCGCTAATATCGGGTTCTGTGATACGCCCGCGATACGTCGGCATGGTTGGCGGATAGTCTTGCACAAGATACCGACCGGGATCGACGATCGCAGTTCGCAAAACATCCTCCGTGACCAGAAGCTTTTGGCCGTCTTGCAACGTCAGAGTCGAACCATACAACCCCTTCATCGTCGGCCCCACCGAACGCTTGCCATCCACCGTGTGGCAAGCGTTGCACCCTTGATGAAGAAAAATCTGACGGCCCTTCTCAGGATCGATCATCGCGATCCATCGGCGCTTTTGAAGCCGTGACGAAAACGTACTTGTTTTTTTCAACGAAACTGCGGGCCGAGCAGGGCGTGCATACGAGGGCGCAAGCAAGAAAAAGCCACCCCATACCGTCAAGCCAAGCCCCACAGCCGCACTCAAAAAAACCCGGTTTGTCAGGGAAAAGGATGTGTGCATGATTCAAAAAC
>CAUJFU010000199.1 GCA_963169055.1 Myxococcota bacterium
GAATCCGAAAACGCCAACGTACAGGCTGAAACAATAGAAGAAAGCACCCACGCACCAAGCGAAACAATCTCTGAAGCCTCTATACTTTTGGCTTCTTTGAGCGCGTTGGCTGTGATCGCCTTGGCATGGCTGTTGTTGCAACCTGCGGTGTTTGTGCGTGAACCGCTTTCGCGTTTTCCGGCGGATGCTGCTGCATTTGTTCAAAAGCATCGGTTAGAGGGGCGTCTCTTTCATCACCAAAATGAAGGCGGATTTTATGGTTGGCGTCTGAAACGCCCGATTTTTTGGGATGGCAGGAATCTTCTGTTTGCGCCCTTGGTCAAAGAATTTGTCCATGTGAAGGACTTTTCTGATATCCTTCAACGCTATCGTGTAGAGATATTGTCGTTGAACTACGGCTTGTTTCGTCAAATGAAGCCTTGGTTAGAGCGCCATCGAGAACAATGGTCGTTGGTCTATTGGGACGATCAGGCTGCGGTGTATGTGTTGAATTCTTCTTCGTCTGTGGGGTGGATCGATCTACATCGTTATCGCTTTTTGCGCCCGTTTGGGGATATGCCGCGATTGCATGACTGGGCCAACGTGCCGAAGAATGTCCCGTTGATTCGTGCTGAACTTGTACGCGCTGTTCGCGAGCGCCCTGATGCACAATTGCCTCGCTATCTTCTCGGATTGTTTGCGTTGTACACCAACGATCTTTCTTCTGCCCTTCGGGCTTTGCAACAAGCCGCCAGTATCCGACCGAAAAAACAAGTTTACCTTTCTTTGTCTTATACATTACAAAAGTTGCAACGCTTTGATGAAGCAAGGCTTTGGTTGCAAAAAGCACAACAACTGCGTTAGCAAAATGCTGCGAGCGCCTTGTTGGACTCGTGCGGTGGGGCAACATCCTCATGCCCCACCACGGGGCGCGGCTCCCTTGACCCCAGTATGGGGAGCAGATCGCAGGTTTTTCACACAAACGACTCTGTCGATTGAACGCCCTCGAACATAGGCTTTTTTTGTCCACTGCGTCGCTCAGTATAGGATTGACTTCTCTGCTTTGGCGATCCATCTTGGCTTCCCTTTATTCCATACGGAGTCCTCTTTTTCGATGCGCTCTCTTCTCTTCTTTTTGATGGCTTGGGTTGTTTGGTCCGTCATGGGCTGCCAACCTTTGCACCACGACCGCTATCTTCCTTCGGGTTGGTCGGTTTCCCCCGATACAACGCAGCTTTTGGCTCGTTCCTATCCTCGCTTTGACTGGATGACCTTGATCTTGCTCCCCAAGTCACCCCCTCAGCACCTCTTCACGGCTCCTCTGCCGCCGCTTTTTCAACGCTCGCTCGACGAGGCCGACGAAGAAACCCCCTCTTTTTTACCTCGTTTTCCTTGGCAACCGACCCTCTCTCCAAAAACACGGACCCTCCAAGGGTTCCGTATCGACTTTCGCTCCAATCAACCGATCCATCTCGCTTGTCGACTTCAATTCATCACCTCCGAAAAAACCCTTCGCACCGTTGAATCTCGTTTTTTTCTTCCCGCGTCACCCCGTCATTGGATTCGAAAGCGTTTTCTTTGGGCCGATTTTCTCCCTCTTCTCGCACTCTCCTCTCAAACAACCCAACCCTCCGAACGCTCATTTCTTGCTTCAAAGCCCCATCTATCGGGGACTTCGCAATCCACCTCAAAGCCCCATCCATCGGGGACTTCACAATCCACCTCAAAGCCCCATCCATCGGGGACTTCACAATCCACCTCAAAGCCCCATCCATCGGGGACTTCACAATCCACCTCAAAGCCTCATCTACCGGGGAATTCGCAACCGATCTCAAAGCTTCATGCGATAGAAAAACGAGAGGCTTTTTTTTCCGCGATCGAGTTGCGCGGAGGGATCGCTTTTTGGGATATCTCGCCACGCAAGCGTTCTGTGACGCTCACTTTGCGTGGACCCTTTGCGTTGTCCACAAAGCGCAAATCGTCCTTACGTTGAGCCCCCTTTAATTCAAGACAGGACCGATATTAGGATGTATACAAACGGGAAATCATCCAAGGCAAAAGAATGGATGCAAGGACTGCAACTGCCACAACGTCAAAGGACGCACGATGCAGCGGTGGTTAGTGCAGAGCACTTTCAAGCCCGAGAGGCCGAGCTTTTGGCAGAAGAAAGCGAACTGGATACGCTGCATTCCTCGATGACGGCGGAAGAACACGAGGCTTTGCGGGCGATGCGCGAGGACGTTTTTCGGCTGCCAAGTACGCAAAAGTTGAAGCAGATCTTGGATGCTCCGGCTCCGATGTTGTTGGTTCGTTCGATGCCGCCCCAAGAGCTTCTTTATAACCTCAAAGAGATCGGCCTTGCAGACAGCGCAGAAGTCCTTTCTCTCGCTCACAAGGAGCAGATCACACATATCCTTGATATCGACTGTTGGCGCAAAGATCACCTTGATGCCGAGCAATTAACGACTTGGCTACAATTCTTTTTGTCGGATGACCTCGATGCAGCCGAGCAGATCTTGCGTGCTTTGGATACGGAGGTGTTGGTTTTTTATTTTCAAAAGCTTTTCGTGGTTCATAACACCAGCGAAGAAGAAGCACCCGAAGAATACGAGGGTGAGCGCATCGTCACGCCTTTTGGGACGTATACCATCGATCTGCATTTTGAAGATAACGATCCGATGCAACCGCTGGCTCGTGCGGCACTAAGGCTTTTTGAGATGTACGGTTATGAATTTTGTCATCGCTTGTTTGAATCGATCCGTTGGAGCTTGCCCTCGGATCTCGAAGAACAAGCTTATCAGTTTCACAAAAGCCGCATGGAAGCTCTCGGATTCGTCGATTATTACGAAGCCATCGCCTTGTTCCAGCCGTTGCCAAAACAAACCCCGCCTTTTCCCGCTTCCATAACGCCCGAAGGAGCGGATGTACCTGTGTTGTTGCCGATACAATCGTTTGGAGGCCGTCTTGCGGGGGTGATGCGTTCGCTGGATCCGTCGGTGGTTGCGCGTTTGCGGTTTGAGATGGTGTACCTCAACAACAAGATGATCGCCGCTGAACAGTTGGAGGCGGGCGATCCGAGGGCTTTGGAACGCGTGATGCGTTTTGTCCAGCAGATGATCGAGATCGGTCTTGAGGCAACGTGTGGTGCGGATCTCGAAGAGGGCGCAACCTTGTTACGCGCTCACCATCTCGAATGGGTGTTTCGTGTCGGATTTTCCGAAGTTTTGCGCCTCAAAAAGCGGGCTTCTAGCCTCGTGCGGGAACCGCACCTGACGCTGTTTGATCAAAAAAGGCCCTTTTCTCTGTTGTCTTCGCCACTCCAGCGCTTTTTGTCCGATCTTCGGGCACAGACTCCTCGTTTTTTCCTTGGTGTCTTCGAGCAAGGAAGTCAGGTCAGTCGGTCTTTTCGCAGTCTTGATGAGATCCACCGCGCCAGTGAAACGCTCGATTACATCGCCTTTTTGCCTCGTCTGTTTTTTTCGCTGTTTGGGTTGTCGCACACCGATCTCCAGCAACAAGCCGCGTCCTTGCTTCAGCCCCAACCTACCGACAAGATCCATTTCACCCATCTTTTCTTGACGGCGTGGGGGCAACTTCACTTACACAAGCACTTTACGCTCCGACCGCTTGCTCCCGAAGAAGTTCTTCCTTGTTTGCGTGCGATCTTTGTCGAAGATGCTGTACCGCCTCGCCCCCTACAAGCGTCTTTTACGCAAGCTTTGCATGCGGATATCGCCGAAATGTCCGCCTTTACAGAAAGCGAACAATCACACACAAAGCGCTTTCTTCAAGAAGTTTTTCTACTCTTGCACGAAGAGGCCTCCACGCTTTCGTTTGAACATCAACCTGATCCCCGCTTCTTCCAACTTTTTTTGCTGCGTTAGCGTCGTTGGGGCGAGGCTTTGGACAGCCCTACACCAAGGCGTTGTTCTTTGTGTCGTGTTGTGACACAATGCCTCCCTACCCTCACGAAACGAAAGGTTGGTTTGCATCCAAATCAAACAAACGAAGCGAGCCTTGCTTCGTGCGAATCTTAACAAGGAGACAGAACAATGGCTTCTAGCGTAAACAAGGTCATCCTCGTCGGAAACCTCGGAAAAGATCCCGAACAGCGTACCACCTCAAATGGTCGAGCCGTCACCAGTTTCAGTATCGCAACCAGCGAAAAATGGACCGATCAAAGTGGACAAACCCAAGAAAAAACCAACTGGCACAACGTCGTTGTGTGGGGAAAACAAGCAGAAAGCTGCGCACGATACCTCGCAAAAGGCCGTCGTGTCTATGTCGAAGGCAAGATCGAAAACCGCTCCTACGAAGACAAAGAAGGTGTCACCCGCTACGTCACCGATATCGTCGCACGCGACGTGATCTTCCTTGATGCCCGTGGTGGCGAGTCTTCCGAGAGCCACGAGCGCCCTGCTCAACAAAACACGCCCTCAGCACGCCCAACCCCCAACAAAAATCAACCACCCCAACGCGACGAGAATTGGAACCCTCCCCCTCCCTCCTTTGAACAAGATGACGATATCCCTTTCTGATCTCTCGTTTTATCGGAGTTTGTGAGCCTCTCACACAAACCCCCGTATTCTCCGCCGCATCCAAGCTTGCAAGCATCCCCCAAAAATCACCGCCCGCGATGTCTCCCGATATTCGGTCTTTTCCGATAGTATACAAAATCCGCCCATTGTGTGATCGAACGATGTAGGGGTTGCAAGGTGTGGCTGCCCAACCACAGGGCGTTTACAACGGATCGCATCGACCCGTTGTGTACACTTCTTACGGGGATCGTATTACAAACTGGTCGGATATTGTTCGGTGGGTGGGAAGTTATAATACACTTCGACAAGATAAAGCCCTTGTGGGGGAGCCGTCGGTCCGCCTTTTCCGCGTTGACCGCTTTGGATCACTTCGCGCACCCATTCGGGTGGACGCAGTCCTTTTCCAACAGGAACCAACACCCCCACAAGATTCCGCACCATGTGCCGCAAAAACGCCGATCCTGAGACCTCGATCGTCACCATCGAACCCTCTTGAAAGATGCGGATGTCGTAAAGCTCGCGTATCGGGTGTGTAGAAGAACATCCTGATGCACGAAACGCCGAAAAGTCGTGACGACCGAGAAGATGCTTTGCACCTTCCCTCATCTGCTTGATGTCCAACGGATCGAAAATGTGCCACGCCCGATCCCGCTCTAAAGCCGAAGGACGTAGGTGATTCCAGATGCGATAACGATACAACTTTCCTTTTGACCAGCGCCGCGCACAAAAGGCCGTGGGGACTTCGCGCGCTTGCAAGATCTGTAGATCTTCGGGCAACTTGTTGTTGACACCACGCACCAACCCTTCAAGCGGGATCGGTAGCAGCGTTGTAAAGGTGGCACACATCCCCAACGCATGAACCCCCGCATCCGTTCGACCACTCCCTGTCACCCGTAGATCGGGATCTTGCAACACCTCACGCAATGCTTCTTCCAAAACGCCCTGCACCGTACGCTGCGTAGGTTGTAGTTGCCAACCCGCATAGCCTGTTCCATCAAACTCAAATGTAATCAATATCTTGCGTGACAACATTCTTTCCTTTTCTTCCTCGATCATCCGATGGACTTGTGGACAATACCATCCAAACGCTTCTCATCTAGGCAAACAGAAAAACCATCTACCGCCATCTGATGGACTTGTGGACAACACCCTCCAAATGCTTTTGTGCTATCAGATTTCTGAGGGTGTGTCTCAGATTTCTCGCTTGCTTTCGTGGGTGGGGAAGGTGACGAATCTGCTTTCCTTTTTATTTTTGGCTTGTTGTGATCAAGGATTCTTGTGGTATAGGGATTGCGTTCGGCCAAAATCAGACAGACCCTTTGTGTAAGGAGCAAGTTCGATGTTGGGTTGGTTGTGGAAAAAACAATTCGCAGGATGGCTAGGCGGGATGGCGTTTGCGCTATTCTCGCTCGCCGCAAGCGCCGCTCCGTCTTGGACCGAAGCTGCTGCGCGTTGGTCACAACATCAACAACGCGGCCAAACCTTGCAACAAGAACGCACGACACTTCGAGAAAAAGTCAAAACTTTGGCTGACCAATTGGATGCACTCAAACGCGACGCCGAACGTGGCGGACTGTTTGGCTTGCCCGCTCGTTTGCGTTTGCCCGCCTTGCGCGCAAATGCCCAAGTATGGGGCCAAAAGCTCGAACGCATTGAGCGTGCGTGGCACAGCCATCGCCTCGAACAAGAAGGGCTGCGCCGCGAACTTCTCTCCATCATCCGAAAAAATCTGTATGCGTTGCAGTTGCGCTGGAACCAAGCACGCACCGATGCCGAACGTCAAACCGTTCGTGAAAGCATCGTGTTGTGGTCCAAACGCGCAAAGAAAATCCACCCCGCGCTACAGGAAACACAACAACGCCCGACGATCAAAACGCCCATCGTTCGGATCGATCCGCTTGATGGCCCCTCGGATATCCGCCAAAAGGTCGATACTCTGCGCGATATCGAAGATCGCATCGCTCGTCGGATGAAGCATCTGCAAGCCAAACTCCACACACTCGAACAACAACAACAACGCACCCAACAAGATCAAAAACTCGCGCAACGTGTTTCGGAAATGACCCAAGAAGACGAACTCTTCAACGAAAACGATCGCAACCCCCGCGTTGCAGGTGGCCGCGAAAAACAAGCTCCCACCCGTGTACAAACCAATTCGTCTCCCTCCGCTCCACAAGGCGGCGCGCAACAAGGAACCTCCGATCCAAATCGCGGTACCACCGCGCCAAGCAAAGATAGCAACAGCTTTGAAAGTCACCCAACCCCACCCGCCGTTGGAAGTGGAGCGCCTTCGCCCACTCCCACCACCGATAGCCTGCCCAAAGGCAGCACCCCAAGCCCAACACAGATGCGACCGCAAGTCGGCTTTCTTCCAAGCGAACGCGCTGACACCACCGCGCAAGATCCGATGAATCCACAAGGCCCCCTTGATCAAAAGATCAAAGCTTTGCGAGACTACAAGCATCGGTTGACACGCCAACTGGAAGCCTTACGCAAACAACAGCGCCGCTTTCTGCGAAAAGCCTCACAACTGGAACGCAAAGAACGTCAGCGCCGTGCGAAAAAACAACGCTGAGGTGTTTCTCCTTGTGTACCACGCGATATCCGCGCTCTGTTTATCCCCGTCTATCCGCAGCAATCGCCTTTGTCTGGATACTCTTGTTCGGAGCAGGCTTTTTTTCGCACGCGCACGCTTGGCAGTGGGGGCGCTGGAATCTCAAACTCCAGCTTCATGTCAAGATGGGGTACGATGACAATGTGCGCCGATTGACCGTCCTCAACCCTCAACAAACCTCCTCCACCCTTCGTTGGGCCAAGATTGATGGCGTTGTATCCATCCCCCCCGAGATCCCGCCCGCTGCGATCCAATCCGATGGACTCCATCAATGGGGGGGAGTCGCTACACTTCGTTATGCCGATGCCAAGCACCTTTGGAGCCTGCGCTACGGCCTCGGTGGGAAGGTGTTTTTTCAATACCACGATGAAAGCTCGATCGTCCAACGACTTGAAACACAGTACTATCTCCGCTTGCATCCGCGTTTTTTGATCGGGCTCTCCGCTCAAGGAGCCGATAGCCGCCGCATCAACGAAAGCCGCGAATACTCCTTTGCCGTCGCCCAAGCCGTCGTGATGTGGTTTGCCCCCGAAAATTGGCTATTTACCTTGCGCGGTGGCTACAACGCGTTTTCTTTCCGACACCTCGAACGATTCCAAGACGTCCATCTTGAGGGACTCGACGACAACCCTCCCCTTGGCAAAGCCATTCGGATCTCCGATGGACAACGCTTCTCTTATCATGGCGATACCTACCACTTGAGCGTCCGCAAACAATTTCATCGGATGTTTCGCGCACAACTCAGCTACGATCTCTCTCGTTTCTTTTACGCTTTTCGCTTTGATCCACCCACCAACTCCGATACCTCACCGCTACCTCTGTTGATCCCTCGCTTCGATCTTTCCCACCAAATTGGCCTGTCTTTGCGCTTTTTGTACGTTGTCTTGATTGAACTCTCTTATCATTTTGAATTGCTGGATTCTCGATCTTATGGCGAATCTTTCTTGGGTCATCGCGTTCAGTTTCTGAGTGCAATCGAACTCCCTTGGCGGATCACGCTCGTCCTTCAAGCACAATTGCTGTTTCGCTCTTTCCGCAACGGACTCACCCTCAACACCCTTCTCCAACAAGCCGACAACGACGCCAACCTGACCAGCGCAACCATCCGCCTCTCCCGCCCTATCGCTGGACCCCTGCACCTCGATCTGCGTTATAGCTTTTACACCAATCGCTTTAGCGCTGGCGGGGTGCAGTATCTGCGCAATCTCTTTCTTGCAGGTCTGTCTTTGCGCTTTTAATTTCGGTAAGACGATATCCAAGAGAAGTGTGATCGAAGGGGAGGGGCGATCCGCTGTAGACGCCCTATTGTTGGGCAGCCACAGGGGGCTGCCCCCACATCTTTACGATCACGCAATGGGCGGATTTCGTATAGGACGGGCTGATGGGATGGTTTCTTGTGGGGCTTCACCCCACACCCCACAAGGGAACTCCGTCCCCTTGACCCCGTTTAGGCGGAACGAACAGATGTTTTTCAAATCAACGACGGCTCCGCTTGATGTGGCGCGAACACGGGGGGTTTGCGATGGCGTCGCGGCTTCTGGCGCTGTGGCGTTTTTTTAAGGGCGGTGGATGTCGCTGAGAACGGAAGCGACGACGCGGGGCGGGATATGGAGTTGTTCTTTCAATAGTTCGTGAAGCACATAAAGAGCATCTTTGATCTTGTCGAAAAACGAGGCGCTATGGGGGATGACTTCAAAGCACGGATGCAGCGACCAGATATCGCGCAAACGTCGATCGAGTCGCGCAGCTTCTTCGAGATCTTCGATGCGTACAGGGTTTCCGCCCTCGATAGAGCTTCCGCCTACTGCAGCGCTTTCAAAAAAGATCACCGCATCATAACGCTCGATCTCTCGGGATACATCGATGTTCAGAGTTTCATAAAAGTGTTGAGGGCCTTCGGGCCAATAAGCCGCACCATCGAGGGTTCCACGATCACACAACAAAACACTTTGCCTAGATGTGCAAGTGTAAAGATCCTCAAGATTGCGTTGAAGGTGAAAGATCGCACGTTGGGTTGCATGGACTGCTTCGGGTTGGCTGCACCGAGGGAAACCGCCCGAAAATAGGATGGTTGCGGCTTCTGGTACCAAGACCACTTCGTCTCGGTACTCGCGGCGGAAGATATCTCCTGCGGTCGTCTTTCCTCCCCCCGGGCCACCCGTCAACACGATACGGTAGGGGCGACCATTGGGCTTGCGTAGGTTCATCAAAAAAGCCTCCTTCGTGGCGATGCGCAACGTGATGTGTTCTGCACTGCGGCGGGGTGTGCCTTGAGCGATGTGGC
>CAUJFU010000200.1 GCA_963169055.1 Myxococcota bacterium
TACCCAACGAAAAAGGCCAATACGACTGCAACGACAAAGACAAAGATATCCATCCCAACGCCCCCGAACGATGCAACGGAGAAGATGACGATTGCGACGGACAAATCGACGAAGATCTCACACCCCCTCCTTGCAACAAAAACCAAGGCGTCTGCTCGGGTGCAAAAAAAACCTGCAAAGGCAAAGAAGGATGGGCCGATTGCACAGACAGCGATTACCTCGTACACAGCGGGGATTACGAATCCAAAGAAACGACTTGTGATGGCAAAGACAACGACTGCAACGGACAAATCGACGATAACGTACTCTTGCCCACCGCTCCTTGCCAAGCCCCACAAAAGCTCGGTGAATGCGCACGCGGACAGTATACAGGCTGCAAAGATGGAAAGTTGGTGTGTACATCCAACATCCAACCCCAACCCTTCGAGATCTGCGGCAACGGCAAAGACGACGATTGCAACGGTATCGTCGATGAAAATCCCCCTTGCGCCTGCACAAACGGCAAAAAAGAACCCTGCTACGACGGGTTGACGGGCTGCACCCGAAAAGCCGATGGTTCGTACACTTGCGCGGGAACCTGCCAAGCTGGTTCTCGAACTTGTCTCAATAACACATGGGGATCGTGCCTTACACAAATCACCCCAACATCCGAGACCTGCAACGGTAAAGATGACGATTGTGACGGTAGCATCGACAACAACACCACAGACGCCAACAAAGACTGCCAGACCCCAAAGCCCGGTATCTGCCAAGATGGCCGTACCCAATGCACCAACGGTGCGCTTTCATGCCTCTCCATCTTTCAAGCCGTCCCCGAAACCTGCAACGGCAAAGACGACGACTGCAACGGAAAAATCGACGACAATCCCCAAGAACAAGGCAAAGATTGTCCCGCACAGGCCACAGGAGAATGCAGAAACGGAACCTATCGCTGCGAAGCAGCCCGACTGACCTGTGTCCCCGCTTCGCCAATCTCCGAGATCTGCAACGGTAAAGACGACGATTGCGACGGTAGCATCGACAATATCGGGGGAACAAGCCTGCCGCTTGCTCGATCTTGCTATGGTGGCCCTGCCCAGTCCCTTGGTGTGGGCATCTGCATCGACGGCACACAACGCTGCGCCAATGGTGCATGGGACTCTTGCAGCAACGCACAATCCCCCCGTACCAGCGAGACCTGCGACAACGCCGCTGACGACAACTGCGATCACTCCCTCACCTATGGATGCAGCACCTGCAACCCAAGCCGCGTCACTTTCCCCCTCACAGCTTATGGCGAACACAGCGATACCATCCGTGCCACCGCCCTCAGCCCCAACAACCAGCTCTTCGTCTCCGCCTCCAAATCCGGCGATATCCGCATCTGGTCGCGCACGGATGGCCTATTGCTTTCTTCTCTGCGCGCTCACACCAACGCCATCCACGATCTCGCCATCAGCAGCGACAACACCCTCCTCGCCTCCGCAAGCAGCGATAAATCCGCTGCAATCTGGACGCTCTCGACCGCACAACGCCTACGCACCCTTTTCGGCCACTCAGGAGAAGTTGTGGGGATTCGCTTTGTCGACAACGATCAAGCCCTAATCACCGTCTCCGACGACGGCTACCTCCACCGCTACAACACCAGCGACGGAACACTCCAAAAACGCCTCAAGATCGGCTTTAACGCACGCAGCCTCGCCATATCTCCACAAGCAAACATCCTTGCTGTCGGTGGAAACCTCGGAGATATCGCCCTTTTTGATCTCTCGCAACACAAATTCACCAAACAATGGAAAGCCCACAGCGCAACGATCCTCTCCCTCGCCTTCTCTCCCGACGGCAAAGAACTCGCAAGCGGAAGCAGCGATCGCATCGTCCTGATCTGGAACACAGATAACAATCTCGGACAAAAACTCTACACCCTCAGCGGGCTGCAAGCCGAAGTCAACAGCGTGTTCTACGATCCACAAAAGCGTTTCTTCTTCGCAGGCACCTCAGAAAAACTGGTTCGTGCGTGGCGTCTCCCTCTCTACACCTACGCTCACGCTTACACCTCTCCCAACGGCGCTGTCACCAGCATCCAAGCCGAAACCACCGGAACCACCCTCTACGCCGCCACCGACACACCACGCACTTATTCATGGCCCATCGCCTCCCCCACCGCCTCCGCTCGCCCTTTTCCTGCACACAACAGCCACATCACCGCCCTCGCTCAAAACAACAACATCGGCCTGCTCGCCTCTGGCGATGATCGCGGAACCATCGTTCTTTGGAAACAAGGAACCCTTCTCCGTTCCTCCACCCTCCTCAACAAACACAACGCGACAATCACGCGGCTCGCTTTCACCGCAGACGGAAAAACTCTCGTCTCGACCAGTCGCAACGGCGATATCGTCGTTTGGGACGTCAGCAACTCTACTCTCAAAACCACCTTTTCGAGCGCCCACCTCGGAAAAGCCGTCTCTGCCCTTTCCATCCAACCCAACAGCCCTGCCCTGTTCGTCTCAGGCGGCGAAGATAGCCGTGTGATCGCTTGGGATATCAGCAAAAACAAAGACATCTCGGCACTCACCCTCCCCAACAGCGATCTCCCCCTTGATCTTCGCTTCCAAGACGACAACAAAACCATCGCTGTCGGCGCAAGCAGCGGACGCATCTACATCCTCAGCTTTGATGGCATCAACCTCAGGCTCGAAAGAACCCTCACCGAACACCAAAATAGCGTCATGGCGGTCGCTTTCGGACCTCGACCGGCCACCGGCGCTTCTGTCCTCGCCGCTTCTTACGTCGGTGGACGAATCGTCTTTTGGACGACAAACTTGTGGAACAAAGTCGGTGATTTTACCAAAGCCAGCGCACGCTACAGCCAGCTCCAATTTGGAAGCACGCCTCAATACCTTTTCGCTCAAAGCGACGCTTTTCTTACCGTCGACATCTTGGACATCCCCGGCCGCAAGATCGTCCAAAGCCTCCGCGTTCCACAAAGCCTGCACAGCTTCTTGTGGCATCCTGAAAGCTTCACTTTGTTCGCAGGCAGCGACGCCATCCTTCACCGATGGACTTGCCCGTAAACCGACAAAAACCATATCGTCGATGGATTTGCCCGTAAACCAACAAAAACCAAATCGTCGATGGATTTGCCCATCACACCGCCTCTACCGACGCAATCTCCAACCGATCGGATTCAAACCCATGCACCGTTCCTCACAACAAAACACCCTATATCGGCTTTTTGGATGGCCCCTGCTCGCTCTCCTGCTTGCGATCACCCCCGCCCTCGCTTGCGATGGCCTCCCACCCACCGAGACCCTCCAAGAATCCACATCCGAATCTTCCCAAGAATCCGCTCCTACCGAGACCCTCCAAGAACCCGCTCCATCCGAGCCTTCTACAGAACCCGCTCCTACCGAGCCTTCCACAGAACCCGCTCCCATCGAGCCTTCCACAGAACCCGCTCCCATCGAGCCTTCCACAGAACCCACCGCTGAATCCGATCCCTCCGAGAATCCATCTCAAGAACCCACCCCCACCGACCAAGAGTCCCTTCCTACCGAGTCGAATCAAGAAACCACACAAGACGCTACCACAGAACCTATCGCAGAATCCGACCCCACCGACGCACAAGAGCCGCTCCCTGAAACCAACCCCGAGCCGCTCCCTGAAACCAACCCCGAGCCGCTTCCCGAAACCCAACCCGACGGCCTACCCGCGCTCCAAGTCAAAGCGATCAGCCTGCGCACTCCGTTGCTCGAAAACTCCGCACAAAGCGGCCTTCTCGAACGATCCGCCGACGGCAAAACGTGGCAACGCATACTCTGGCTCCCTGCGGGCTCGTTCTCTTTTACTTTTCAACTCGACAAACAAACTGCTCCTGTCGGCATCCTTCAACAATCGACATGGCCACTACAAGGCTTTCTACAAACAGCCACCGCCCCGATCCAAGCAAATACCCCACAACAAGGCCGTTATCGCATCACTGTCGACACCACAAACGCCTCGTTTCGCATCGAAGCCCTCCCCACCATCACAGCCGCCCGTCTTGTCGGCACGTGGAACGCCCAAAGCAACCAACAGATCGCCCTCGCTCTTGACGCCCAAACGGGCCTATTCCAAGCCGATATCTCGCTCAAAGCCGGCAATGCGACGTTTTCCCTCGAACTCCAACAACAAGGCGCTTGGCGACGCCACAGCCTTACACACACACCCTACAATGCTTTCCCACAAGGCGGAACCCTCGAAGAAAACAGCTCTCCAAGTCTTTCACTGATCCCACAAGACGACACTTACCGCTTTTCCGTCGATCTCAAAGATCTCCGCTTTACACTTCACTACACCCCCGATGATCCGACACTTCGCTACCAAGCCCTCCTTCAAGATCTCAGCACCCTCACCGATCCTGCTCAAAAAAATGCACGAATCCTCCCTTTCTTCCGACGCTTAACGGCCCTTCGACAGATCCCCATCGTCAAAGGCCGCGACGTCATCTTCTTGCTGTGGTGGTCCATGCAAGCCCCCGCCTTCGTCGCTGGAACCTTCAACCAATGGCAAGCCGGACAACACACCCTCCAACGCGTCGCTGGCACCGACTTTTATCACCTCAAAATCACCATGACCCAAGATGCCCAATACGCCTACAAGTTCGTCGACTCCTCCGCCACCCCTCAATGGATCACAGACCCCGTCAATCGGCGATTTGAGTACGGACCTTTTGGCTCCAACTCCCTCTTCAATACCGACGCCACCACCGACACCAGCACACTCGAACAACACGACGAATTCTCAGCCACCAAGCTCCAAAACAAACGCAAGCTCATCGTCTACCTCCCCCCCAACTATCGCAGCGCCAAAACCCGCTATCCCGTCTTGTACATGCACGACGGACAAAACCTCTTTGATGACCAAGCGATCTGGGGCGGATGGGGCGTCAAAAACTGGGCCGATCAGATGATCAAAGCTGGACAACTCAAGCCTTTTATCGTCGTCGGTGTCGAAAACACGATCGGCAGAATGGACGAATACACCCACACAACCGACAAGATCAGCGGAACCTCCGCTGGAGGCAAAGCCAACGACTACGCCGACTTCTTGCTCAAAGATATCAAACCCTACATCGACGGGCTTTATCGCACACAACCCGACCACCGCCACACCGCCGTCATGGGTTCTTCGCTTGGTGGCTTGATCTCTCTTTGGCTCGGCGTCCATTATCCCCGTACCTTCTTCCGCATCGGTGCGCTCTCTAGCACCTTTGGATGGGGCAAGATCGGAGCAAACAACCCCACCCTCGGCGAGATCTTCCAAACCAAAGGCTTCCAAAACCTCGTCGTCTACATCGATTCAGGCTCCCCCCAAGACAACTACCAAGTCACCCTCCAGATGCGAGACACCATGCGACAACTCGGCTACCTCGATGATCTCAACCTACTCCATTACGTCGAACCAAACGCCATCCACAACGAAAAAGCATGGCGTGACCGCCTCCATCGCCCCCTTTCT
>CAUJFU010000201.1 GCA_963169055.1 Myxococcota bacterium
GGCCCCGTCGGATCATAACGGCTTTGGTGATACGTCAGGTTCCAACCCCGCCAAGTGATCTGCGTAAAAAAATTCTGGGAATAACTCCGATCTCCTAACGGGATATGACGAATCGGCGTGCCTCCCTTCAAGATCAAAAAATCGAAGATCGGACCCAAGAACGGGCTGCGGTTCTCGTTGACCATCGAAAAAGAGGCCCGAAAATTCAGGCCGCCAAAGATTTCTTGCCCGCCCTGCAACGTCAAAAAACTACTCTGGCTGAGAGGACTTCCTCCGATCGTTCCAGACAAGCCTTTGAGATCCGTTCCTGTCTTGGTGATGATGTTGATCACGCCGCTGAGGGCGTTTGCACCCCAAAGAGCCGAACCCGGGCCACGGATGATCTCGATGCGTTTGATGTTGTCGATGCTGACCCAAGACGAATTGATATAGTTCCGAAAGAACTGACGCCACGCCATGATATGACCGTCTAACAACACCACAATCTTCTCCCCATAGGAGATCCGTGGGTTGACGCCCCGCATCCCGATATCCGGCCAGTGACCGTTGTTGTTGATATCGATCCCCACCACATAGCGCATCAAGTCCAACAAAGAACGATGCCCACTGTCACGGATATCCGCCTCTGTAATAACCGTCACCACCGCAGGCGCACTTTGGATACGTTCTTCTTTCCTCGATGCTGTAAAGACCTTCCCTTCTTCTTCGCCGAATTCCTCTTCATCTGTGCTGGGTGCTGTAGGGGCGTCTCCCACGATGGTTGGCGCATCCCCCACCGTGATCTGAGACGGCGATGCTTCCGACGCAAACAACGCCACAGGTTTTTTGTTGACGTCCACCCCACGCACATAATACTCCATCGCAGGCTTGCGAACTTGAATGCTCTCCAAGATCGTCCGATAGCGATCTCCCCCAAACAACGTCATCCGCGAGCAAAGATAACGCGCCTCACCTTTTCGTCGAAAACAAAAAGACACCTCATCCAGATCATCGTTGTTCGTGATCTGCCCCTCCAACACGTAGCGCGTCCCCACCTGTAGCCGTTGGGGAGGCTTGTGAACAAAAGCCAATTTCTCGGCCTTCCCCTCGGCAGATGCTGTTTCCCCCGCACATAGCATCACGCAAACAACCATAGACACCCAAATTCCCACCCAACAGGCCCTTGGTGGTAGAGGAGATCCAAAAACAGATCTTTGCCACTCAAACGCTCGGTGCATCGGCTTCTCCCTCTTTTGCGATAAGGCAATTGCACAAACCAACATCCCATTGCACGACTGCGTCTCTGATTTTCTACCGCTCAGGTGTCACGCAATTGCCACAAAAAACCCCGTGTTCGCGCCTTTTCAAGCGACAGAGTTGTTGAGATGAAAAACTTGTGTTCTCTTCGCCAATACGGGGTCAAGGGGCGACAGTCCCTTGTGGGGGGTGGGGCAAAGCCCCACAACACCATTCAACTGCGTAATTCCTATCACTATCGAATCAAAAACAGTTTTAGCACGGATCACACACCGTAGACAACGAGTTTTTTTCTGCTCATCTTGCCAAAGACAAAGAAGAAAGATACACAAAGAACCGCTCCACACCTCCTCATTCTCCCGAAGGATACTGAGATGCCCCAACAAAAGATCCCCACGCCACCCAACAACAAAGACGCCGCTCCCTCCAAAAGCGCGGAGCTTACAAGCCCGTTGATCCAACGTCCGCTCCCTCCACGCCATCACGCCAAGCTCAAGACCTACCTACTCGGGATGTTGCACCTTCCACGTTTGCTCGAAGGCCCCGCAGCGATGCCGATGCGCCAGATCGTCCAACGAGCGATCACCGATGCACAGATCCTCACCGATGCTGGTTTCGACGCTCTGATCATCGAGAACTTTGGCGACACTCCTTTTTATCCCGATCAAGTGCCTCCCCACACCGTCGCCGCGATCACACGCGTTGCCTGTGCCGTCCAAGACGCACTCCATCAACGCCATGCGTCTCCCCCTCATCTCGGCATCAATGTGTTGCGCAACGATGCTATCGCGGCCCTTTCGATCGCCGCAGCAAGCGATGCTGCGTTTGTACGCATCAACGTCCACAGCGGAGCCATGATCACCGATCAAGGCATCATCGAAGGAAAAGCCCACATCACCTTGCGCCTTCGCCAACAGATCGCCCCGAATGTGCGGATACTCGCCGATATCCGAGTCAAACATGCTGCCCCGATCGCTCCGCGCTTACCTGCCGACGAAGCCCTCGATACATGGCAACGCGCTCATGCCGATGGGATCGTCCTTTCAGGCTCCCACACAGGCTCTCCCACCAACCCCCGCACCCTCCAAGAACTCCGCGAAGCACTCCCCGAATGCCCCCTTTACATCGGCTCGGGCGCAACCATCGAACAACTACCCAACCTCCTCCCCCATGCTACGGGGCTTATCGTCGGAACATCGCTCAAATACAATGGCATCTCCACCGAAGCCGTCGATCCCCAACGAGCCGAAGCTTTTGTGCGCGCTGTCCACAATCACCGATAATTCAACCACACAGTCTCAGGGTTTCGCACAAGCGTCAAAGACCCGAACCTGAAGACCCGAACCCGGCGAGACACGGGCATCCCCTCGTTTTGGCCCGACCAACCACCCAAAAAACCTGTCATCAGCTTGTTTTGGCCCGACCAACCACCCAAAAAACCTGTCATCAGCTTGTTTTGGCCCGACCAACCACCCAAAAAACCTGTCATCAGCTTGTTTTGGCCCGACCAACCACCCAAAGAACCTGTCATCAGCCTGTTTTGGCACTGCCCGCCCCCCCAAAAAACCTGTCATCAGCTTGTTTTGGCACTATCCCCCCCCCAAAAAACCTGTCATCGGCTTGTTTTGGCCGCTCGACCACCGCTGCGACGCTTGCGCTTTTCGTGCATTTGTGGAAACGTCACCCACCCAAGTCACCCAAGCATGGAGGTCTCTGTCATGACATCCAACATCATCGAAGTCGTCCCCTTACGCTACGATGTCGCTTTCAAAAAAGCCTTTGGTCAGGTCGATGTCTTTAACGCCTTTGTCCGCGACGTCCTCGACATCGAGTTTGAAGTCGATGAGGTGATCCAAGAGTACAGCTACCACGAGCAGATCGGTCGCGTAAAGCTCAAGTACGACCTGTTCGCCGAAGACAAACAACGCCGCGTCATCGTTGAAGTTCAACATGCTTACGAGTCCGATTTTTTCGACCGCTTTCTTTATTACCACCTCGTAGGCATGATCGAACAAGTCCACAACTTCCGTGACTATCGCTTTGGAAAAACCGTCTACACCATCGTCATGCTCACCAGTCTCCCCAAAGATACCGAACGCCTCTTTGGCACACTCAACGTCTCGTTCCAATCCATCGACGAATACCAACACGAACACCGCCTCTTTCCCCACCGCCTGATCTTCCTCAACCCCAACCTTCTCAACGAACGCATCTCTCCCAATGTCCGCCTCTGGCTTCAAGCCGTCCAAGACTCCCTCAATAACTCTGTCGATCTTTCCGCCTATCAACAGCACCCCACCCTCCAACGCGCCTTCCTCTCTGTTCAAAAGCAAGCCTTCTCCCCCGAAGAATTCGCAAAGCTGAAAGACGAAGCCGCTTGGGAACTCACTAAGCAAATCAGCCACGAAGAAGGCCGCGAAGAAGGCCGCGAAGAAGGCCGCGAAGAAGGCCGCGAAGAAGGCCGTAGAGAAGGCCGCAGAGAAGGCCACAAAGAAGTCGCCAAAAACCTACTCGCCCAACACCTCCCACACGACCTGATCGCCAGCGCCACCGGTCTTTCTCTCCAAGAGATCGCCGATCTCGCACCTTCCACTTCGCCTCCGCCCCCAACAAAAGCCACTTCCCCCCGCAAGAAAAAAACCTAAGCCCCTGAGAACTTACGCATTTTTCAACGCCTCGATCAAGCGCCCTGCTTCTTCGTAAGAGGCCGATCCTTTCGAACTGATCGATTGTACCTGCTGAGCGAGTTCGCTCGCTTCTTTGGGTTGGCTTTGGAGAGCATGACAGAGGGCCAGATTCAACAAGGGCTCTGGGCGTTGTGGGGCGAGGCGTTGTGCTTGGCGCAGACAACCCATCGCTTCTTCGTGCCGATGCAGGTGCAACAATAACTGCCCAAGACCGTTGTGGGCTTGCCATGCGCGGGGTTCGCGGCGAATGGCTGAAAGATATGAATCTTCGGAATCTTCGGCCTTTTGCAACAATTGGTACACTTCGCCGAGATGAAAGTGAACCTCCCAACGTTCGGGTTCCAACGCCAACGCATCCAAAAAAGCCTGTTCGGCTTGTTCAAACCGCCCCAACATCAACAAGCATCGACCCTGTAGCAATATATCCGAATGGTTCCCCCGCGATCTCCTTAGAGCCTCCGCCTGTTCCAAAGCAAGCACGGGCTGCTGAGAAGCAAGAAACATCTCATACAAGCGCTCTCGCAATCCTTCGCAAGCAGCGACGACTTGTACGCCCTCCTGATATAGTTTGATCGCTTGCTCCAATTTTCCTGCCTGTTGCAATACAGCCCCTAACTGAAGATACGTCCCCAAACGACGGGGATCGCGCATCAGGGCTTCTGTCCATACGCGGATCGCTTCGCCTCTTCGGCCTTTGTCGAGCCATAGCTGCCCCAAAACATCGTAATGCGGCAAGTGTTCGGGATCTAAAACAACCGATTGACGGGCTGCTTCGAGTGCGTCCTCTAGCCGTTCGACCGAACGATACGCCAAGGCAAGGTTGGCATGGATCGACGCCAACCCCGGGGCCAAAGCACGCGCACGCTCCAACGCCTCAACCGCTTCTGTTGATTTCCCGCGCCTCAAATACAACAGCCCATCCAAGGCCATCGCTTCGGCATCTTCGGGGTCGGCCTCCAACAAGACCCGCAAATGGATCTCTGCATCATGCGGCTGCTGAATCAAGGCGATCCGCGCCAAGCAACGACGCGCTTCTTGCCAATCTTCGGGCATCTGCAACGCACGCAAAAAATGCGTTTTGGCTTCCGCCAAAGCCCCTCGTTGGAGTGCGATCTGCCCCATCTCCAAAGCACTTTCATTCGCTTCCATGCTTTCTTCCTTTCCACCCAAATCGAAAAAACAACGAACCCTCCGAGGCAGCGTGCGTCAAGACGCCTTTTTCGCCCCAAACCGCCATCCCAAGGAGAACACCATGACTGTTTTCATCCGACACAAAAGCACAAACCCTGCATCGATCCTCAAACGCCTACCCAACGCCCAGATCATCGACGTCACCTCGAAAGGCGAATCACCGTGGGTTCGTTTTAGCCCGTTCTATCCGCTTGGCGATATCCCTGTTCCTTTCTCAGCAGGCCATACGAGCCAATCGGTTGAAGGGATCTGGCAAGCCCTCAAGGTCTTTGAACACTGCGACATCGATCCTCACAAACTCACGATCACGGACATGAAGGGACTCAAGCGCACTGTTCGCAGCTTTGGCGCAGTCCTCGGACATCGCAAAGGACTCCACGGCAACGAGCTTTTTCCCTACATCGAGGCGCGACGCTCGATCTACCTTCCGACTTATCGGTGGGCGCTCGATCACAAGCTCCAAAAAGAAGTCGCCGCCCTGCTCGATATCATGCAACACCACGATCTTGTGCTCCTTGACTACGAGACCAACGAAGATATCGACGATCCACGCAAACCGCTTTCCCACGCAGGGTTGATCAAACGCTACCTCGAAAACACATGGCCGCTCTCCGATCCCCCCTCCCCTGCGCAATGACGGCCTTCTAACAGCACCTCTCCGACGCGTCAAGCCGCTCATCTTGTGGTAAGGTTGCAACCTGAGCAGATATCGGTATACTCCCCTATTTTCGACTGAGAACCCCACAAAACCATCCAACCGCGTCCATCCTGTACAAGACAGAGGGAGGCTTTTCTGGTCAACGACCCACCCCTAAAGGGGCGGGCTTGTGAAAGCAAGCCCGGTTGACCAGACGACAACAGAGGAAGTGGCGCAAGCCAAGTTGTTGTACACGATAGAGAGTATGTAGAGACCCTCGGATGCCGCCTCAGTTCGGG
>CAUJFU010000202.1 GCA_963169055.1 Myxococcota bacterium
TTGGGTTTGGGTTTGGGTTTGGGTTTGGGTTTGGGTTTGGGTTTGGGTTTGGGTTTGGGTTTGGTGGGGCGCTGCCCCACGCCCCGCAAGGGACTGTCGCCCCTTGACCCCGTATCGGCGGGCCGAACAGGGGCGCTTTCCTCCAACGGCTGTGCCGCTTGAAGAGGCCAGAACACGGGGGAGTTAACAAAGGTACGATCGATTGCGTTGTTGAAGAGCCCCGAACACGGGGGCAACGCTGCGCAAACTCGATCCAAAACCAAAACAACAAAGTTCGTCGTGACAAAGACGCTCCCATCCTAACCGTATCGCGCCCCCAACGGGTCAACAAAAAGCAAGCGTGATGTAAAAAAAATGTCAGAGACAGGGCTTGCGTGGATGGGTGGGATGGGTGTGCGATGGGACATTTTGTTTCACCCTCGCCCCGCCGCTGCGCGATGCCCCCCTCCCTGCGACGATCGCAAAGTACTCCTGTAAGGATGCCCCGAAGGGGCAGGGGCGAGGAAAGCGACGACAACCAAGTCCGTGTGTTCGTCCTTGTGGCCGCTCGCGAGTCTGGATAAGTGAGCGATGGTTCAAGAGGATGGTCTGCGGACTCGCTCCAGCTTCCCTGCCATCACTGGCACGTCCGTAAGCTTTTCGTGGATGCGTTGCGCCAACGCCGATACATCCCGATCCACTGTGCAAATGACGATTCCTGTGTGTTCGTCGGATTGCCTGTGCAGCCTGATGAAATCTTTTTCGTTGAAGGTCAACACGATCCGTTGTTGTTCGGTTGCGTGGCGCAACACCTCATTATCCGAAACGCCTGCTTGTCCTGCTTCTCGCACTGTCAGGATGTCGTGCCCTTTTTCTCGCAGTTCTTCAACCACCCGATAATTGAAGTTTTCGTCCGCGTACAGGCTTGCCATCAGATCTCCTCGTTCTCTTGAATCTCGGCGGCGATCTCTTCGGGAAATGCTTTTTCGTAGTCCCATGCCTCAGCAAGTTGAGCAGACAATAACTGCGGATAGTCCAACAGGATCTCTTCGTCTCGTTGTCCCAAACGCTTCAATGCCACCAAAAACCAGACCGATAGCCTTGTTCCTCGAATGCGTGCGCTTCCTCCCAATACGCCGTCGGTCTTTTCGATCTCGTGGAAGATTCTTGTCTGTTGGGTTTCGGGAGACTTCGGATGTTTCGTGGTATCTGCTCGCATGGCTTGCTCCTGTTCGCTTTCCCTCATCCACGTCTTGAGCAACGCTACAAGACCCATATTTTCTCGAACCGTGTCGTGTGGGATCAATACGTAAACCAAGGATGCCAGAGAATCGGCCTTAACGCAAATCGATCCACTTTGCGCAGCTTTTCTTTTCTCGCCCCGTCTTTGCTTGCCTTCTCCCCCTCGCCTCCGCAGCGCAGCGCAGCGTCGCGAGGCAAGGGGTAAGGCAAGAGCGAATCCTTTGCCTATGTTGCGTTTTGTACCCCTGTGGGGGTGGGAGTGGGCTGGTGGGCGCGAGCGTAAGCGGAGCGCAGGGTGTGTGCGTAGTTCTCGGCGTGTTGAGGATCGCGGCGAAAGACATAAGCGCCTGTTGCGGCGATCTCGTTGTAGGCGTCTTCCAAAAGGGCGAACAAACGCCGTTGCATCTCGATCTTCTTTTCGGCTTCGGTGGTTTGGCCTTCTTCGTTGCGCGCTTCGAGCAACTCAGGGGCGAGGCGGCTCCCTTCGTCGAGCAATGCTTCCAACGGTGCGGTGTGCAGCCATGCAGCAGTCTCTTTGAGGCGAGGGCGGTACAAGGCCACCAGTGCGACGATATCGCTCGCAAGATCTGCGTGTCCTTGCCCTTTCTTTAAGGCGGTGAGACGGTCTTGCATCGCTTCGTCATCGGGCCAGATCACGTCGATCGCTCCAAACAACCGACGTCGGATCGTGCGCAGCTTTCGCATCAGCTCTTGGGCGCGTTTTCGCTTGGATTCGCTTTGCGACATCTCGACTTCCAACGAAGCATGCCAGTAGGCCAAACGCAACTGCGTGATCTCTTCGATGCTTTGCGCGGTGATGGCAGGCATCGTCACCAATTCGCGCTCGTCCGCTTTGGCTTGCTTGATCAACAACCACACTAGATCCAACACCGTCACCACGCCCTGCAAGACGTACTGGCCTTCCAATTTCTCTGCTGGTAGAGCTTCGGCAGTCGCTTTGTACGAGGCATACGCTTGTTCGGCGCTTGCGCGGTCATAATCGTTCAACAGATTGTCTTGTCTCTTCATCGTTTTTTTCGGCCTCCTTCTTTTGTCTCTATGGGTCTGGCCTCAGGCTACCCATCCCACCCGAAGAATACAAGCCACCCCCCATCGAAAAGCGATCTCAGATGGCGTTTTGTATGCCGCCCCCCATCGAAAAAGCGATCTGAGATGACGTTTTGTATGCCACCCCCCATCGGAAAAGCGATCTCAGATGGCTTTTGGTATGCTACCCCCCATCGGATCGACACGAGACAAAAACCCGAGTTCGTACACGTTCAAGCGAGAGAGCCATTTGTTTGAAAAACGATGATCGTTTCGCCGATATGGGGTCAAGGGGCCATCGGTCCCTTGCGGGGCGTGGGGTAGAACCCCACAAACACCAGAAAAGAGGAAGCAGGAAAAAAAGAAGGAGATCGTATTAAGCGCAGCGGAGGAGGGATTTGCCGGGGTAGAAGGCTTGTTTGGCGAGTTGTTCTTCGATACGGAGGAGTTGGTTGTATTTGGCGACACGGTCGGAGCGGGAGATGGAGCCTGTTTTGATTTGGCCGACGCCGGTAGCGACGGCGAGGTCGGCGATGAAGTCGTCGGAGGTTTCGCCGCTGCGGTGGGAGATGATGGCGGAGTAGCGGTGTTGGCGAGCGAGAGCGATGGTGTCGAGGGTTTCGGTGAGGGAGCCGATCTGGTTGAGTTTGATCAGGATGGAGTTGGCGGTGCCGCGATCGATGCCTTGTTGGAGGCGGGAGGTGTTGGTGACGAAGAGGTCGTCGCCGACGAGTTGTACGCGGTCGCCGAGGGCATCGGTGAGGGCTTTGAAGCCGTCCCAATCGTCTTCGGCGAGAGCGTCTTCGATGGAGATGATCGGGTAGCGGTTGCAGAGGTCGACGTAATAGGCGACAGCTTCGGTCGAATCGATCTGTTTTTGATCGAGGTGGTATTTGCCGTCTTTGAAGAAAGAGCTTGCGGCGGCGTCGAGGGCGAGGGCGACGTCTTTTCCGGGCAGATAGCCAGCTTCTTCGATGGCGAGGAGGATGAGTTTGAGGGCTTCTTCGTTGTTGGGGAGGTCGGGAGCAAAGCCGCCTTCGTCGCCGACGTTGGTATTGAGTTTGCGTCCTTTGAGGACTTTTTTGAGGACGTGGAAGATCTCGGCGGCGGTGCGGAGGGCATCACGGAAGGAGGTTGCGCCGATGGGCATGATCATAAACTCTTGGATATCGAGTCCGTTGTCGGCGTGTTCGCCGCCGTTGATGATGTTGCACATGGGGGTGGGCAGAGTGGAAGCGTGGACACCGCCGATGTAGCGATAGAGTGGGAGTTTGAGGGCATTTGCGGAGGCGCGGGCGGCGGCCATCGAGACGCCAAGGATGGCGTTAGCACCGAGGCGAGACTTGTTGGGAGTGCCGTCGAGGTCGAGCATGAGGCGGTCGATCTCGCGTTGTTGGGAGGCATCTTTTCCGCGCAGGTGGGGGGCGATCTCTTCTCGGATGTGTTGGACGGCTTTGAGGACGCCTTTTCCGAGGTAGCGTTTGGGGTCTTTGTCGCGGAGTTCGAGGGCTTCGTGGATGCCGGTGGATGCGCCGCTAGGGACGGCTGCGCGACCGAAGGAGCCGTCTTGGAGGAAGACGTCGACTTCAACGGTTGGATTTCCACGGGAATCGAGGATCTCACGGGCAAGGATCTCTTGGATCTTCATCGTTTGGATCTCCTGTAAGGTTTGAGGGCGTCGTGATGGGGAATCGTTTTGGTTTTGAATTTTGTGGGGCGCTGCCCCACGCCCCGCAAGGGACTGTCGCCCCTTGACCCCCGTGTTGGCGGGGCGACCAGAGGTTTTTCACTCGGGCGACCGTGCCGCTTGGGGGGATGCGAACACGGGTTTTTGACGAGTCACTCCTCTGGGGCTTTGCGAATGTTGGTGAGTGGGCGTGGATCGTTTGGGGGATCAGTCTTTGTCGTTGGGATCATAGCCGAGGTTTGGTGCGAGCCACTGTTCGGCTTGGGAGATGGACATGCCCTTGCGTTGGGCATAATCGGTGAGTTGATCTTTGTTGATGGAGCCGACGGCGAAGTAGCGGGAATCGGGGTGTGCGAAGTAGAGTCCGGAGACGGCGGCGGTGGGGAACATGGCGAAGCTTTCGGTGAGATGGACGCCGATGGAGTCTTCGACGTGGAGGAGATCAAAGAGGGTGCGTTTTTCGGTGTGGTCGGGGCAAGCGGGATAACCCGGGGCGGGTCGGATACCGCGATAGCGTTCGTGGATCAGATCGTCGTTGTTGAGGTCTTCTTGTTTGCCGTAGCCCCATTCGTCGCGGACGCGCTTGTGGAGGTATTCGGCGAAGGCTTCGGCGAGTCGGTCGGCGAGGGCTTTTGCGGTGATGGCGTTGTAATCGTCGTGATCGGCTTCGTAGTGAGCGACCATTTCATCGGTGCCAAAGCCAGCGCAGACGCAGAATGCGCCGATATAGTCGAGGCGTTGGGAGTGTGTGGGTGCGACAAAATCGGCGAGCGCGTAGAGGGGGGAGTCAGCGCGTCCGCGTTGTTGGCGGAGGGTATGGAAGCGGGTGAGGAGGGTGGAGCGTGTGTTGTCGGTGTAGACGAGGATATCGTCGCCGTCGCTGTTTGCGGGGAAGAAGCCGTAGATGCCGTGAGCTTGGAGCTTTTTGTGGGCGATGATCTCGCGCAACATGCTTTGTGCGTGGTCGAAGAGTTCTTGTGCGGTTTGGCCGATCTCGGGGTCTTGGAGGATGGCGGGATAAGAGCCGTGAAGTTCCCATGCGCGGAAGAAAGGGGACCAGTCGATGAAGGGGACGAGTTGTTCGAGAGAGAAGTTTTGGAGGGTGTGGATACCAAGGGAGGCGGGTTGTGGGATATCGGCTTGTTGCCAATCGCAAGAGAAGCGGCGTTCGACGGCTTTGTGATAGGGTTCGAGGGGTAGGCTTTGTTTTTTGGCGAAGGCGAGGCGGGCTTGTTGTTGTTCTTCGCGGTTTTGGATGGCGAAGCGTTCGCGGCTTTCGGGGGTAAGGAGTTCACCGACGATGCCGACGGAGCGCGAAGCGTCACGGACATGGACGACGATGTGTTCGTATTGGGGTGCGATCTTGACGGCGGTGTGTTTTTTACTGGTGGTCGCGCCGCCGATCAGGAGGGGTAGGGTAAAGCCTTCGCGCTGCATTTCACGAGCGACGTGCATCATTTCGTCAAGAGAGGGGGTGATCAAGCCGCTGAGTCCGATCATATCGGCGTTGTGTTCGCGGGCGGCTTTGAGGATCTTGTCGGCGGGAACCATGACGCCGAGGTCGATGATCTGGTAGCCGTTGCAGCCGAGGACGACGCCAACGATGTTTTTGCCGATATCGTGGACGTCGCCTTTGACGGTGGCCATGAGGATACGGGCGCGGGGCTGTCGTTCGCCTTCGACGCCAGCGTGCATGTGGGGCAATAGAAAGGCGACGGCTTTTTTCATGGCGCGAGCGCTTTTGACGACTTGGGGCAAGAACATCTTGCCTTCGCCAAAGAGGTCGCCAACGATATTCATGCCGTCGAGCAGTGGGCCTTCGATGATCTGGAGGGGTTGGTCGTAGGTGCGGAGGGCTTCGGCGAGATCTTCTTCGAGATAATCGGTGATGCCCTTGAGGAGGGCGTGAGCGAGTCGTTCGGCGAGGGGGGCTTGTCGCCAAGCATCGTCGAGAGCGCGTTCTTTGGCGTTGGACTTGTTTTCATCAGCGTAAGAGATCAAGCGATCGGTGGCGTCTTCGCGGCGGTTGAAGAGGACGTCTTCGACGCGCTCAAGGAGGGCGGGTGAGATCTGTTCGTAGACTTCGAGTTGTCCGGCGTTGACGATGCCCATATCAAGGCCGGCTTGGATGGCGTGGTAGAGGAAGGCAGCGTGCATGGCTTCGCGGACAGCGGGGTTTCCGCGAAAAGAGAAGGAGATATTGCTGACGCCGCCGCTGACTTTGGCGCGAGGGAAGAGGCGTTTGAGTTGGCGGGTGGCCTCGATAAAGGAGATGGCGTAGGTGTTGTGCTCTTCGATACCGGTGGCGACGGTGAGGATGTTGGGGTCAAAGATGATATCTTCTTCGGGGAAGCCGACTTCTTGGGTGAGGATCTTGTGAGCGCGGCTAAGGATCTCGATACGGCGTTGGGTGTCGGTGGCTTGGCCGTCTTCATCAAAGGCCATGATCACGACAGCAGCGCCATAGCGTCGGACTTTACGGGCTTGTGCTTTGAAGACTTCTTCGCCTTCTTTGAGGCTGATGGAGTTGACGATGGACTTTCCTTGGAGGACTTTGAGTCCGGCCTCAAGGACTTCAAACTTGGAGCTATCGATCATGACGGGGATACGGGCGATATCGGGTTCAGAAGACATGAGGTTGAGAAAGCGCGTCATGGCGGCGACAGAGTCGATCAAGCCTTCGTCCATGTTGACGTCGATGATGTTGGCTCCGCCGTCGACTTGTTGGCGGGCGACGGAGAGGGCGGTTTCATAATCGCCAGCTTTGATCAGGTTTTCGAAGCGTTTGGAGCCCGTGATGTTGGTGCGTTCGCCGATCATCAAGAAGTTGGTGTTTTGTCGGACGCGAAGGGCTTCGAGGCCGCTGTAGCAGCTTTGGTGGTGAGGAAGGGGCGGGACGCGGGGAGGGAAAGAGGATACGGCTTGGGCGATGGCGGCGATGTGGGCGGGGGTAGTGCCACAACATCCGCCTGCGAGGTTGAGCCAACCTTCGGAGGCGAAAGTCCCCATCATCTCGGCCATGTGTTCGGGAGTGTCGTCATATTCGCCGAATTCGTTGGGGAGTCCGGCGTTGGGATAGCAGATGGTGGGGAGGTGGGCGAGATGGGAGAGTTCTTCGACGTAGGGCCGCATCTCGTTGACGCCGAGTGCGCAGTTGATTCCGACGGCAGCGAGGGGGGCGTGAGAGACGGAGGTCCAAAAGGCTTCGAGATTTTGGCCGGAGAGAGTGCGTCCCGAGTTGTCGGGGATGGTGACGGTGGCGATCACGGGGACGCGATGGCCGCGTTGTTCAAAGACTTGTTCGACGGCATAGAGTTCGGCTTTGAGGTTGAGGGTGTCGATGTTGGTTTCGAGTAACAGGAGGTCGACGCCACCATCAAGGAGTCCGTTGATCTGCTCGGAAAAGGCGGTGACGAGTTGGTCAAAGGTGACGGCGCGGTATCCGGGGTCTTCGACTTTGGGGGACATGGAGGCAGTTTGGTTGGTGGGGCCGAGCGAACCTGCGACAAAGCGGGGTCGGGCAGGATCGCGTTGGGTGTGTTGATCGGCGACGCGGCGGGCGAGTTGGGCAGAAGCGAGATTCATCTCGTAGACCCAAGGTTCAAGGCCGTAATCCGCCATTGCGATCGAAGTGGCGCTAAAGGTGTTGGTTTCGAGGATATCGGCCCCTGCCTCAAGGAATTGTTGGTGGATATCGGCGATGATATCAGGGCGTGTGATGGAAAGCAGGTCGTTGCAGCCTTGGAGAGAGCGGGGGTGATCTTTGAAGCGTTCTCCCCGAAAATCGGCTTCGGAGAGGGGTTGGATAGTTTTGGCGTAGTGTTGGATCATGGTTCCCATCGCGCCGTCTAGGATCATGATGCGTTCTTTGAGGGTCTGTGCAAACTTTTCTTGACGATCCATCGAATTCCTCTGTTGTCTCCGCGATAACCGAACCCTCGCTGTTCGAGTCGAGGTGGTGGTCCGCCTTGGGGGGGGCGGCCTTGGGTGAGAAGTTGTGCGCAAGATACTCGCTGCGATGGTTTTCTGCAAGCCTTTCTGCGGAGCGATTTTTTGAAGGTAGATTCAGGGTGTATCGGCTTGTGTGGAGGGGTTGGTTGTGTTTGTCTGGAGGGGACAGAGGGGTTGGTTGTGTTTGTTGTTTTGTGGGGCTCTGCCCCATGCCCCGCAAGGGAGCGCGGCTCCCTTGACCCCGTGTTTGGCGGGACGAGCGTTGGTTTTTCAGGCAGATAACAGTGCCGCGTGGACGTCTGCGAACGCGGGGGTTTTTGGGAGTGTGCGCGAACATGGATGTAGAGGATTGTTCAGTGCGACGGGATTGGATGGTTGTGGGGGAAAAGGTGGAGAGGAAGGGGGGGAGGGAAAAAGCGGAGAGGAAGGGGGAGGGAGAAAGCGGAGAGGAAGGGGGGGGAAAAAGCGGAGAGGAAGGGGGGGGATTAGAAGCGGCGGGAGAGTCCGATGGCGATACCGATGATGGAGAGGTCTTTTTGGTCGACTTCGCTGACTTGGATGGGGGTCATGGTGTCGTTGGCGGGTTGTAGGCGAACTTTGCCGTGTTCGCGGTAAAAGCGTTTGACGGTGACTTCGTCTTCGACGACAGCGACGACGATATCGCCGTTTTTGGCATCTTTTTGTTGACGGACAAAGAGGAAATCGCCTTCGAGGATGGCGTCGTTGATCATGGAGCGGCCACGGACTTCGAGGGCAAAGACTTCTTCTTGGGGGATATTGCCAAGGAGAGCGGGGTCGATGAGAAGGGTTTCTTTGGCTTCTTCGACGCGAGGGATAGGGGTTCCAGCGGCGACGGTGCCGAGGAGAGGGACACGGAGGGGGGAGGTGGAGGAGGTGTTGATTTCTTCACCGTGGAGGAGGGGGGTGAGTGCGCGAGCGCGGAGGTTGCCTTTGCGGAGGTAGCCTTTTTTTTCGAGGGCTTTGAGGTGATCGTTGACGCCGTTGGTGGAGGAGATATCGAGATGGTTACCGATTTCGCGGAGAGTGGGGGGATAGCCGTGTTGTTTGATGGCGTCGACGATGAAGTCGTAGACCATTTGTTGGCGTTTGGTGAGTTTTTTGCGGGGGATGGGTTGGGGGTTGTTGGTCATGGGGGTATCCTTTGGCTTGCAGTGTTCAGTAGTGCAAATGTCTAGGTGAAAAAATGTATAGACAAGGATTTGGAAAAGCGCAAGGAAATTCTTTGGTTTTTTGGATTTATGGTGGGAGAGGTAGGTTGCTTGAAATTGGAGGAGAGGGGGTGTATGCTATCGGAGAAAAGGCAAAGACAGGCGTATTTGCGCGATCGGGACGGTCGTTGCAGGTGCGCGACCTTTGTGAGAGGTATCGAGGTCATGAGAACAGAAGAACAAAAAGCATTGCGAGGCGGAGAGCTATCGAGGGTCGAGGCGTTGCAGATGTTTGGGGAGTTGGATGTGCATCGTGCGGAGCGTCGGGGTTTGGAGTTTTATGTGGATCGAACGGCGTCTCCGAAGGTGCATTATCTTGCGTTTGCATCGGCATTGTTGCAATGTTGGGTGCGTTGGAAGATGGAAGGACCGGTAGGAGTAGGGCATTGGTTGCCGTCGTTGCCGGAACATTTGCGAGGCGCGTTATTTTGGTGGATGCGGTTTCCGCATTTTTCGCAGATGGTGTTAAAGCGGCAGAAGGCGAAAGGTCATTGGCCGTTTGACGAGAAGGTTTCTTAGAGAAGGGGCGAAGGGGGAGGAAGCGGAAGGCAGTGAAGCAAGC